>JAUNPZ010000045.1:0-15093 GCA_030536455.1 Lachnospiraceae bacterium | reverse complement strand
CGCAGAATCCCATCCACATGGTAAGCGCCGGTCACCACCAGAATCTTTTCCACAGGGACGCCCTCTGCCGCCGCATCCTGAATCACCCTGCTCATATAGGCTTCCCGCACCAGATTCTCCGCATCCTCCACGGAATTTCCCAGTGTCAGGCTGCGCAGGGAGCGCCCAAACTCCGCAGCGCCTCTCTGATAGCCCTCCCAGTCGGCGGCATGCTCCATGGTCCGTTCCCAGAAGGTTTCGTGGCTTCCGTCCTCTGAAAGTTTGTCCAGACTTCGATATACAAAAGCATTGGGGTTCTCCTCTTCCAACGGCCCGCTCTGCGGCGTTTCATTCCCCAGAGGTTCCTTATCCGCCCTTCTCTTCTCCCGCGCCTCCTCCAGCCCCAGAAACACCTCCGACGGCAAATCGCAGAACCGGCACGGACAGTGATGCTCCGCCGCCCAGCGGATGGCCTGATATTCCGGGGAATAGACGGCAAAGGGGTATAAAATCGTGCGCACAGGAAGCGCTTTCGTATAAGCCATTACCGCAAACGGCGGCTGCACCTCCGGCGAGGCCAGCTCCTCCATCAGTTCATTAAAATCCGATGGGCCTTCCACCAGAATCAGCTCCGGCTTCCTCTCATCCAGAACCTGACGCAGATACCAGGCGCCTGCCGGTGATAGATGGCGGATTCCAAACACATACGGTCTGCCCGCCCTTATTTCTGCTTTCATGAATGGTTCAGCTCCTTGCACTCCTGATAAAGAGAAAGCCACTTCGAACCCCGCTTCTTCATGATATTTTCCAGGTATTCCTCCCAGGCCTTCCCGTCCTTGTCCTCATCCTTGACCACCGCGCCCTGCAGTCCCGCCGCCAGGTCACAGTCCGTAATCTGGCCGTCCCCAAAGCTTCCCGCCAGCGCCATGCTGTTTGCAAGAAGGGAAATGGCCTCCGCCGTAGACAGTACGCCGGACGGTGGTTTTAACTTCTGTTTTCCGTCTAATGTCATGCCGGCCCGCAGTTCCCGGAAAATCGTGCAGACCTTCTCCACTACTTCCTGTTCCGGAAGCCCGGCATTCAAATCCAGGTTATCCGCAAGCTGGCCGACCCTGGTCTTTACGATATGCATCTCCTCTTCCAGGCTCTCCGGCGCCGGAAGCACGACGATGTTGAAACGCCGCTTTAATGCCGCGGACATTTCATTCACCCCTTTGTCTCTGGTGTTTGCCGTGGCGATGATGGAGAAGCCCTTCCTGGCCGGAACCTCGATTCCCAGCTCCGGCACGGAGATCCGCTTTTCGGACAATATGGAAATCAGCGCATCCTGCACCTCCGAAGCACATCTTGAGATTTCCTCCACACGGGCGATGGTTCCCCGCTCCATGGCCCGGTAGATCGGGCTTGGCAGCATGGCCTCCCTGGATGGTCCTCCGGCAATCAGCATGGCGTAATTCCAGGAGTAGCGGATCTGCTCCTCCGTGGTTCCCGCCGTTCCCTGGATGACACAGGTGGAGTCCCCGTTGATTGCCGCCGTCAGATGCTCGGACAGCCAGGATTTTGCCGTTCCCGGCTCGCCGATCAGAAGCAGCGCCCGGTCTGTCACCAGCGTGGAAATGGCAATCTCCACCAGTCTTTTATGACCGATATACTTTGGCGTGATCTCCACTCCTCCGGCCCGGCCGCCGCATATATAGGTAAGCACTGACCGGGGCGACATCCGCCATCCGGCCGGTACCGGATATTTTTCCTCTGCGATCAGCGCATCGATTTCGTTCTGGAAAAGCTGCTCCGCCGGCAGCCTCTGCACATTCTGTTCTTCCATACGTTCCTCCATTCGGTTCCCTTTTCGGTTCACTGTTTCGGTTCATTTTCCGGCACGCTTGATATCCGCCAGCGTCCCTTCTAAAATCCCCTCGTATCTGGTCCAGCCGCAGCGCTTCAGCATCTGGATATCGGCCGTTTTCGCGCCTCCGGACCGGGCATTCCGATAGAAAAATTCCCCGTAAGGCTCCTGCAGCTTGGGCACATCCGGGCGGTACAGACCCGCCATCATTTCCATATATCCATTGCCATACTCGGACCAGTTCAGCTTCCAGATTTTGTCTGTCTGGCCCTCATACTGCAGAAGGAGAGGATACCACCGAAGGTCCAGTCCGGCCTCCAGCCGGGTGCCTTCTATGGTGTGCGTAACCGGATTATATACATCTGTATCGGAGACCGCAAAGCAGGATATCTGATAGCATTTTTTCTCTTCCGAATACTGCAGCTTCTTAAAAATCTCAAACAATCCAGCCGGATTTTCCGTCTTTCCAAACAGCTTTTTAAAGGTCCCGGCCGGCTTTAAAAATTCACCAAACCGCTCAAAGGTTTCCTCCTTGCTGCGTGTAAGCAGGGAGGCCAGAAATACGGGCCCCAGCGCCTCTGCTCCCTGCTGCTCGTACAGAGCTTCCGCCACCTGGCAGAGGGACGGATGTGGATTCATCATCAGCGAATCATATAAGACAATCCGGGTCTCCCTGGGCAGACGTTTGTTCACCTTTTCATAGCAGGCGCAGAGCCGCCCGGAATGCTTTCCGACTGCCCCGCGCCATAGCTGATTCAGCCTTTCATTCTGCGCGGCCCGCTCCTCCGCGCTCTGGCTGATCTGTGTCAGGGAGCGGTCCTTTGGCTTCTCCTCATACTCTTTAAACCAGTTCTCCAGGCTTTCCGCAATCAAATCGGAGGCCCAGTCGGTCCGGGAATCAGCCAGATAAGAAGCGCCCTCCAGCTCATTTTTCTTCATGGCCTCCTTCCAGAAGCCTTCCGCCTCCGGTTCGTCCATACAGGCAAGCGCCCTCTTCACGGTATCCTTTAATTTTCCCTTCTCTGACTTCAATAAATCCAGAAGAAGGGGCAGGTTTTCGTTCTCATGCCGCAGCGCCCGGATGGCCGCCTCCTTCACCTCTCGGCTTCCATTTAATGCCGCCCGGTAGAACTCATTCTCCCCACTTCCGGCCACGGCTTCAATTACCTGAAGCCTACGGGCCATCTCTTTCTTTCCGTCCGCCTGAAAACCCTGCTTCAAAAGGGGGACCACCGTCATCCCCTTCTGCTTCAGCCAGAACGCCATCATATCCGCCAGCTCTCCGTAGCTGTCTCCCAGCGCCTTCACCATCCGCCTGACAATCCGGTAGTCCTCAAACAGCTTCGCATCTTCCTGATGCGCCTGGCGGAGCACGGCATACCGCCCGCTTCCGGTACTGTCAAATGCCTCCAGCACCGGAGCCATCCGGCTGTAGGGAATGTTTTGATACCCGCCGCCAGCCGGTCCGGAAAGCGAAAGCTCCTGCAGTTTCCCCTCCTTCTGAAGGCCTCCCTGGGTACAAAGCACCGCATCCAGAAGGGACAGGATATCCAGCAGAAGACCGGCCCGGTCCGGGCAGTCTGCAGCAAGCAGCTTCTCTGTCATGCTGTCTATTTTCTGAAATACTGGCGATACTCCGGCAAGCGGCTTTAACTGCCCCGCAGCCCGCTCCAGCCGGAAATCCTCTCCAATCAGATTCACACCGGCGACAGCGGCATATTCCAGGCGTTCACGCAATTCATATACGGCTTCTATATTCATAAAACTGCTCCTTTATCTTTCTAGTACCTCGCCTGCAAATCACCCCGATGTACTAAAACAAAAATCTTACAATGCCCCGGTCCGATACGATGCTGAGAGGCGACATGCAGATGCTCCGGTCCGAAGGATCATAATACACCCGTCCAAACAGCGCCTGATTCCTTAACAGCTCCGGCTCCGCCAGACAGGTAAGCGCCGTCAGGGTATCCTCCTCTCCCGGCCGGTTCCGAAGCTCAATCCGGCATCCAGTCCGGTCTTCCGCCACCATGCAGCTTCCCTTTTCCGTCTCTGCATTTCCAATCCGGGAAAATGCCAAAAGCATCCCGCAGAAATCCTCCGACAAGGTATTTTTCAGCTCATTTTTTGCCTCTTTTACCGCCGGGCGGATCTCCTGCCATGCCAGCTCCTTCAGCCGGTTCCAATGCTCCGGTCCGGTCGTTTCGTATCCCGCATTCTCCCAGCGCACCCTCCGGTTCATTCCGCCCGGATAACAGAGTAAACATGGAATCCGGACCAAATCAAAGCAGGAATCCTCCTGTTTGATGTATTTTAACGCGCGTACCGGGCGGTAATTGCAGGTGCAGAAAATCTCACCGCTGTCCAGATCGGCCCACCAGCCGGTATCTGCATATTCCTTCTTTGCCGCATCAAAAATCACCTGAAAGGACAACTGCAGAAGGCGGGCATTCTCTTTTTTCAGTCCCAGAGCATTTAACTGCTCCAGCTTCCAGATGCCGCCCAGCTCCTCGTACAGAACGTCTCCATCCACCTCCGGGTCCTCCTTTTTAAGCTTCTCCCGCAGGTAAACATCGGCCTTCTTTTCCAGTCCGTGAAGCTTTTTTAACACCTCCACTGCCCGGTGATAATGGCTCTGGTCCTGGTCCTTCTGAAAGGCCTCCACCTCCAGAATCAGCCGGTTTAAGCCGGCCTGCGGCCCCGGAAGATAATAATCTCCAAGCTGCTTTGCCAGTTCCCGGTAGGACTTTAAGGATATGCTTCCCATCGAAGAAAGCCCGGTATTCAAAAGGCCGCTCACTGCCTGCCTTAAAAGCTCCAGTCCTTCCAGCTGCTTCTGTATCTTCTTCGTTCTGGCCGCCTTTCCGGCCCTTGGATTCTTCGGCTTTTCCTCTGCTGCTGATGCCTTTTTCGCTTCTCTTGCCTCTTTCTTCTCCCGTTTTTTCCGGATATCCTCCGGGATATCCCCAACCGTGAATTCCTTCCCCGCTGCGATCTCAAACAGCAGCGCAAGGCTGTGCTTGCAGGGGAACTGCCTGCTGGGACAGTTGCAGCGGAATACCGGGTTCTCCTCGTCCACAAAGTCCGCAGACACCACATAATCCGACTTTCCGCTGCCCTTGCAGATACCCATATAAAAGGTATCGTCCTCCGAGCGGAGCCGGGAGATAAACCCGCCGCCGGAGGATATTTTCCTGGCGTTCGCCAAAGCGTTGGCGCCTGGCGCCAGCGCCCCGATCTGCTCTTCCTTAAAACTTCTCATATCAATTTCCGTCCCTCCTGTCAAGGCAGTTTTCATGGAACCGGATGTCCCTCTGCATATCTTCCAGCAGCAGCTCCTGATATCCTGCTTTTTTATGCTTTAAAATCTGTTCGGCCGTCTTCCTAAGCTCCGGATGGGTCAGGTTTTTTAACATTTCAAGTCTTCGTTCCGGTATCGGCTCCTCCGACATCGCCTTTTCGTAATCGCTCCTGCTCATTCTCCAGATATGAACCTGTTCGGGAAAGCTCCGCCAGATACGCTCCGCGATATCCAGGCCCTCCGGGTCCATGTCACCGGCGTAATAAAACCGGACTCCGTCACCGGCAAGCAGCTCGAAAAGCTGATAGGCTGCCGTTCTCGGCTGTCCGGAGGTGCAGAGCAGCGTAACCGGGAATGACGAAACCGCCTCCAGCAGTTCACTGAAAACCATTTCATTCTCCACGATGTAGATATGCTTCGATTCCCCGTAAGCCCGCCGGACCGATTCCAGATTCGCCAGGGTAATGACACAGGGTTCTTTTCTCTGAAGATAGCCCTCATAAGCCGGATGGAGGCCGTCTGCTGTCTCAAGATGGATGCCATAAGCCGCGATTGTGCTGGAAAGCGCGTCCACCAGAATCCCGTTTTTCTCATAAAGTTCTTTCCAAAGTCTGGCATTCTGCGGAAAGCCCCATCCGCTGCGTCTGCAGAGAGCGCAGGATAACAGGGTTCCGGCCGCGGACTGCCGGTCCAGCGCATGGGGATTGCCCGTTGTCTGAGCGGCCAGAACCGCCAGACGGACTCCCTCGCCCCGGAATTCCTTATCGGTTTTCCCATCGGTCCGGCACAGGCGCAGGCACTCCGCAATCTGCCAAACCAGCTTCCGGGCATCCTCCTCCGATTTTCGATATTCCTTCATCAATGTGCTATAACCGCCCGACTTTTGTTCCTGCATCTCGCGAAGCCAGGAAATGCATTCCTCATACTCCGGGCGGTCCTGCATCAGCCGGGCTTCCAGCGTCCCCCAGAACTCCTGCTCCCGGTCCTTCTCCTGCCTCTTTTTCTCCCGGCTGCTTACCAGAGCTTCTCCATAGTATTCCTCCAGAAGCTGCGGAAGCGTCACTCCGGCATATCTGGTTTCCTGCAGCGCCTGTTCAAATTGGGGAAGAGAAAAAGTAATCCGGCCCTCCGGCATGGAAATCCCCAATAACCGCTCCAGCCCGCATCTTTCTTCCTTGGTTGCCTGGGTAAGCGTTACATTGCCTGCCGTCCGTCCCAGACTTTCCCACTTTTTCCGCATGGCGGCAAAAATCCGGCGGTACTCCTGATTTTCCCGGAAATATGCGGCGCACTCCTTTTTATTGTTCATTTAATATCCTCTCATGTCCGTTCCAGGTATAGTGGATAACCGTTACCACCTGGGCATCCGCCGGACGGTGAAGCTCTGAGATGCGGAGCGCCGGAACGGTTTCATAACAGCCCCAGATTGCCTGGGAATTCATGATGTAATCAAAATCCAGGGTTCCCACTAACTGGAACATACTTCTGATATTCTTATCGTCCACACCGGCAAAGGCTTCGTCAAGGGCAATGATGCGCGGCAGGTCCGTCCGGTTCGACTTCTGGTACTGGGCGCTGACTGCGGCAAACAGCGGAACATACATGGCCATCGCCTTTTCACCTCCGCTGAATTTATTAAACGCAGCATTGGTGAGAGTCTTCTTTCCTTCCTGATTCCGGTAATAGGACATCTGAAACTCAAACCATTTCCGGTAATCCAGGGCATCCCGGACCAAATCCATATAATTGACCATTCCGCCGTTTTCTTCCACCTTCTGCTTCTCCGTCCGGACACGACTGCGGAAATGTCCGGCCACCCGTTCCACATCCTCCGGGCTCAGAAGCTTCTGGTCCCTGCGCAGCAGCTTTTCCAGCTCCTGCGTATCCATCTCCTGACTGTTTTCTGCCGTCTTCGGCTTCCAGTCCAGAGAAAAGCTGAGTCCCATGGACGTATCCATCTGCTTCATCAATTCGGACATATCCGCAATCCACTGACGGCTTTCTGCAATCCGCTCCGTAAGCTGCTGGCTTATGGTTCTGGATAAAATATTCACAAAAAGCTCCCGGTCCTTTTCCTGGATCAAAAGCTCCGTCTCCTCGATGGAATTCCGGAGCGTCTGACAGAACTGGGCAAAATACAGCCGCTTCCCATTCCAGACCGAGACAATCCGCTGCCGTTTTCTGAGAGACCGGCCGTCCTTTGCCCCCTCTGCGAAGCACTCCTCCATCATGATTCCGTAATTGCGCAGACTTCCGGTGTACTTGTGGTAAACCTGATAGAGCGAATCGGCCAGCGCGCCCGGCTCCCGGTTCCGGTCACTCTCTCGCAGAACACCCAGCGCTTTTTCCGCACATTCCTTTATGGAACGGTCCTCCCGCTCCAGGATGAGCCCCAGGTTCAGCTCCTCCTCAAAGTACATCCGCAGATACGTTTCGATTTCGATTTCTTTTGATAATTCTTCTTTTTTCTCCTTCAGATTTTGTTCTGACGCTGCTTTTTCACTTTGAATGACAGCCAGTCTTTCTCTCAGCTCCTGAAGCGTCCGGACCAGAGTCTCCTTCTCGGTCCGAAGCTCTTTCAGCCGATTCGCAAGCTGACGGTTTTCCGGACGATTCAGGAATTCCTCGTCCTCGCGGATTTTAACCGCCAGCACCTCCAGCTTGTCCCGCCTTTCCCGTGATTCCCAGAGCGCCGTATCCTGATTTTCTTCATACTGCTCTTCTTTTTCCTTCTCGCTGAGAAGCAGCTCCTTCTGATGGCACAGGTTCTGGATTTCTCTTGCCGTTCGCTGCCAGATTTCCTGATATTCTCCTGCGGCCTCCTCTGCTTCCTCATAGGCCGCGCAGGTTCTGGCATAAGGAAGCATTCTCCCGATTCGGAGCATCTGCTGGAAGCACTGCTCCTTTTTCCGTTTCAGCTCGGCCTCCTCCTGCTGCGCCTGCTTCAGTTCCTTCTGCTCCTTCTCCAGATACCATCTGCATTCTTTTTTCTCTTCCAGGACTCCGTCTAAGCCCTCGCTTCCGGGAATCTGCGCATATTCCTGTTCCAGAATCCCCCGCCGCTTTTCCAAGACGTCCCGCGCTTCCTCTGCCTGTGCTTCCCGCTCTCCAGCAGCGGCAAGCTCCTGCGTCAGAACGGCAAGCTGCTGTTCCCTTCTGCGCATTCTCGCCAGATGGCCGATCAGGGAGGACTCCTCCATTCCCAGGCTTCGTCCCTCCAGAAGACCGCTTCGAAAGCATCCGTCCGGCCGGATTATGACCTCTGCTGCACCTTCTGAAATGGCCCGCAGAATGTATTCCGTCTCCTTCTTCAGGCCTTCCGGCAGCTCCTCACCCGGAATCAGCTTTGTAAACGGAGCCGCATCTTCCTGTGCCGGAGCGCAGAGCATGATATCCGCATACTCCGGGAATTCCTTCCGAATCCGCTCCCAGTCACTGCGCGCGACCACCAGCGCATCCAGCAGTCCGGCATCCTTCATCTGCTCCTCCAGAAGATTTTTCTCCGGCCCGGAAAGCTCCGGTGAAAACTCCACCGCACGATAAAAGGGAACCCAGGAAATTCCGGCTTCTGTCAGCTTTTCTCTGGAATTTTTCCGCTTTTCCGTCCGTTCCGGCTCCCATTCCTTTTGCTCCTGAAGCGTTTTCAGCTCTCTTCTTTTCTCCTCTGCCTCCAGACGAATCCGCTCCAGCTCCAGGGCGTTCTGATTCTGCAGATTCAAAAGCGTACTGCGGTGCTGCTCAATACAGGGCGCCAGGCATTTGGACAGCTCTGCGTAATCCTTCCGGCCCTGATAATCCAGAATCTGCTTCTCCAGCAGCTTCAAAAAACGGCTCTCTGGAAGAAACTCCTGATTTCGTTTCGGCATCTCATAGCACGCTTCAATCCATGCATCCCGGACACGCTCTTCCTGTTCCGACAGCCGCTCCAGCTCGGCTTCTCTTTTTACAGTCTGCGCCAGGCATCCGGCTGTCCTTTCCACCGCGCCGTCATACTGCCGTTCGATCTCCTCCTGCTCCTTTAACTGCTTCAATCCTTCTGCGATTTTCTGCTTCTGCAGACGAAGCTTTTCCGAAATCTCATCCATGCCGGATGCATCCTCACGGCTGATTTTAAGCGAAATCTCCTCATGGCCGTCAAACTGGAGAACCTTCTGGCTCTCCTCCAGCTCCTCCCGCTCACGCTTCAGCTGGGCCCGGATATCCTCCGTCTTCCCTTCATAATCCCGAAGCCTCCGCCCGGTCTCCTGCAGATGCTCCCTGGCCTCCTCTGCCTTTTCCTCCCACCTTTTCTTCTCCGATTCCAGTGTATTCGCCTGCGTCTGGTTCTTGAACAGGCGCTCAGAAACTGTATCCAGATCCGTTTCCTTCAGGCTTTCCAGCTCTGCCTCTGCCAGCTTCTGTCTCTGCTCCGCCCGGCTCTGGCCCTCTCGTTTTTCCTCTTCCTCCTGACCAAGCTGCCGTCTCTTTTCCTCCTCCGCTTCCGCCTTCCAGGTCAGGTTTTCCACCCGTTCCCGGGCCTCCAGATAATTCTTCGCCTTCCTGGCCAGCATAAACTGGTTGTACCTCGTATACTCGTTCTGGATAATCTGCGCGTCCTTCTGTGCCGCCTTTAACCGTTCCAGATTGTTCTGAATGGAGTCCATCTTCTCCATGGCATCGACCATGGCGCGCAGCTCCTCATCGGTCAGCGTCTGAAGGGACTCATTTAATATCTCATACACCTTGGTTGGCTTAAACTCCTTTGAAAGCTTCGGCGCGCGCACCTTGACAAGCAGGCGGATAAACTGCTCATACTGCTCCATTCTGCGAAACCCGAAAATATATTTATTTACCATCTCCTTGTACTCCCTCGGAGAATCGGTAAAAGGAGTATCCGCTCCCAAAAGCTTCTTCAAATCCGCCTTGGAGTACGGAAGTCTGGTGCTTCCCACCTCTTTATACAGATTCAGATCATATCCGATCCGTCTCCCATCCTTCAGCACAAATCCCCAGAAGGTCATCGACGCACCGTGTCTGGCGCGCTGTCCGATTCCGATGGTACGGTACTGTCCGGTTGACTCCTTCTTAAATTCCAGAAAAAGATATCCGGTTGATTCCTCCTTTTCCCCGTCGCCCAGGAAATAGTAGTCCATCTTCCGGTCGCTGGAGCCGAAGGGGTCCAGGCGGCTGGGCGTGCGGTCTCCATCCAGGATGAACGGAATAAAGCTCTGGGTCGTAATCGACTTTCCGGAACCATTCTGTCCCCGCAGAAGCAGTCTGCCATCCTCAAATTCAAAAACCTCCTCATCATATAACCAGAAATTCACAAATCCCATCCGGTTCATTTTCCATCGTTCGCTCATCGGCTCTTCTCTCCTGTATTCTGATAATCCGGCGGATAAAAACCAAACTGCTTTGCCGCAGCCTGACACAAAAGGAGCTGTCCGTCATCCTCTTCCAGCATCATCCAGTCCCGCATATATTTTTCCACTGCGGCCGCAAGACGGCCATCCTCCATCTCCCGGTATTCCTTGCTCCAGGCCTCGCGCCAGTTCTCCCGGCACTCCATGAGCAGCCCGGCAAAGGCCTCCCTGGAAAGCTTTATCTTTCCATCACTTCCCGGCTCCAGGATGCCCTGCTCCGTCTTTTCCCGGATCAGGCCGCCCAGAAGCAGGACCACCTCCGGAAGCTGAGCCTCTCTCGGATGAATGCTCCCATAATGCTCCGCCTCTCCAAGCACCCAGAAGGCCGCGTTCCGGTGGATATCCAGACGGCCGCCCAGATTCTCCTCCATATATTTTTCCACCCACTGCCTCTGGTTCTTCAGATACAGCGAATCGGCATCCTCATTATTCTCCCAGTACATGGCCGGGCAGGCAGTAAGACGGCGGTACACACGATTGACCCGGACATGTCCCCGGTCCGCCTCCAGCTCTTCCAGCGGCTCCTTCTCAAAATCCCTCCATCCGGAATATTCCTTTAAATCAAAAGGAAATCCGGTGGCAAAATAGCGGGACAGCCCGGTATTCTCATAGAGAACCTCCTGGCCGATTTCCTGGCTTAACCGCTCGCTGTTTCCATCATAAACACGAAGCATCGAAAGCCGCTCCGCATACTGCAGGACCCGCACCATGGACTTTCTCTGGGAGAACGAGTTCCAGTCCACCTCCATCCATTTCTGAAGCTGCACACCGGTATAGCTGATCAGCTCCGACAAAAGGAACTGCTCCTGCTCCTCCTTATCCTCCAGAAACATCAAAACGATGCACAGGATCGCGTAATCGCGGATGTCCTGAAATTCCTGGATTCCCATAAAGCTTTCCGCATGAGCCGGTATCTTCTCCAGCTTCAGCATATGTTCATTACTCAACAGCTTCCATCCAAGCTGTTCCCGGATGAATTTCTGAAACTTCGGAATATCTTTTTTTACCCGGTTATACTGTTCCCGGTCCTGCTCCCGGCAGACCCAGTAATTCTCCAGCAATGTTACGATCTCATTCATATATAAACTCCAATACATAAGCCGGAAGCCGCAAATCTCCATCCTCACATTTCAAAATGCAGCTTCCTTCCCGTTTTTTCAGAACAAAAACCTGTCCGTACTCCGTCCTTCCTTTTCCATCTCCATTTAAGGCTGCCTGGGAAATCCAACGGAGCAGGGTGATACGGACGGCTTCCGGAACGGTCTCCTCAATCCGGCTGACATCCAGGATTCCGTCCTTCACATATCGCAGCATCTGCGTCCGCTCCTTCTCTATCTGTTTCAGATACTCCATGCGCTGCGAAAGCTTTTCCAGTGACTTGTCGGAAAAGCCGCCCCGCTCCTTCCGCTCTTTATAGGCACGGGTGTGGGGCTTTAACAGAACTCCGGCTGCCGGTTCTTCATAGACGCTTCGGTTTATACTGTCGGTCTCCCGCTCATCCCGAATCCGGAAATGCTCAATCTGCTGGATTCCGAACACATGGGCCGACAATCGATGTGCCTCCTCCATGTCCTCGCAGTTTACGAACATCCGCAGCATATTCCGATAATCCTCCTTCCGGCTGACGCCCCAGTTCTGAAGCTGTACGATCAGCGCCGCATTCTGGATGATATTGCGGATGATATCATTGGTAATCTCCAGCACCTTGCTGCTCTCGCTCTCTCTTCCGCCCACCGGCATAAACCAGCGTTTCAGGGAATCCCATTTTCCAAATATCTGCTCCCGGATCCGTTCCTCCCGATTCTCCTCCCGCTCCGAACGGGTATGTGGAATCTCCAGCTCACTCTGCACCACCTTATCCAAAAGAGAGGTTTCGATGCTTGCTGCATTTTTATCCAGGATTCCGGCAATACGGCTGGAATGAATCTGCAGTTCCTGTACAAATTCCTTCAGATATGCAATAAAACGGTCTTTATGTACGATAAACTCTACCGATTTCAGAAGCTTTTCCGCTCTTCCGGAATAGAATTCACGAAGATAATCCTGATAGTTCTGATTCAGTCTCTTGAAATCCTCCTGCAGATTGCTCCACCACTCATTGATTTCCTTTCCGCTCCGGCTTTCGATTCGCTCTGCCTCAGACAGATTTTCCTCCAGACGAAGGAACAGATTCGTGGATAAATTCCCGGATTCCAGGAATAGATTTTCCAGACGCACCGTCAAACGTTCTACTTCCACCGCATATTCCGACATCGTATAGCGAAACTGCTTGTTTTTATAATCGGCAATCGTATATACCTTCCGTGGGTCCTGCAGAGGAGTCAGGTTCTTCCACCCCACCAGCGCTTCCAAATCCTGCATAAGCTGCTGCATCGTATAATTTTCAAACTCCTCCTGCTGATGCAGCAATTCCAGCACATCTTCCTTATACAATTGAAAATGCATCTTCTCATATTCGCGGAAAAACAGACGCATAATCATGCGGTACTGACGGGCATTCTGCGCCGTCAGGTAAGCTGTTTCCATGATTGGTGAACCATTGAAATTCATAGGAATCCTCTTTCTTCATATCCTTTTTCTGCTTATTTTCTGCTTATCCTTCCATTATATATGCAGTTCCTGCAGTTAGCAATGGTTATCTGCATGGCTGCTACCGGCAGTTCATTCTGCATCAGCATCCGGCTTACCAGCATCCCAGAATCTCTTCAACCGCATACAACGGAAGATTTAATAACCATTCCTCTTTCCGATAATCGGACATGGAAGTTCGAATGGAAATTTCCGGATTAAACTTGTCCTGATATGTCCGCAGGCTCTTTGCGCGAAGATTTTCCTCGGCCTTAACCTCTACCGGCACAACCGTTTCGCCTGTATCGATTAAAAAATCAATTTCACAGGACCCTCTGTCATTGGTGTAATAATAGGTATTCAATTCCGGAACGGTTATCAGCTGCTGCAGGACATACTGCTCCGTTAAGGCTCCCTTAAATTCAACAAATAAACCGTTCCCCTCCAAAAGTGTCTTCTGGCGCAGACCGGTCATGCATCCAAGTAATCCGACATCAACAAGGAACAATTTAAATGCTTTTAAATCTTCATATGCCTTCAAAGGAAGATTTGGTATATTCACACGGCTTATTTTATGAACCAGACCGCAATCCGAGAGCCACATAATCGCAGTTTCATAATCCTTTGCCCTTCCACCTTCCCGAACAAGCCCATAAATAAATTTTTTATTCTCTTTTGCCAGCTGAGAAGGTATACTGTTCCATAGCATTCGAATCCGCGGAACGATTTCATTCGGGGCATGCTTTGAAAAATCCTGTTCATACGCAGCAAGAATCCGTTTCTGAATTTCCCGCACTTCATTAAAATCCTTATTTTCAGAAAAATGTACTACCGCTTCGGGCATTCCGCCCACATAGTAATACTGTTTCAAAGCGTCAATATAGGTTTGCTTAAAAGCAGAAATCATCGAAAAGTCTCGGCTGTCCAAAAGCTCAGCAAACTGCTCCTTCTCTGTCGCCATCAAAAACTCCCGGAAGGACAACGGGTAAAGCTTTAAAAAATCCACCTTTCCGACTGGAAAGGAAGTTCCGCTATGCAATGCAATCCCAAGTAATGAACCTGCACAAACAATATGATACTGCGGCGCATTCTCATAAAAGTATTTGAGGCTTGACAATGCTTTCGGAACTTCCTGTACCTCATCAAAAATCAGCAATGTATTATCCGGATCAATCTTTCGACCGGCATATAGCTCCAGTCCCATAATCAAACGATTCGTATTGAAATCAGAAGCAAATAGTTCTGCCATATGAGAATTTGAATCAAAGTTAATATATACGGTGTCCTTATAAGCATTTTTACCGAATTCTTTCATAATCCAGGTTTTTCCCACCTGACGGGCACCCTCGATGATCAGAGGCTTACGGTATCTGTTCGCTTTCCATTTATAAAGACTCTCCATTGCAAATCGATACATAAACATCCCTCCAAGTTCGTGATATCTATAGTATAACCGTATATTGCAAAAAATACAACGAACTTTTGTGTTCAGCGTCATTTTTTACAATATATTTTTGTGTCTTGTACCTATTTTCACTTTTTTCGCAATTTAAAAGGAGAGTTATCATACCGCAGTATGTCAACTCTCCTTTCATGGCTGGTTTTTGCATCATCCGCAAACCACCGTCACATCCGGTTCACCAACTTTTCCATCTCTGCCTTCGATTTCACCTGCCTTGCCTGCAAAAGCCAGTTCTTCCGCTCCATTTCCGTCATCTGGCTGTATCGCTCCATCGCATGCTCATTCATGGCAAGGCTTAAACCAAATCCGATTGGCACATCCTTCGCGCCCTCTCCGATATCCATATTCATCTTCTTGCGCCTCCTTGTCGCGGCATTCTCATTTTCTAGTAAAAGCCAGTCATTCCGTCACCCAAACAGTCCCATCGCCTGTCCAACCCAGTACCCCACGCCCAGCACCCAGCTCGTCAGCACTCCGAACAGGATTACCGGTCCTGCAATCGTAAAAATCTTGCAGCCGATTCCGAACACCTGGCCCT
>JAUNPZ010000191.1:1854-3556 GCA_030536455.1 Lachnospiraceae bacterium | reverse complement strand
TTTCCCTGCCTATCCATCCCGCCAAATCGCAGAACACCCTGCGGCAGCGGACTACACCCTCCCGGTCCACATATTCATCCGGCTTATGTGCCATAGACAAGCTGCCCGGTCCATAGGACATGCAGTTGTGATTTTTCAAAATTCCGGCAATTACAGCCGTATCCGTGTAACCCGGAAATGGGCCAATCTCTGCCGGACGTCCGGTAATCCGCTCACAGGATATCAAAAGGGCGGCAAGCAGACCGGAATTTTCATCCCGTTCCACATAAGGCCGGCTTCCTGTAATGAGATAGTTTCCGTCGGTTCCCGGCACATTCTCCTTTGCCGCCTGGATTCCGGCCCGAACCACCCGCTCGGCCCCTTCCTGATCCATCGGAGGAACCAGCCGCATATCAATCCAGACGGTGCAGGACTCCGGCACCACATAAGGCCGGACACCACCGGTAATCTGTCCGAACGTCACCGTTGAAATCCCCAGCTCCGGATGGGCCGGACAGGCGGCAATCTCCTTTCGAATGCGGCAGACCGCTTCCGCCATGCCCGCGATTGCATCGGCTCCCTTCCACGGCATACTTGCATGAGCCGCCTCTCCTTTGATGTTCAGTTCAAACCATACCCGGCCCTTGTGGGATGCCTGAATCTGACCATCTGTCGGCTCCATATCCACAACCCAGTCCTCCCGCTTCACCCAGCCGGACCGGATTGCCGCCTCCGCGCCCCGCATGAAATCTTCTTCATCCACCGTTCCGATGAAAACCAGGCTTTCCGGCAGTTCCTGATGTTCCGGGACTCTTCTGCCCGGTTTCCGGCCATCTGCATTCCGGCCTTCTGCCCTCTGGCAATCTGTCTTTCGGCCATCTGTCTTCCATCCTTCGCTTTCCTGAGCGCGGTCATCCTCTCTGAAAAACCAGTCCGCCGCCCAGGCGAATGAAACCATCGCGCAGGCCAGACCGGATTTCATATCGCAGGCGCCCCTGCCGTACAGCCGCCCGGTCCTTCGTTCCCTGCCGCCGGTCAGCGGAGCGGTTCCGCCATTTGGCAGGACTTCCTTTTCTTCCCGGTCATCCTGTAGTCTGTCTCCTGTGATTTCCACGACTCCGTCCAATGGCCCCCGGCCCTCGGTCCAGCCTTCTCCCAGAATGACCGTATCCATGTGACAGATGTAAACCAGCGCTTTTCCCTCCGGCTTTCCGACTCTCGCCATCACATTAAACCGTCCCGGCAGCACCTCTTCCCGCACCGTTTCGATGCCCCGCTCTGCAAACCAGCGGCAGATAAATTCACCGATTTTTCCCTCATAAACCCCAGGGTCCGTGCTTTCTGTCATAACCAGCTTCCGCGTCAGCTCCCAGGCCTCCCGGTCCAGCTCCTCTTCCGTCAATCTCCCCATGTGTATCATATTGTCCTCCCCCATCGCTTCACTGCCTTTAACCGTCCATGATTCACAGCAGTTTCTGATCCATAATGCTTCCTTACCTTCAGTATACACTTCCACCCCCTTAATTACAACGAATTCCAGAGTGTGTTTGAAAGTATCTGCTCCGCAGGTCTGCGCACTTGCTGCGCTGACCGTAAGGAAACGTGGAAATGCAGGCAAAAATCATTTCCGGACAGACCATTATAAAATCCTGCCGCAGTTTTGTCCTTCACCGCCGCGGTCGGATATCTCATAAACCTCCGTTCCCACCTTCCCGGCAAAGGT
>JAUNPZ010000191.1:0-1754 GCA_030536455.1 Lachnospiraceae bacterium | reverse complement strand
CTTTCCTCCACGCCGCAGGAGACGGCATAATCCCGAAGATTTCCGGAAAGATTCGAGGTATCCTGAGAAACATAAGAAATCCTCAGGCCATTGCCCATGTATGTCTCACCTTCACAATGGAGGACGCCGCAGTTTCCGGCTTTCACCACGGTTCTCTCATGGCGCATTTTCCCTGTGCTCTCATGGTGCATCTCCCCTGTACTCCCAGACTGCCTCTCCTCTGCCATCCCGTTCATCTGCAGCAGCACCTTCAGGATACTGGATTTTCCGCAGCCGTTCCGTCCCTTTAACACCAGCCGCTGCCCTCTTTTTATCTCCAGATTCACTCCCTCCAGCACCATTTTCTCCCCATAAGAAATCGCCGCATCCTTCAGTACCGCAAGCCGCTCCTGGTGCCACCGCTCCGGAAACAGCTTCAAATCCTCCGCCGTATCCACGTTATGAAGCAGACCAGATTTCTCCTCAATCGCCTTATCCTGGCGCCGCTCCAGATTCTTTCTGCGCTGCTGCATCCGCCGGGATTTTTCACCGATATAGGCTCTGGAGCCGATAAATTTCCCCTTCGCACAGGCCTCCGCATTCCGTTTTCCAAGCTTGGTTCCTTCCACATCATCCGCCCACTGTTTGGACTGGGCCGCCGCGCTCTGAAGCCTCCGGATATCCTTTTTCAGCCGTTCATTTTCCTCCATTTCAAAGGAATCCTGACGCTGCTTATTCTCATACCAGGAAGAAAAATTGCCCTTCTGCACCTGGATATCCGTCTTATTGATCACCAGCATATGGTCCACCGCACGGTCCAGGAATGCCCGGTCATGGGAAACCAGGATGAAGCCCTTCTTCCGGCTCAGATACTCCGCCACCACCTCTCTGGCCTCCATATCCAGATGGTTGGTCGGCTCGTCAATCAGCAGGAAATGCTGCTCCTTTAAGAACAGCAGCGCCAGCAGAACCTTCGTCTGCTCCCCGTTGGACAAGGTGCGAAAGGGCCGGAACAGCACCTCATCCTCCACCTGCAGTCTGGACAGCTCCTTCACAAGCTGCCAGTATTCATAATCCGGGCACACCTCCCCCGCTACCAGAATGGTATCCATCTCCGGATTTTCCACCTCAAAGGGAAAGTAGTCAAATACCGCATCGCTCTGAATGCTTCCCCGGTACTCATATTCCCCCATCAGCAGCTTTAAAAAGGTGGTTTTCCCCCGTCCGTTCCGTCCGGTAAAACCCAGTTTCCAGTCGGTATCAATCCGAAAGGACACATTTTCAAAAACCGGCGCCGGACTGCCCTCATAAGTAAAATTTAAATTTGTCACCTGTATCATCGACATAAAAAGACCTCCAATCCAACCTGTGAAACATGCGCCCACAGGAATATCAAAAAAAGCCACAGGAATTCTCATTCCTGCAGCCTGAAATCTTCGATAGGAGATATACATCGATGCGCAGCGCACTTCTGCCCTGCTTCTGACCTGATACGTCCCATATAAAAATTTTCCCGATTACGGTTCCTGATAGAATGTGATTCCTGCCGAAGCACACAAACCAGACTGCCTGCGCCTTCCGAGGGCTGTTAAAAACACCGCTCTCTGCATCATCAGTCTTCTTTGTTTCGCTTCCAATTTTCAGATTTCAAAAATCATTATGCAAGAATCATTATTTCATCGGTACCTCCATTTTCTCTTAACCAGACGTCCCTGCCATGATTGCGGACGGGACGCTCTATCCGCAATCATAGCAAAGGGATTGAGGTTTGTCAA
>JAUNPZ010000044.1 GCA_030536455.1 Lachnospiraceae bacterium | reverse complement strand
CTGATAATATCACAAATATATTTATAGAATATGACAAAAAGGTAGTGCTATTTTCTGAAAAAAGTGATAGACTAGTAAAAATCATTTAAGCCAAGGGCTTTATGAATATATAATTTTTTCCAAGGAGGGAGCAACATGAGCAGAGTGTATAATTTCTCAGCAGGTCCGGCAGTGTTACCGGAGGAGGTACTGAAGGAAGCGGCATCCGAGATGCTGGATTATCAGGGTACCGGAATGTCAGTGATGGAGATGAGCCACCGATCTAAGGCTTATCAGACGATTATTGACGACGCGGAAAAAGACCTGCGTGAGCTGATGAACATTCCCGATAATTACAAGGTGCTCTTCCTGCAGGGCGGCGCTTCCCAGCAGTTCGCCATGATACCGATGAATCTGTTCAAGAATAAGGTGGGCGATTATATTATCACCGGCCAGTGGGCAAAGAAGGCATGGCAGGAAGCGAAACTTTACGGGACGGCAAATGCCATCGCTTCAAGTGCTGACAAGACCTTTACCTACATACCGGATTGTTCGGACCTGCCGATTGATGATGATGCAGATTACGTTTATATCTGCCAGAATAATACGATTTACGGAACGGTTTACCACGAGCTTCCGAACACCAAGGGAAAGACCCTGGTTGCGGATGTGTCTTCCTGCTTCTTATCGGAGCCGATTGATGTGACCAAGTACGGCGTCATCTACGGCGGCGTTCAGAAGAATGTAGGACCGGCCGGCGTGGTAATCGTGATTATCCGTGAGGACCTGATTACGGAAGATGTACTTCCGGGAACCCCGACCATGCTCCGCTACAAGACCCATGCGGATGCCGGTTCTTTATACAATACTCCGCCATGCTACGGCATCTATATCTGCGGCAAGGTATTTAAGTGGCTGAAGGCGAAGGGCGGCCTGACTGCAATGAAGGAGTACAACGAGAAGAAGGCGAAGATTTTATACGATTTCCTGGATTCCAGCAAGCTGTTTAAGGGAACCGTGGAGAAGAAGGACCGTTCTCTGATGAACGTACCGTTCGTAACCGGTGATGCGGACCTGGATGCTTTATTTGTAAAGGAAGCAAAGGCGGCCGGTCTTGAGAACTTAAAGGGACACCGGACCGTAGGCGGCATGAGAGCCAGCATCTATAATGCGATGCCGATGGAAGGCGTGGAGAAGCTGGTAGCGTTTATGAAGGACTTCGAGGCCAAGCATCCGGTGGAATAAGAGAAGAAACCGGAGAATGAATCGAACCGAAAAATGGAAAACCGATATCTGAGTCAGGGGGAATGGAAACGATGAAATTACATTGCTTAAATCCGATTTCCAAGTTTGGAACATCGCTGCTTACTGATAATTACGAGCTTACCGATGAGGTAAAGGAGGCAGATGGCATCTTAGTCCGCAGTGCGGCGATGCATGAGATGGAGCTGCCGGAGAACCTGCTGGCGGTTGCGAGAGCCGGCGCAGGCGTGAATAATATTCCGCTGGAGAAATGCGCGGAGGCCGGAGTGGTCGTATTTAATACGCCGGGCGCCAATGCAAATGGTGTAAAGGAGCTGGTTCTGGCAGGACTTCTGCTGGCGGCCAGAGATGTGGTGGGCGGCATTCAGTGGTGCCAGGCCAACCAGGAGGACGAGAACATCGCAAAGTCGGTGGAGAAGAGCAAGAAGGCATTTGCCGGACAGGAGATTAAGGGCAAGAAGCTGGGCGTGATCGGCCTTGGCGCAATCGGCGCGGAGGTTGCCAACGCGGCGGCGGCCCTGGGTATGGATGTGTATGGCTATGACCCGTATATCTCCGTGAATGCAGCCTGGATGCTTTCCAGAGATGTGAAGCATATCACCTCCGTAGACAGCATTTATACCGAGTGTGATTACATTACCGTACATGTGCCGCTGATGGATTCCACCAAAAAGATGATTAACGGGGACACCATCGCAGCCATGAAGGACGGCGTGGTGATTTTAAACTTTGCAAGAGACCTGCTGGTGGATGACGATGCTATGGCAGCGGCGCTGGAGTCCGGCAAGGTTCGTCGCTATGTGACGGATTTCCCGAATCCGAAGTCGGTTCATATGAAGAACGTGATTGCGATTCCTCATCTGGGCGCTTCCACGGCGGAGTCCGAGGACAACTGCGCGGTGATGGCCGTGAAGGAGATGATGGATTATCTGGAGAATGGCAACATTAAGAATTCCGTGAATTATCCGGCCTGCGATATGGGCGTCTGCCGCGCGGCCAGCCGAATTGCGGTTATGCACCAGAACATCCCGAACATGATCGGACAGATTACCGCAATTCTGGCAGAACAGAATGTGAACATTTCCGATATGACCAATAAGAGCCGCGACAAGTTCGCGTATACGCTGCTTGACCTGGAAAATGCGGCGGAGGAGAATACGATTCAGAAGCTGAAGGAGATTCAGGGCGTCCTTCGGGTCCGCGTAGTGAAGTAACCCGGAGCATTTTCTAAACAGGCTCTGACGGAAAAATAATAATTTCGGATGCTGAAATTCTTGGTTGGAAAATTAAGATTTCAGCATCCGATTTTTCTATCAGAATCATTTACAAAAAGTGACATATGAGGTAAACTGAACCCAGAATGATTTGTGTGTATATGAAAATAAAAAAACAGGAGGAATGAAAGATGGCTGTTGTAAAACCTTTTCAGGCAGTAAGACCAGGCAGGGATGTGGTGTCACAGGTGGCAGCGCTTCCGTATGACGTTTATAACCGGAAGGAGGCCTGTGAGGCGGTAAAGGGGAATCCATTATCTTTTTTAAACATTGACCGGGCGGAGACGCAGTTTTCCGACGAGGTGGATACCTATGCAGATTGTGTGTATGAGAAGGCAAGAGAGCTTCTGCAGGCGCGGATGGAGGACGGAACCTTTCTCCAGGATGAGACGCCCTGCTATTACATCTATCAGCTCACGATGGATGGACGGAGCCAGACGGGAATCGTGGCCTGCAGCTCCGTGGACGACTATCTGAATCAGGTGGTGAAGAAGCACGAGAATACCAGGGAGGACAAGGAGCAGGACCGTATCCGCCATGTGGATACCACCGGCGCCCATACCGGCCCGATTTTCCTGGCATACCGGGCGGTGGAGGAGCTGGACCGGACGGTGCATCAGGTCTGCGGCGGAACGCCAATCTATGATTTTGTCTCCGATGACGGAATTGAGCATAAGGTCTGGAAGATTGCAGCGCCGGGGCTGGTGAAGCGGATTGAGCAGACATTTGCCAGGGTTCCGGCCACCTATATTGCGGACGGCCATCACCGGGCGGCTTCGGCTGTGAAGGTGGGGTTAAAGAGACGGGAGGAGAATCCGGGATACACCGGAAAAGAGCCGTTTAACTATTTCCTGTCGGTATTATTCCCGGATGAGCAGCTTATGATTATGCCGTATAACCGGGTGGTGAAGGACTTAAACGGGCTGAGCCGGGAGGAATTCCTGAAGCGGATTTCAGAAGACTTTATGGTAAATGAAGTAGGAAGCACTCCATTTGCCCCGGTGGTCAAGGGCGAGTTCGGCATGTATCTGGCCGGAAGCTGGTTCCGTTTAAAGGCCAGAGAGCATGTTTTGAGCAAGGACCCGGTGAAGGGACTGGATGTATCGGTCCTGCAGGACGCCTTATTAGGTCCGGTTCTGGGAATCGGTGACCCCAGAACCGATAAGCGGATTGATTTTATCGGCGGAATCCGAGGGCTGAAGGAGCTGGAAAAACGGGTGGCAGAGGATATGACGGTTGCATTTTCCATGTATCCGACCTCCATTCAGGAGCTTTTAAATGTGGCGGATGCCGGACTTCTGATGCCGCCGAAGTCCACCTGGTTTGAGCCGAAGTTAAGAAGCGGATTATTTATACATATGCTGTAAGGATGGATATTTATGTACGGGTATACCTGGTATCAGTGGCTGCTGATTTTTTATTGTTATTGTGTATGCGGATGGATTTTTGAATCCACTTATGTGTCATTCAAGAGCCGCCGGTTTGTAAACCGGGGATTTCTGCGGCTTCCCATGCTGCCGCTTTATGGCACCGGGGCAGTGATGATGCTGTTCGTGTCCATTCCGGTGAAGGACAATCTGGTCCTGGTTTACATCGCCGGTGTGATTGGCGCGACCGTCCTGGAGTATGTGACGGGATGGGGGATGGAGAAGTTGTTTAAGATGCGGTACTGGGATTACAGTAATCAGCGGTTTCAGATCAATGGGTATATCTGTCTCAGTTCGTCTATTGCATGGGGATTTCTGACCATTTTTCTGACGGAGGTCATTCATCGGCCCGTTGAGCGGATGATATTAGGAATCCATCCGGCAGCGGCGCTGGTTCTGACTGCGGGAATCAGTGTGGTTTTTGTGGCGGATGTGATTGAATCCACCAGAGCAGCCCTGGATCTGGGACGTGCGCTGGAGGCGATGACCCGGATGAAGGCCGAGATGGAGGAGATGCAGGTGCAGCTTGCGCTTCTCCGGAGCGAATTGAAGGACCAGACTGCCCGCCGTCTTGCTGCAGCCCAGGAGGAAAATGCCCAGCGTATGGCTGAAATCCGGGCCGGAGCTGCAGCACGGATGAACGGCCTGCAGGGGATCCGGGGTGCTGGAGCCGCAGAAAGCACAGCGGCCCGCGTTGCGGAGCTGCGTGCGGAAGTGGCCGGACGGCTGGAGAAGCTGGATGAACTGAAGGAGAATGCGGCGGAGAAGCTGGACGAACTGAAGGACAGTGCGGCGGAACGGCTGGTGAAGCTGGACGAGCTGAAGGAGAATGCGGCGGAGAAGCTGGACGGCCTGAAGGACAGTGCGGCGGAACGGCTGGAGAAGCTGGACGAACTGAAGGAGAGTGTGGCAGAGAAGCTGGACGAGCTGAAGGACAGCGCGGCGGAGCGCCTGGGCGGTCTGCGGAGAGATTCGGAAGCGCGGCTGCGGGATGAATTCGGCTTTTCCATGGCAGAGCCTTCGGAGATGTATCAGGAAACAGCTGCACACATCGAGGCACTCCTGGAAAGGATGGAAGCTCTGCGGAAACGCCGCGGGGAGCTGCGGGAACAGGTGCCTGCTTACCGCAGATTCTACCTGAGAGGAATTGTCCGGGGCAATCCAACGGCAGTTTCACGGAAATATAAAGATGCTCTGAGGGAGCTGCAGCAGGAGCTGCAGAAGAACCGGGAGGAGAAAAGAAGGACTAGACAGGAAAAAGACCTGTAACGGTGAAGAAACGGAACTGTTACGGATTATCGGAGAAAGAGAGGGATGATGAAGAAAAATCGAAAAAAGAAGGCGGCCCTGATGGGGATGCTTGCACTTCTGGTGAGTATTTCTGCTGTTTTTCTTTTTGCCTGTAAGCGGAAGGCGGAACAGCCCCATGATGTGGTCTATCAGGGGGAGATTTATCAGGTGGATTCAGAAAAGGGAACCATCCTCCATGACGGGCAGACCTACCAGGTTCAGGCGGAAGCACAAAAAATCCGGATTCTTTATCCGGATGGCTCCTCCTACTGGTGGGTAATGACGTATAGCGGTTCCGGGCTGTCCGGCGGTTATGGCGGCTTCAGCGAGGATTATGACGAGACGAAGTATGTTCCGGGAGACGTATTGCTGAATGTGCTGGAGCAGGATATGCCGAAACCGAAGCAGGCCGGAAATCCGCTTCTGGGATTTTCTTTTCTTATTTTGGGTTTATGGAATCTGCTGTTCCCGTATTCGGCCTGGTTTCTGAGCCGGGGATGGCTGTATAAAAATGCGGAGCCGTATGGCTTTACGCTGACCTTTTATCGAATCTGCGGCGGTATCCTGATTCTATTAGGACTGTGTGAAATATTCTGACACAGCTCCGGACAGTACGCGCACATTTCGGAGAAAGAAGAGGAGGCAGTGATGGACGGACAATTGATTTTTGACAGTGTTCTGACGATTATCAATCTGATTCTTTTAATCGGGGTACCGATTTTTGCCGGTATCCTTCTGTATCGGGCCATTCGGAAAAGAAGTTCGGAGAAGGAGATTTTATCTACCTTTTCAGCGGAGGATTATGCAAAGGTCAAGGAAATCCTGGAAAAAGAGAGAATTTCCAATCGGGTGAAGACAACCTATACCGGCGGAAGCAACCGGAACCGCACGCTGATGGGGCGAATTGGGGAAAATCCTAAACTGACGACCCAGTACCAGATCTTTGTACCGAAGGAAAAGTATGAGGAGGCCGTGTATCGGATCAATCAGGCGAGGATGAACCGGGAGTGATATTTCGGGAGATTCTGGAAAAAGAAGTGTGAGAGAAAAATGATGGAAGGTGTCCTGAAAACGTTCGGGGCACCATTTTAATTTTGGGAAAAAGATGCAAAATAAGAATAGAATATTGACGTATATTAAAAATAACCATATAATTAATATGTGATTTTGCAAAAAAAACGCAGAATGGAGGAAAACTATGCTGCTCGAATTCACAACACAAAATTACAAATCATTTGTGGAAGAAACCAGATTTTCAATGCGAAAAGCACCGAAGCAGAAAGGCCTTGATTATAGCCTGCTTAAGGAGCGGGTCAAGGGAAAGACAATCGAGGGACTGTGTACCTCTGTTATATATGGCCCCAATGCGGCTGGAAAGACGAATATAATTGGTGCGATGGATGTGTTCCGGGCGATTGTTTTACGGGGAAATATCAGAAATGCTGAAGAAAAATTGTCTCCGAATCCGGCCGCTGCCGCGCTGGAATTGATTCCGAATAATGCATTAACGAGACCGGAACCAGTAACATTTTCGGTGGAATTTTTTGAAGAGGATCTGCTTGTGGCGTATCGTATTCAACTTGATTTGGGAAAATTTCTGGATGCAGATTATGAACGAAAGATTATAGAAGAAGGATTAGATATAAATGGTGAGACGATTTTTATCCGCAATGATAAGCTGAAGGTTCAGAATTTGAAATTGCTGAAAAAATACTTGCCGGAGACAGCAGAGCAAAATTTCGATAGTGCTTTTCAAATTGCACAAAACAGTTTGAATCCGGAAGAACTGTTTCTTACAAATGGTTTTAAACTGATTTTTTCACCGTCCTTTGTAAAGATGGTTACAGACTGGTTTGCCGGCAAATTTATGATTATCTGCAGGGCAGATTCGATACAGTTAATTAAGAGATTTGCAGACCCGCAGAAAAGAACCGCATATGTGGAACGGACCACAGATAAAGCGGCAAAGCTGTTTGGTATTAATTCGAATGCAGTGGGGTATATCGTAAATGAAGAGGATTCTGAGGTCAAGTTGTGTTCAATTTTTGAGAATGTGAAAGAGAAAAAAAACATAGCGATGGCAGCAGAGATTTTCGAATCCTATGGTACAATCCGGTTTATAAATATGTTTCCATTGGTGATTCGTGCAATACAGACTGGCGGGATACTGGTGGTTGATGAATTTGATGCGTCTATTCATCCGATGGCTTTAATGAGTATTATTAATGTTTTTCATAATGATGATATTAATATTCATCATGCACAGTTGATTTTTAATACCCATAATCCGATTTTCCTGAATTCAAACCTCTTCCGGAGAGATGAGATTAAATTCGTAGAGCGTGACGACAACAGCCATTACAGCACTTTGTATGCATTATCTGACTTTGGGACAACCGGAGACAAAGGAGTCCGCCGGCATGAGGATTATATGAAGAATTATTTTATTAGTCAATATGGTGCGATTAAGGACATTGATTTTACCCCAATTTTTGAAGAAATCCTTGCTTCTGAAAGCGAGGTGCAGTAGATGGCAAAACGGAAGACAACGAAAAAATATTATTTTAGTGTGGAAGGGGAAACCGAACAGTGGTATCTGAAATGGCTGCAGGATTTGATTAATGAAACTGAACAATCGATTTATCGGGTGTCATTTGACTGTTCCGTGCAGAAAAACCCGCTTAAAAGAGCAAAGTCCCTGGTGGTAACAGGGAAAACAGAAATCTGGCATTTGATTTGTGGATGATACTGCATATGACAGATTGTAAAGGAAGTGTGGCACACAGAAAGAAATATATTACGCTTTTAAATCGTGCTTATGATGAAATGTTTGAGAATATGGATGAGTATAAACATGAGGATAACTTTAAGCGGTGTCTCAGAAAATTAAGATTATCAAATGTAATTGACGCGGTTAACCGTGCGAAAATTATCATGCAGCGAAATGCAGAAAATGGATATACACAGCACCAATACAAAGGGTATCGATATTATAAAGAAAATCCAGCATTGGCAATCTGGGAAATTATAGAAAAAATATTGCGGGATTGCGGTTTAATATAAAAGAGATACCGGCAGTGAAAAACTGTGGAACATAAAAATGCACCGGTTGGCAGCCGGTGCATTTTTGGGAATGGTAGGTATAAATAAGAAAATGTTTAGGGGGCCGGACAGCTTTCGCTGCTGTCCGGTATGAGTATGAAAAAGCTTTTTAAGCAGTTACCCTCTTGAGTAACTATCTATACTATACAGGATAAATGTGTCTGAATTGTGGCGGCAAAATTTGAAAAGAATAAAATTTATAAAGAAATTCTTACCAAAAGAAGAATAATTCCTATAAAAAGCGCTGGGACTGCTTTTCCCAGTAGGTTCGGCACAGATTTAAGAAGCTTTCCTCGGCGGCGCTTACATAGGCGCCCTTCCGGCAGCACATGGTAATTTCCCAATGGGGACGCTGCTGAAGGCGGAAAAAGACGATGTGCTCTCCGGGGACAGCGAAGACGGCGGGGAGGAGGGCGCAGCCCACCCCGGACTGAACCATCCGCCGCTTGCTTACGTTGCTGCTGGTGGAAAAGAGCACCTGCGGCTGAAAACCGGCGTCATCAAAAAGCTCCTTTACCAGTTGATACATGGTAGAGCTTTGGGAAATCAGAATAAAGGAATCGGCAGAAAAATGTTCCAGAGAAATCTCCGGGGCATTTTTTGCATCCTGGCTTCCCTGCGCAGCCAGGGGATGGGTGTCGGGAACTGCCAGAAAGATTTCCTCGTCTGCCATATGAAGATAGGTATTTTCATCCTTCTGCTCCTGGGTCAGGGTAATCAGTCCCAGGTCAATCTGCCCCCTGGAGATCTGCTTCTGCATGGTGCGGACATTGCACTCCACCGGCTCCAGAAGCACATCCGGGCAGAGCTGATGAAACTCCGGATAGATGGAGGTAAACATATCAACGCCCCGTTCCGGAATGAGGCCGATGGCGAAACGGCGTCGGGAACGGTCGGCCAGGTCGTGAATGCGGCTGTAGGCGTCCTTCTTGATGTTTCGGATGGTTTTTGCGGCATCGATATAGACCTGTCCGGCCGGGGTCGGCTTCCAGTCGGAGCGGGTGCGGATAAAAAGGGAGGTGCCAAGCTCCTCCTCCAGCTTCTGGAGCTGCTGGTTTAAGGCGGACTGGGTGATGTACAGCTTCTCCGCTGCTTTCGTGATGCTCTTTTCTTCGCTGATGATTATGATATTCTCCATCTGACGGATATCCATGACTGCCTCCTTCTGCTGCCGGAAAAGTTAGAAAAACTTACATATAAGTAAAATGTTTCAATTTGACTAACATTCATTCTATTTATATAATGAAATTATAGAAATAGCAAGGGAAAATCGAAAAAAACGAAGAAGGGTGGATGCGACATGGAACGATTTGACGTGATTGTGATTGGGGCCGGAGTGGTGGGCTCTGCGGTGGCAAGGGAGCTGTCCCGGTATCAGTTAAAAATCGGCGTGCTGGAGAAGGAGCTGGATGTGGCCTGCGGAAACAGCAGCCGAAATACCGGAATGCTTCATGCAGGCTTTACCTACAAGCCGGGGTCTTTAAAAGCGGAATGTGCGGTGGAAGGAAATAAGGAGTTTGACCAGGTGGCGGCAGAGCTTGGAGTGCCGTTTCGGCGGACGGGAAAGCTGGTGGTGGGCTTTACGGACCAGGACCGGGAAAATATCTTAAAATACAAGGCCATCGGTGAGACGAATGGCGTGGAAGGGATGCGGATGATCGGCAAGGAGGAGATTGCGGCCATTGACCCGAATGCAGGCGGGGAATTTGCCATGTATGTGCCCTCCTCCGGAATCCTGGACCCCATGCAGTACACCATCGCCCTGGCGGAAAATGCGTGCCGGAACGGAGCTGTCTTTCGGTTTGGCCAGCGGGTAACCGGGATTACACGGAATGCGGTGGAAAACATTTATACCGTTGAAACGGACACGGACCGGTTCGAGGCGAAGTGGCTGATTAACTGCGCCGGGATGTATGCGTCCCAAATCTCCGCGATGCTGGGCTATCCGGATTACCCGGTGAAGGGCTTCAAGGGGGAGTACTATGTGCTGGATAAGAAGGCCGGAGCCTATCTTTCCATCCCGGTTTATCCGGCGCCGAATGAAAAAGGGGGATTCTCCACCCATGCAACGCCGACCATTGACGGCAATGTGCTGGTTGGTCCGGATTCCTACCTGACAGACGGCCTGGAGGATTATAAGGTGACGAAGGAGCATATGGACGGCCTGTTTGCAGACGGACGGAAGATGTTCAAGCAGATGAAGCGGGAGTACTTTATCCGGAATTTTGCCGGAATCCGCTGGAAGCGGTATGACCCGGAGACCGGAGAAATCCTGGAATTTAAGCTGGAGGCCGATGAGGAGCATCCAAACACGGTGAATCTGGTGGGAATCGAGTCGCCTGGCGTGACCTGCGCCCTGCCGCTGGCGCGCCGGGCGGCGGCGAAGCTGGTGGAGAAGGAGCATCCGGAAAAGAATCCGGACTTTGACCCGGTCCGCCCGGTCAGAAAGCGGTTTTATGAGATGAACCATGAGGAGCGAAAGAAGGCCATAGCGGAAAACCCATGGTACGGAGAAATCGTGTGCCGGTGCGAAACGGTGACGAGGGCGGAGATTCTGGCTGCCATTCACAATCCGCTGGGCGTCCATACGGTGACGGGAATCAAGAACCGGACCAGAGCCACAATGGGGCGGTGCCAGGGCGGATACTGCGAGACCAGAATCACGGAGATGATAGAGGAGGAGCTGGGAATCCGGCCGGAAGAGGTGCGGTATTCGAAAAAGGATTCCTATATGTTTACAGGAAATGTGAGGGACGCGAGATGAGAGAAGGGTATGAGAAGGAGGGCTGCGGGATGCAGAAAGCAGATGTGGTGATTATCGGCGGCGGCCCAGCCGGACTTGCGGCGGCGATTGCGCTTTATAAAAAGGGAGTGACGGATATCCGGATTCTGGAGCGGGAAAAGAAACTGGGCGGAATCTTAAGACAGTGTATCCATGACGGCTTTGGCCTGACCCGCTTCGGAGAAACGTTAAGCGGCCCGGAGTATGCGTCCCGGTTTGTGCGTCAGGCGGAGGAGCTGGCGATTCCATATATGACGGACACGACGGTGCTGGAAATCGAGCCTGCGGCAGGCGATATGCCCCTTCATCGGGTGTATGCTTCTTCCGCAGCAGAGGGATTTGTGGAAATCCAGGCGAAGGCGGTGATCCTGGCTATGGGCTGCCGGGAGCGTACCAGAGGCGCGATCAGCATTCCGGGAACCAGACCGGCGGGCGTTTACACCGCAGGCGTGGCGCAGGCCTACATGAATCTGAAAAATAAGATGGTAGGAAAAGAAGTTGTGATTTTAGGCTCCGGCGATATCGGCATGATCATGGCCAGAAGAATGACACTGGAGGGAGCGCATGTCCTGGGGGTATTCGAGATTCAGCCTTACGCCAGCGGCCTTCCCAGAAATATCGAGCAGTGCCTGAATGATTACCAGATTCCGCTGCATCTGAGCCATTCGGTTACGGAAATCAAGGGCGTGGACCGTCTGGAATCGGTGGTGATTTCCCAGGTGGATGAAAAGCTGGCTCCGATTCCGGGGACGGAGAAGGAGTATCCGTGCGACACCCTGATTTTGTCGGTGGGGCTGATTCCGGAAAATGAGCTGACCTGGATGGCTGGCGCGAAGCAGGATGAGGGAACCAAAGGAGCCGCTGTGGATGAATATTTCCAGACCACCGTGCCGGGAATCTTTGCGGCAGGAAATGTGCTTCATGTCCATGATTTGGTGGATTTTGTTTCCATGGAGGCGGAAAGTCTGGCAGAAGGCGCGGCCAGATATGTAAAGGAAGGAAGCCTTCCGGAATGCAGGCTGCCGGTAACGGGAGATGAGATGGTCGGTCAGCTTGTGCCGGAGAGAATCAGCGGGCAGAGCGATGTAACCATCTCCTTCCGGGTAAGACGCCCGCTAAAGGGCTGTGCCGTCGAAATCCGTCAGGGAGCGGATGTGATTGTGAAACGAAAGCTGCCGAAGGCCCTTCCGGCGGAGATGATTCAGATTACATTGAAGGCAGAGCAGTTAAATGACAGGGAGAATCTGGAGGTGAAGGTGGTATGCTGAGAACATTTACCTGTATTATGTGCCCGCAGGGCTGTGACATTACGGCAGAGCTGGCGGAGAGCGGGAAGGAAAAGCAGCGAGACGGTTCGGGAAACGGCCCGGTCATTCAGACGGTTTCCGGAAATCGATGCAGACGAGGACTGGAGTATGTGACCCAGGAGATTGAAAATCCCATGCGGAATATCGCAACCTCCGTGCTGGTGGACGGCGGCGAGCTGCCACTGGCCAGTGTCCGTCTGACCAGACCGATTCCGAAATGCCGGATTTTTGATGTGATGGAAGAGATTAAGAAGGTTCGAAGGACGGCTCCGGTAAGAGAGGGCCAGGTGGTGATTGCAGATGTACTGGGACTTGGCAGTGATGTGATCATCACGAAGACTGTGGAGAAGCAGTCGAGATTAGAAGAGGAATGATTCTATAACATGAAAGAAGCTGTCGTTATCACGACTGAAAAATCGTGAGGCGGCAGCTTCTTTTTCGCTTTTGCAAGGTTACTTCTGCAGCGGTGTGCGGTTTGAGGAAGCGGACGAGTTCTCCTTTGTCCAATATTCATTTATCAGAAGAAGTCCGCGGTCATAATGGTCTTTTAAAAGCTGGGCGGCATGGTCATACTGTCCCTGACTGTATGCATCGATAATGCATTGGTGATGCTCCATCGCTTCGCTTCGGTGTCCTTCCGTCCGGATGGCGTACTTGACCAGCAGATAGCGAATCTGATTGTAGCGTTTATAGGTTTCCTTTATGAACTGGTTGCCGCAGAAATCAAAGAAGGATTTATGAAAACGGAAATCTGCGTCAAAATAACCCTCCTCATCGGCGGCGGAAGCCTGCAGCGCCAGATATTTTTTTAGCTGAGCAGTAACCTCAGCCGTGGTCCCCTTGGCAATTGTCATCTGCAGAGCACCGCAGCTGAGCGAAGCGATAAATTCGTTCAGCTCCTGGGCGTAAACCGAATCAAAGCTGATCACCTCTGCGCCTGCTTTTGAAAGCTCCTTGACCAGACCTTCCTGATACAATTTGTTGATGGCATCGCGCACCGGGGTGGAGGAGACCTGAAAACGTTCCTGAAGTTCACGGTTGGTCAGCTTGCTTCCAAGCGGGATGGTGCCGTTCATAATCTCATTCTTCAGAATGGTGTAGAGCTGTTGATTTAAGGTGTGTTTAATAAGACCTGTGTTCATATCGTTCCTCCTTTCTATGCGGGGTAAAGGGAAGTGCCTGCGTCAATCAATCATTTATGTTACTACTACCTATCTTACTATATACAATTGAAAAAGGCAAGGTCGCAAAATAGAAAGAAAGTGCAGCCTGCACAAAAAGAAAGAAAATCATGGAGAAATATCTAAAAAATGCACAAAAAGCTATTGACAAAAGGAAGGGAATTGGTTATATTATAGATACATAAGTGATGCATCACGCATCGTGCATCACAAGGCGCGCGTAACGAACCGGATGAGAATGCAAAAACTAAATAATGTAAAGGGGGATAGTGAATGCAAGTATTTGAACGACTGGTGCATTACATCGTGAAGATCGTCACAGCGCTCAATGAACTGCTATGGGGTGACATGTTCGTTCTGGAATTTTCCAACGGTGAAACGCAGTTCGGCATATCGCTGCTGGTACTGCTGTTAATTCCGGCAGGACTTTATTTCACGATTCGGACGAAATTTCTGCCGTTCCGGTTATTTCCGGAGATGATACGGACAACGCTGGAGAAGAAATCGGGGGATGATGAAAATTCTATCTCCGGTGTACAGGCACTGATTATCGCAACGGCTACAAGAGTAGGAATGGGAAACCTGGCAGGTGTGGTTGCTGCAATTTCCTTTGGAGGTGCAGGCGCTGTATTCTGGATGTGGGTGACCGCACTGATTGGTTCCTCAACGGCATTTGTGGAATCAACGCTGGCGCAGATTTATAAAGAGAAGGATCCGCTGTACGGGGGGTACCGAGGCGGCCCGGCTTACTTTATCGATCGAATTCGGATGGTTACCCGGATACAGCACGAAGACGTATTTGTGAAAGACGTGAAAAGCGAAGCAGAATACGTGGCGATGGACGGCAAAACCTATTATACCAAGGGCTGTAAATTCAATTTCCTTGGAATCGCGTTTGCTTTATCTGGTCTGCTTTGCTGGGCTGGTATCAGCCAGGTTATCGGAAACTCGGTTTCTACTTCCTTTAAGAACGCATTTGGGATTCCGCAGATTGTTACCACCATTGTACTGGTAGCGGTATCGGCCCTTATCGTTCTCAGAAAGAACGCAACGGTGAAGGTTTTAGACCGGGTCGTTCCGGTTATGGCATGTGCATATATTGCAATGACACTCTTCATCATTATCAAGAACTTTAACCACCTTCCAGCCGTATTCGGCAACATCTTCTCTCAGGCATTTGGTCTGAAGGCAGTGGCAGGCGGCGGCCTGGGCGCAGTGGTTATGAACGGTGTAAAGCGCGGACTGTTCTCGAACGAGGCAGGAAGCGGCTCTGCTCCATGTGCGGCGGCAGCGGCGGAAGTGAATCACCCGGTAAAACAGGGTCTGATTCAGGCGTTAGGTGTATTCATCGATACGCTGGTAATCTGCAGCTGTTCTGCATTCCTGATGCTTTTGGCTCCGGATGAAGTCATCAACGGATTAGAGGGCATGGATCTTCTGCAGGGTGCTATGAATTATCACCTGGGAAGTTTTGGAGTAATTTTTATCGCAGTGATTTTATTCCTGTTCAGCTTCTCCACATTTATCGGAATTCTGTATTATGCACGTTCCAATGTGGCCTATGTATTCGGAAATACCTGGGCGGCGCAGACGGGATATAAGATTTTTGCACTTGTGATGCTGTTTATCGGCGGCATCGCTGCTTACAGCTTTGTATGGGATTTAGGCGACCTGGGCGTAGGCCTGATGACAATTTTCAATATGATCGTGATCATCCCATTGTCAGGGCAGGTAATGGCAGCATTAAAGGATTATGAAAAGAACTATATAGGAAAACAAAACAAATAAAAATATAATATATTAGGAGGAAATGTTATGGATATGATGAATTTTGCACCGGAGCCGTTCAAGATTAAAATGGTAGAGCACATGGGCAACCTGAACAAGGAAGAGAGAAAAGAAGCGATTAAGACTGCAGGCTACAATACCTTCCTGTTACGTTCCGAAGAGTGCTTCATCGACCTTCTGACCGATTCCGGAACCAATGCAATGAGTGACAGACAGTGGGCTGGCCTGATGCTGGGCGACGAGGCATATGGCGGTTCCAGAAACTTCTATCATCTGGAAGAAACCGTGCGTGAATTATTCGGCTTCAAGTATGTGGTTCCGACCCATCAGGGCCGCGGCGCAGAGAACATTCTGTCATCCCTGACCATTAAACCTGGCGATTATGTACCTGGCAATATGTATTTCACCACCACCCGTTTCCATCAGGAGCGTAACGGCGCAACCTTCCGCGATGTTATCATCGACGAAGCACATGACCCAAGCGCAATCCTTGATTTCAAGGGCAACATTGACTTAAATAAGTTCCAGGCTCTGATTGACGAAGTAGGCGCAGACAAGATTCCGTATATCTGTCTTGCAGTTACCGTTAACCTGGCAGGCGGACAGCCGGTTTCCATGGCGAACATTAAGGCAGTTTCCGAGCTGGCTCATAAGCATGGAATCAAAGTAATGTACGACGCAACCAGATGCGTAGAGAACGCTTACTTTATCAAGACCAGAGAAAAAGGCTACGAGGATAAGACCATCAAAGAAATCGTTCATGAGATGTTCTCCTATGGCGATGGATGTACGATGTCCGGTAAGAAGGACTGTCTGACCAACATCGGCGGCTTCCTCTGCATGAATGACCATGATTTATATATCCGCGCAACCGGTATGGTAGTACAGTTCGAAGGTATGCCAACCTACGGCGGCATGGCAGGAAGAGATATGGAAGCAATGGCAATCGGCCTGAGAGAATCCATGGAATTTAACTACATCAGCCATCGTGTAAATCAGATCCGTTATCTGGGCGAAAAGCTGGATGCAGCAGGCGTTCCGATGGTAAAACCATACGGCGGCCATGCAATCTTTGTGGATGCAAGAGCATTCTTAGACCATCTGGATCAGAAGGTGGACTTCCCGGCACAGACTCTGGCAGCAGCCGTTTATGAGTTCTCCGGCGTAAGAACCATGGAGCGCGGTATCATTTCCGCAGGCCGTGATGTGAAGACCGGTGAGGACCATGTTCCGAAGCTGGAAACCATCCGTCTGACCATTCCGAGAAGAGTTTATACCTATGCACATCTGGATTACGTTGCTGACGCAATCATTCAGCTGTATCAGAGAAGACGCGACATCAACGGTCTGCGCTGGGTATATGAGCCGGCAGTGCTGCGCTTCTTCACCGGACGTTTCGAGCCGGTTGGCGGCGAGCTGATCAAAGGCTTTTAATTCTGATTTCCTCTAATTGACTTCATAAACAACGGGGCTTCCGCGCAAGCGCGGAAGCCCTGTTGCTGCCATATTATATTTTGAAGAAGAAAAATCAAGGGGGGCCGGATGGTTTTGACACCATCCGGTATGAGTATGAAAAAGCTTTATGATTTCAAGTGTGAACTTGAAACAAAGGCCTGTTACCCTTTCGAGTAACATAAACACAGTATACAAGATAATTGTGTCGAAAATGTGGACATATCCTGTAAAAAGAATAAATTTTATGAAGAAAACCTTACAGAATCCCGGAAGATGGAGCAAAAAAAGTAAGCGATGTACGTAAAAGACCGCCGGAGGCTGCCGGCGGTCTTTTGGAATGGTAGGTATAAATAAGAAAATGTTTTTAGGGGGGCCGGTTAAGGTTTGACCCTTAACCGGTATGAGTATGAAAAAGCTTTTTAAAAGCGGTTACTCTTTCGAGTAACTGATACATAGTATATCGGCAAAATGTGTCAAAAATGTGACCAGCCGCTAAAAAATATATAAACAAAGTAAAAATAAAAAAAACCATTTGAAAACTCTGGAAGTTCGTATATAATAGAATAGATATAGTGGGGTTTGCCTGCTGATTGATTTTTGACATAGATGACAGAACACAGATACAGGGATTGATACAAGGATTTTGATTGTTTCAGAGGAAGGATAGATTTATCTGCCAGACAGGAGGAAGAAAGTATTATGTTTACGATGATGTCGACGGACATTGGAATCGATTTGGGAACGGCCAGCATTCTGGTGTATATTAAGGGGAAAGGTGTTGTGCTGAAGGAGCCATCCGTAGTTGCCATTGACCGTAATACCAATGAAATCTGCGCGATTGGTGAGGCGGCCCGTCTGATGATCGGACGTACTCCGGGTAATATCGTAGCGGTTCGTCCGCTGCGTCAGGGTGTGATTTCGGATTATACCGTGACGGAGAAGATGATGAAGTATTTCATCAATAAGGCAATCGGCAAGAGAACCTTAAGAAAGCCGAGAATCAGTGTGTGTATCCCAAGCGGGGCCACGGAAGTGGAAAGAAAAGCAGTAGAGGATGCAACCTATCAGGCAGGAGCCAGAGAGGTGACGATTATCGAGGAACCGGTTGCAGCGGCAATCGGAGCCGGTATCGATATCTCCAAGGCCTGCGGAAACATGATTGTAGATATCGGAGGCGGTACCGCGGATATCGCAGTGATTTCTCTGGGCGGCACGGTAGTCAGCACCTCCATCAAGACGGCCGGTGATGACTTTGATGAGGCGCTGGTCCGTTATATGAGAAAGAAGCATAATCTGCTGATCGGTGAGAGAACGGCAGAGGAGATCAAGATTAATATCGGCGCTGCTGCCCGGAGGCCGGAAGTGCTGACCATGGAGGTAAGAGGCCGGAACCTGGTGACCGGACTTCCGAAGACCATCGTGGTGACCTCCGACGAGACGCTGGAGGCATTGAGAGAGCCTGCGATGCAGATTGTGGATGCCGTTCATAACGTGCTGGAGCGGACTCCACCGGAGCTTGCTGCGGATATCTTTGACCGGGGCATCGTGCTGACCGGCGGCGGCAGTCTGTTAAGCGGTCTGGATTCTCTGATTGAGGAGAAGACCGGAATCACCACCATGATTGCAGAGGACCCATTGACGGCCGTTGCAATCGGAACCGGAAAGTTCATCGAATTTGACAGCGATGACAACAAGGAAAAATTCTAACCGGCGGTTTGAGCCGTCTGGTTCAAAAAGAGAGCGCAGACCGCGTCGTTTAATCGAGATGATTTTGCGGCGCGGTCTTTCATTATAACATTAGGTAAGGGATATATGGCGACAGTTACAGGATTTGTAGAACGGATTAAATATCGGAATGAGGACAATGGCTACACGGTGCTGAGTCTGAATGCGGACGGCGAGGAATATGTGCTGGTGGGAACCTTTCATTATATTAATGAAGGGGAGATGGTGGAGGCCACAGGCGCGTTGATTGAGCATCCCGTCTACGGACAGCAGATTCAGGTGGAGAGCTATGAAATCAAGACGCCGGAGGACACGCTTTCCATGGAACGGTATCTGGGCTCCGGCGCGATAAAGGGCATCGGGGCGGCTCTGGCGGCCCGGATTGTCCGGCGGTTCAAGGCGGACACCTTCCGGATCATGGAGGAGGAGCCGGAGCGGCTTTCGGAGGTAAAGGGCATCAGCGAGAAGATGGCCATGGCCATCAGCCGTCAGGTGGAGGAGAAGAAGGAGATGCGTCAGGCCATGATGTTCCTCCAGGAATACGGCATCTCCATGAATCTGGCGGTGAAGATATACCAGGAATACGGCCCGCGGATGTATTCGGTGATGAAGGAGAATCCATACCAGCTTGCAGACGACATTCCCGGCGTGGGCTTTAAGATGGCCGACGAGATAGCAAGGCGGGTGGGCATCTTCACGGATTCCGATTTCCGCATCAAATGCGGCATGCTCTACACCCTCTTGCAGGCGGTGGGGAACGGGCACACCTATCTGCCGGAGGAGGAATTATTTGCCCAGGCGGCGGAGCTTTTAAAGGTGGACCCGGCTGTGATGGGAAAGCATCTGATGGATATGCAGATGGACAAGCGGATTGTGGTGAAGGAGATGCAAAGCGGGGAGAGTGGGATGCCGGAGGCGCAGGCTGGCGGGAACCGGATGTCTGGAGGCGCGGACGGAGAGGCACAGAACACGGTGCGCCTGGTTTACGCCGCCCAGTACTATTATCTGGAACTGAATACGGCAAAAATGCTTCATGATCTAAACATCCGGGGAGAGGTTTCGGAAACCCAGATTAATGGAAAGCTTCTGGAAATCCAGAGGGAGGAGGACCTGGAGCTGGATGAGCTGCAGGCGGAGGCGGTGCGGCAGGCGGTAAACTGCGGCCTGCTGATTATCACCGGCGGTCCCGGTACCGGAAAAACCACTACCATCAACACGATTATCCATTTCTTTGAGCGGGAGGGACTGACTATCCAGCTTGCGGCGCCCACCGGAATGGCGGCCAAGCGGATGACGGAGGCCACCGGATATGAGGCCAGGACCATCCACCGTCTGCTGGAGCTGACCGGCGGAGCATTGGATGAGAAGGAAGCTTCCTCCGGTCCCGGCGGCATGCGGTTTGAGCGGAACGAGGAAAATCCGCTGGACGGGGATGTGGTAATCATCGATGAGATGTCGATGGTGGATATCCATCTGATTCATTCCCTTCTCCGGGCGGTGACAGTGGGAACCAGGCTGATTCTGGTAGGCGATGTGAACCAGCTTCCCAGTGTAGGACCGGGCAATGTGCTGCGGGATATCATTAACAGCGGGGCATTCCCGGTGGTGAAGCTGACAAAGATTTTCCGTCAGGCGGCGGAGAGCGATATTGTTATGAACGCCCACCGGATTCACGACGGGGAGCGGATTGATTTGTCCAGGCGGAGCCGGGATTTCCTGTTTATCCGCCGGGAGAATCCGGATGCGATCATTAATGCCATGCTGACGCTGGTGCAGAAAAAGCTGCCGGATTATGTGCATGCGGAACCCTTTGACATTCAGATTATGACCCCGATGCGCAAAGGCGCGTTAGGCGTGGAGCGGTTGAATGGAATCCTGCAGGGATTTTTAAATCCGCCGGGACCGGACAAGCGGGAAAAGGAAGTGGGGCAGACCATCTACCGGGTGGGCGATAAGATAATGCAGATTAAAAATAATTACCAGATTGAATGGGAGGTCCGGAACCGGTACGGCATCCCGGTGGACAAGGGGCTGGGCGTATTTAACGGCGATATCGGCATCATCCGGGAAATCAATGAGTTTGCCGAGCTTCTGACCGTGGAATTTGACGAGGGGAAGATGGTGGAATACAGCTACAAGCAGTTAGAGGAGCTGGAGCTGGCGTATGCCATCACGATTCACAAGTCCCAGGGAAGCGAGTATCCGGCGGTGGTGATTCCCGTTCATTCCGGCCCCAGGATGCTGATGACCCGGAACCTGATCTACACAGCCGTGACCAGGGCAAAGACCTGCGTCTGTCTGGTGGGCGTGCCGGAGGTCTTCCAGGGAATGGTGAACAACAGCCTGGAGCAGAGACGGTATTCGGGCTTAAAGGAACGGATTATGGAACTGGCAGAGCTGGAGGAATGGGACCGGTAAGCCGGGAGCGCAGATGGAATGAGACGGCAGGCCGGAAGCGCAGGAAAAATGAGAACGGTAAGTTTGCAGAATAGAAGAAAGGGGCGTGCCTTTGGGGAGAGGGCTTCCGAATTTAAAAAGTGAAATGACAGGACAGCGGGAATTGTGGAAAGAGGCGCTGATTGGCCTGCTTTTTCCGCGCAGATGTCCGGTCTGCGGTGAGATTGTGGTTCCGAAGGGGAAGCTGATCTGTCCGCAGTGCAGGAAGAAGCTGAGCGATGTAAGCGGAGCCACCTGCATGAAATGCGGCAAGGAGCTGGCGGAACCGGACAGCGAGTACTGTCTGGTCTGCCGGAAGCATCCGCGGTCATTTGAATACGGAGCGGCGCTGTTTCATTATAATGAAGTTTCGGCCCGGTCCATGGTGCAGATTAAGTATAAAAACAAGCGGGAATACCTGGATTTCTACAGCCGGGAGATGGTGGACCGGCTGGGGCCGAAAATCCGGCGGATGCATGCAGATGCATTGCTCCCGGTTCCGGTTCATCCGGCAAGGCGGCGGGCCAGAGGCTATAACCAGGCGGAGGAGCTGGCCCTGCGGATTTCCGCCCAAATGGGAATTCCGGTGTACAAAAATCTGCTGATCAGGGAGAAAAAGACGGCTCCGCAGAAGGAGCTGACACCGGGGGAACGGCTCCGGAACCTGGAGCAGGCATTTGCGGTGAAGACGGACCTGATTCCAGAAGGACTGGAATCGGTTATTCTGGTGGATGACATTTACACTACGGGAAGCACGATTGAGGCCTGCACCAGAGCACTGCACCGGGCGGGGATTCCGAAGGTGTATTTTATCGCACTTTGCATCGGCGGAGACCGGTAGCCCTTTGCCGTGTGACGGCAGAGGACGGCTGGAGTGCGATGGCCGAGGGGCACCAGAGCGTGACGGATTGTCGGAATGTGACGGCAGAGGAGTGCGGAAAAAGGAAGAAGAAAAAGAAAAAAACGTGCAGGAATGGAATGCAGAAGGAGAAAATAATGGGACCATTTGATTATGAAGTCGTACAGATTGACGGGGATTATGCACATCTGCGAAATCTGACACAGCCGGAGGCAGAGAATAAGCTGGTGGCAAGAGCGCTGCTGCCGGATGAGATTGCGGAGGGAAGCCGGCTGCATTATGAGTGTTTTGAATATTCGCTGTTGTAGCGGGATAAAAAGAGCTTTGAAATACGCGCAGAATGGAGAAAAAGATGAGCATCAAAATCCGTACCGCAGAAGCTTCCGATGTGCCGAAGCTTCTGGATATCTATAATTATGAGGTTCTTCATGGAACCGCCACGTTTGACATTCATCCGAAGACGCTGGAGGAGCGGATGGTCTGGTTCCGGGAGCACAACGTGGACAACCATCCGCTGATTGTGGCGGAGACAGAGGGCCAGGTGGCCGGCTACGCCAGCCTGTCCCCTTACCGGGAGAAGGAAGCCTATGCGGCTACGGTGGAGCTGTCGGTCTATGTGGATGCCGCCTGCCGGGGAAAGGGAACTGCCGCAGCGCTTCTTACGGAAATCCTGAATATGGCCCGCGAGCGGCCGGATATCCATACGGTGATTTCCGTTATCACCGATGGCAATGAAGTCAGTGTGCATCTCCATGAGAAGTTCGGCTTTCTCTACTGCGGGACCATGCATGAGGTGGGAGAGAAGTTTGGCAGGAAGCTGGGGATTGTGAATTATCAGCTTATGGTGTAG
>JAUNPZ010000190.1 GCA_030536455.1 Lachnospiraceae bacterium | reverse complement strand
CCTTTATTTTCCATTAATATAATTCACCAGTCCCCCGGCCGTAATAATCTTCTGCATAAAGGGCGGGAAAGCCTGTCCGGTAAAGGACTGTCCGGTGGTTTGATCGGTAATCACGCCGCTGTCAAAATCCACCTCAATCTCATCACCGGCCTGGATGGCCGCTGCCGCCTCCGGGCATTCGATAATCGGAAGGCCGATGTTGATGGCATTCCGGTAGAAAATCCGGGCAAAGGTTTCCGCGATGACGCAGCTCACTCCGGCGCATTTAATCGCCAGCGGCGCATGCTCTCTGGAGGAGCCGCAGCCGAAATTCTTGTTGGCCACGATGATATCCCCCTTCTGCACCTGATTTACAAAGTCCTTATCAATATCTTCCATGCAGTGCTTTGCCAGCTCTTCCCCTTTGGTGGCATTCAAATATCTTGCCGGAATAATGACATCGGTATCTACATTATCTCCATATTTAAAAACGTGTCCGCATGCTTTCATGTTTTCCTCCATCTTGTATGCGCTTTCCGGCACATACTGACAATATGTTCATTTTTACTGTTTTTTTCTGTTTTTTAAACAAAGTCAGGCATTCTCCAGCTCACAAGGGCAGGAAATCTTTCCGGTCACAGCGCTGGCTGCGGCCACTGCCGGGCTTGCCAGATAAACCTCGGAATCCACATGACCCATACGGCCGACAAAGTTCCGGTTTGTGGTGGAGATGCACCGCTCTCCCGCCGCCAAGATGCCCATATATCCGCCCAGGCACGGTCCGCAGGTCGGTGTGCTTACTACCGCTCCGGCCTCGATAAAGATTTCCAGCAGGCCTTCCCGCATCGACTGCAGGTAAATCGCCTGGGTTGCCGGAATCACGATACAGCGCACATGCTTTGCCACCTTTCTGCCCTTTAAGACAGCGGCAGCGGCACGCATATCATCCATACGTCCGTTGGTGCAGGAACCAATCACCACCTGGTCTACCGGAATCTCGCCCACCTGGTCGATGGTTCTGGTATTCTCCGGAAGATGTGGGAAGGCTACGGTCGGCTTTAGCTGGGATAAGTCAATGGTATAGGTTTTTTCATACTCTGCGTCCGCGTCCGCCTCATATGCCACGAAATCCCGTTTGGAATGCTCCTTCATATACTGAACCGCAAGGTCATCCACCGGGAAGATTCCGTTCTTTCCGCCTGCCTCGATGGCCATGTTGCAGATGGTAAAGCGGTCATCCATGGTCAGATGCCGGATGCCCTCTCCGGTAAATTCCATAGACTTATATAATGCGCCGTCCACGCCGATCATGCCGATGATATGCAGGATTACATCCTTGCCGCTGACCCATCTGCCGGGCTTTCCTACTAATTCAAAGCGGATGGCGGACGGAACCTTGAACCAGGCCTTTCCGGTTACCATGCCGGCTGCCATATCGGTGCTTCCCACGCCGGTGGAAAATGCCCCCAGAGCGCCGTAGGTACAGGTATGGGAGTCTGCGCCGATTACGGCATCGCCTGCCACCACCAGACCTTTCTCCGGAAGAAGGGCATGTTCAATTCCCATCTCTCCTACGTCAAAATAATTGGAAATCTCATGTCTGCATGCGAAATCGCGGCAGCACTTGCAGTTTTCTGCGGATTTGATATCTTTATTCGGAATAAAATGGTCCATAACCAGTGCAATCTTATCCTTATTAAATACGCTCTGGTTCTCCATCTTCTTCATTTCATTAATTGCAACCGGGGAAGTAATATCGTTTCCAAGAACCAGGTCTAAATCTGCCTCGATCAGCTGTCCGGCCTTTACCTCGGAAAGCCCCGCATGGGCCGCCAAAATCTTCTGGGTCATCGTCATTCCCATGTTTCAAAATCCTCCTTTATCTGTGCATTCAAATTTCGAATCCTTTTCTTCCAATTTGAACACGTTTCCATATGATTTACTGCTTTACATTTTAGCACAAGAACTGTTATAATAAAAATACATAATAAGAATATAACCTATAAAAAAATGTTATAGTGTATCAAGGAGGTGCCTATGGAACAGAACCTGGCCCAATACAAAATCTTTTATGAGGTGGCAAAGGCCGGAAATATCTCGAAGGCGGCGAAGGAGCTTTATATCAGCCAGCCCGCCATCAGCAAGGCCATCAGCAAGTTAGAGGACAGCCTGAACGTGAATCTGTTCACACGCAGCTCCCGCGGCGTTTCCCTGACTCCGGAGGGAGAGCTTTTGTTCCAGTACACCCAGTCCGCTTTCCAGGCTCTCGACCAGGGAGAGTTGGAGCTGAAACGGATTCAGGAGTTCAACATCGGCCATCTGAAGATCGGCGTCAGCAATACCCTGTGCAAATACATCCTGCTGCCCTACCTGAAAACCTTTATCGAGCAGTACCCTCATATTAAAATCACCATCGAAAGCCAGGCCACGGCAAAAACCATCACCATGCTGGAGCAGAGCACCTTAGATCTGGGGCTGGTTGCGGAGCCGTCGGTTCACAGCGGGCTCTCCTTCATCCCGGTCATGGACATCCAGGATACCTTTGTCAGCACTAAATCTTATCTGAACAACCTGTATCTGCGGGAGGGCAGCCAGGCCGACCTGTTTGCCTGTGCGAATATCATGCTTCTGGACCAGAACAACATGACCCGCCATCACATAGACGGATACATGAAGGAAAACGGTCTGGAGCCCAAGCAGATTCTGGAGGTGACTACCATGGACCTGCTGATTGAATTTTCCAAAATCGGTCTGGGCGTGGCCTGTGTCATCAAGGAGCTGGTGCAGAAGGAGCTGGATTCCGGCCGTCTGGTGGAGATTCCGCTGGAAAGCCCCATCCGAAAACGCACCATCGGCTTCGCCTTCCGTCCGAACAATCCATCCACAGCCCTGAAAACCTTTCTGGAATTTCTTTATTGATTTCTCCTTATCAACGTATAAGAAACCACTGGGGAACCTTTATCGCTCTCCAGCGGTTTCTTTTTTATCCTGCTTTCAGTTTCAATTGATTCACTGCTGCATGCTCTGCAGCCGATGCCGATTAGTTGTTGATCAGCTTATCGCCGTCATTCCAGCTGTACAGCTTACGAAGCTCTGCGCCAACCTTCTCCAACGGATGCTCGGCCTCTCTCTTTCTCATAGCGTTGAAATGCGGGCAGCCAACCTGGTTCTCAGACAGCCAGTCCTTCGCAAAGGTACCGTCCTGGATATCTGCCAGGATCTTCTTCATGGTCTTCTTGGTCTCGTCGGTAATAATCTTTGGTCCGGTGATGTAATCGCCGTACTCAGCCGTATTGGATACGGAATATCTCATGCCTGCAAAGCCGCTCTCGTAGATTAAGTCTACAATCAGCTTCATCTCATGGATACACTCGAAATATGCATTCTCCGGTGCATAGCCAGCCTCAACCAGAGTCTCAAAGCCTGCCTTCATAAGACCGGTAACGCCGCCGCAGAGAACTGCCTGCTCACCGAAAAGGTCGGTTTCGGTCTCTACACGGAAGGTGGTTTCCAGAACGCCTGCTCTTGCGCCGCCTAATGCCTGTGCGTAAGCCAGTGCCTTCTCCTTCGCCTTGCCGGTTGCATCCTGATGAACGGCTACCAGACATGGCGTTCCTCTGCCTC
>JAUNPZ010000189.1 GCA_030536455.1 Lachnospiraceae bacterium | reverse complement strand
ATCGCGGACCAGGCCAGGACCATCCGGATTCCGGTCCATATGGTGGAGACCATCAACCGGCTGATACGCACCTCCAGACAGCTTCTGCAGGAGCTGGGCCGGGAGCCGTTGCCGGAGGAGATTGCAGACCGGATGGAGATTCCCGTGGAGCGGGTGCGGGAGATCATGAAGATTTCCCAGGACCCGGTTTCGCTGGAGACGCCGGTGGGCGAGGAGGAGGACAGCCATCTGGGAGACTTTATCCAGGACGACCAGGTGCAGGTCCCGGCGGACGCGGCGGCATTTACCCTGCTGCACGAACAGCTGATGGAGGTGCTGGATACCCTGAGCGAGCGGGAGCAGAAGGTGTTAAGGCTCCGGTTCGGGCTGGATGACGGCCGCGCCAGGACCCTGGAGGAGGTGGGACAGGAGTTCCATGTAACCAGGGAACGGATCCGGCAGATAGAGGCCAAGGCGCTGAGAAAGCTGCGCCATCCCAGCAGGAGCAGGATGTTAAAGGATTATCTGGATTGAAAAAGTACGAGGAAAACAGGATTTAGGAGCGGAAGCATGAAATTATCGAAACGACTGGAATTAGTGGCGTCTTTTGTGCCGGAGGGAAGCCGTCTGGCGGATGTAGGCACGGACCATGGATATGTTCCGATTTATCTGGTGGAGAAGGGAGTCTGCCCTTCTGCCATTGCCATGGATGTGGGAAAGGGGCCGCTGGAACGGGCCAGAGAGCATATCCGGGAGATGGGGATGGAGGAACGGATCCAGACCCGTCTTGGCGACGGGCTGGCCGCGCTTTTGCCGGGGGAGGCCGATACGGTGGTAATCGCCGGTATGGGCGGAGAGCTGGTCATACATATCCTGGAAGAGGGACGGCATATGTGGGAGAGCGTAAAGCAGTTCGTTCTCTCCCCGCAGTCGGACTTAGACAAGGTGAGACGGTATCTGGCCGGACATGGCTTTGCGGTCCGGAAGGAAGAGATGGTGCTGGAGGACGGCAAATATTACACCGTCATGCTGGTTCAAAGGGGAAAGATGGAATATGAAAACCAGGCCCAGTACCTGTACGGAAAGGAACTGATAGATGCCCGCAGCGAGGTTCTGGCTTCTTTTTTACAGAAGGAAAAGAACCGGATGCAGGGTATCCTGGCGGCTCTTTCGGGCCAGGATACTCAGGGGGCGCTGGAAGCGAAGGCTGATTTGGAAGAGCAGCTTTCCTGGATTAAGGAGGCAGAAGATGAGATGCGATGAAATCAGAATCGAACTGGAAAACCTGGCGCCGGAGGATATCGCCTGCAGCTGGGATAACCCTGGTCTGCTGGCCGGACGGGCCGGAAAAGAGGTTCATACGATTTACCTGGCGCTGGATGCTGACGACCAGGTGGTAGAGGATGCCGTCCGGGAAGGGGCGGATCTGCTGATTACCCATCATCCCCTGATTTTCAAGGCGGTGAAGAAGATAAACGATGAGGATTTTATCGGCAGGCGTCTGCTGAAGCTGATTCAGGCGGACATTTCCTACTATGCGATGCACACGAATTTTGACAGCGCCCCCGGATGCATGGCGGACCTGGCGGCTAAGCGGGCCGGACTGGCAGAGGGAAGCGATATCCTGGAGCCGGAAGGGGAAGTGGACGGCGTGGCTTACGGCATCGGAAGGGTGGGAAGCCTGGAGCGGCCCATGACCTTAAGAGAGCTGGCCGGGCATGTGAAGAAGGAATTCGGGCTTCCCTTCGTGACGGTTTACGGAGATCTGGATTCGGATGCAGCGGTTGGCTTATGCGCGGTTTCTCCTGGCTCCGGCAGCAGCATGATTGGCGCAGCCCTGTCCTGGGGGGCCGATGTGCTGATTACCGGGGACATCGGGCATCATGAGGGAATCGACAGTCTGGCAAGGGGAATGGCGGTGATTGACGCCGGACATTACGGGCTGGAGCATATTTTTATGGATTTTATGGAAGGATATCTGAAAAAGAGGCTGGAGGAGCCGGTAAGGATTATTAAGGCGCCGATACGGTTTCCTGCGGCCGTGCTGTAGAAAGAGAGGGCTTATGGTTCAAATCACAATCAATGGCGAAGCAAAGGAGTATCCCTTCGGCACCACATGGCACACCATTGCGGAGGAGCATCAGAAGGACTACGCAGATGATATTCTCCTGGTTCAGGTGGACGGGAAGCTGCAGGAGCTGCACAAGAGAGCGAGAGAATGCAGGAATCTGAAGTTTATCACTGCCGGCGACAAGGCGGGGAAGCAGACGTACCGGAGGAGCATCACATTCCTGATGCTGAAGGCCTTCTATGAGGTGGCCGGAGAGGGAGCCGGAACCGTCAGAAAGCTTACGGTGGATTATTCCATGGGAAACAGCTTTTTCGTGGCGGCAGACCTGGATTTTGTGCTGACACAGGAATTCTTAAACCAGGTGAAGGAAAAGATGCAGGAGTATGTGGCTCAGAAGATTCCGATTATGAAGCGGAATATGCCCACCGGGGAAGCGGTGGAGGTGTTCCATAAGCATGGCATGTACGACAAGGAGCGGCTGTTCCACTACCGGAGGGTGTCCAGTGTAAATGTGTACAGCATCGGCGGATTTGAGGATTATTTCTACGGATACATGGTGCAGAACACCGGGTACCTGAAGTATTTTGACCTGGTTCTCTATCAGGATGGCTTCGTGCTGGTATTTCCCACGAAAAATTCCAGGGAACTGGAGCCGTTTGAACCGAAGGATAAGCTGTTTCAGGTATTAAAGCAGACCTCCGACTGGGGCGCGAGGATGGACCTGGCAAATGTGGGCGGCCTGAATGACCGGATTTCCCAGGGAAAAGCCGGACAGACCATCCTGATTGAAGAAGCGCTGATGGAAAAGCGGATCGGGGAGATTGCCGGAAGGATTGCCGAGGCCGGGACGAAGAAGCTGGTAATGATAGCCGGGCCTTCCTCTTCCGGAAAGACGACCTTTTCCCACCGGTTAAGCATCCAGCTCATGGCGCTGGGCTTAAAGCCTCATCCGATTGCAGTGGACGACTACTTCGTAAACCGGGTGGACAGTCCAAAGGATGAGGACGGAAACTATGACTATGAGGCCCTGGAGTGCCTGGACATCCGGCAGTTTAATGAGGATATGACCCGGCTGCTGGCCGGGGAGACGGTGGAGCTTCCACGGTATAATTTTATCACCGGAAAGCGGGAGTACAAGGGGGATTTCCTGACGCTGGGGCCGGAGGATATCCTGGTAATCGAGGGAATCCACTGCCTGAATGATAAATTATCCTACTCTCTTCCAAAGGAGAGCAAGTTTAAAATCTATATCAGCGCCCTGACCTCCTTAAATATCGACGAGCACAACCGGGTTCCCACGGCAGACGGCCGACTGATCCGCCGGATGGTCCGGGACGCCAGGACAAGAGGCTCCTCGGCCCAGGATACCATCCGCATGTGGTCCTCCGTCCGCCGCGGAGAGGAGCGGAACATTTTTCCATATCAGGAGGAGGCCGATGTGATGTTTAACTCCGCCCTGGTTTATGAGCTGGCGGTGTTAAAGCAGTACGCCGAGCCCCTGCTGTTCGGGATTCCCGTGGACAGCGAGGAGTATGTGGAAGCCAAGCGGCTGTTAAAGTTCCTGGATTATTT
>JAUNPZ010000188.1 GCA_030536455.1 Lachnospiraceae bacterium | reverse complement strand
CCATTATTCGTCACCTCCGCAATGTCCGCATCCGCCGTGATGGGTATCGCCTTCCTGGGCCTTTAACATAGCGCGGCCTTCTGCTGTCTTGTACATCTGCTGACGCTTCATCGCCTGGTCGAAATCAACCAGATGACCGTCAAATTCCGGTCCGTCCACGCAGGCAAACTTCACTTCTCCGCCTACGGTCAGACGGCAGGCGCCGCACATGCCGGTTCCGTCTACCATGATTGGGTTCATGCTGACGATGGTAGGAAGATTCAGCTCCTTGGTCAGCTTGCAGACGAATTTCATCATGATCATCGGTCCGATGGCTACGCATACATCATACTTCTTGCCCTGAACCTCAACCAGGTCCTTTACGACCTCCGTAACCATGCCCTTGCGCACATAGGAGCCGTCATCGGTGGTGATGTAAAGATTACCGGCAGCCGCCTTCATCTGCTCCTCCAGAAGAACCAGTTCCTTGTTCTTGGCGCCAACGATTACATCTGCCTCGATGCCATGCTCATGCATCCACTTTACCTGCGGGTATACCGGAGCTGCACCAACGCCGCCGGCAACGAATAAATATTTTCTCTTTTTTACTTCTTCTAAATCTTCCTTGATGAACTCGGAAGGCTGTCCCAGGGGACCTACGAAATCCTGGAAGTAATCTCCGGTCTGCAGGGCGGACATCTTTAAGGTCGATGCGCCTACAATCTGGAACACGATGGTAACGGTTCCCTTCTCCCGGTCATAATCGCAGATGGTAAGCGGGATTCTCTCTCCTGCCTCATCCATCTTTACGATGACAAATTCTCCTGGCTGACATCTTTTCGCTACCCGCGGCGCTTCTACGTCCATCAGGTAAATCTTATCCGCCAGCTTCTCTGCTTTTAAGATTCTGTACATAGCTTTTCTCCTCTGCTTATCTATGAATTTCAATCACATAGCCGGCGGTAAATTCCTGACCGGCGGCCAGGCTTAACTCACCTTCTCTGTCTTGCAATTCTCCTGCGTAGCCATCCTTGTCACAGCGTCCGAACCAGGGCTCCAGACAGACAAACGGATGGGTTTTTTCCACGGTCCACACTCCCATATACGGGATTTTCGGACAATGGATGGTTACATACGGCACCTGGCCGGGAAGCAGCAGACTGACCTGCTCCACCTGACCCTTGTCAAAGATATAGGTCAATACGGTTTCGAAAAATCCCGGAACGATGGGGGTTCTGCCATCCGAAAGCTCCAGGCTGCCGCTTAAAGCATCCACCTGATAGCCATTCTCGTCCGGAGCCTGATAATGAAGGGGACCCTCCTCATTCCTGCGGTGGAAATCCAGGGTAAAGTCGTGAACGCCGTATCCTTCCGGTGTCTTGAAGGCCGGATGGCCGCCCAGCATAAAATACATGGTATCCTCGCCGGTATTTACCACCTTCCACATTACATGAATCCGGTTTCCATCCAGACGATGTCCGGTCTCCAGACGGAAGGAAAATGGATACTTCTTCCGGGTTTCCTCTGTGCTGCTCAGCGTATACCAGACCTCATCCTCCGTCTTTGACAGCAGGGCAAAGTCCATATCACGGGCAAACCCGTGCTGGCCCATCTTGTATGTGCTGCCCTGGAAACGATAAACTCCGCCAGACACCTTTCCGACAAATGGAAACAGAATCGGCGCGTGGCGTCCCCAGACAGACGGCTCCGCCTCCCACAGCACTTCTCTTCCATGATTCTTGTCATAAATCCGGCTCAGCTCGCCGCCGTGTGCGTCTATCTCCAGAATTAAATCCTGATTTTCCAGTCTTGTTCTCGCCTCTCCCATGCTTCTTCCCCTTTCTCTCCGGGTTCTGCCGCAGAAACCAAAACGTGCTTTTCTTTCCGCTATCTACATCCTACCACAGAACGCCAAAATATACAATAACTTTTAGGTTATCGTTTATTTTCTAACAAATTTTTAGGTTTCATCAATGGCTTCTTATTTTTTAAACCCTATCTTACCACGATTTTTTGAATTGTACAGTATCAATTTGCACGAATTACACGAAATTTTGCATTTCCTGACGGATTTTGCGGGTCAGGCCTTCCCTTTCCCCTGCTTCAGCTCCGCTGCAATCCTCTTTAACGCGGATTTTCTGCAGTACATCCGGAATTCATAGCATAAATCAAAATAGGTCTGCTCCTCGCTTTCCGCCGCAAGCACCCACTCCGGGTCCTTGTCCAGATTTGGGAAATAGGTGTCCGCACGGTACTCGTAATCGATATAGGTCACATGCGCCACATCGCAGTAAGGAAGGAACATCTGATAAATCTCCTGTCCGCCTGCCACGAAAACCTCCTCCGTCGGATATTTTCCGCATTCCTTCAAGGCTTCCTCCAGGCTTTTGCAGATAACAGCGCCCTTCACCCGGTATTCCGGGTCGCGGGACAATACCAGATTCAGACGCTTTGCCAGCGGCTGCCCGCCCGGCAGGCTTTCCAGCGTCTTCCGCCCCATGACCACTACCTTTCCGGTAGTCTCCTCCCGGAACATCTTCTGGTCCGCCGGAATGTTCACCAGGGTGCTGCCCTGATAGCCGATTGCCCAGTTTTTATCCACTGCCACGATTAAATTCATCTAGTTTTCCTCCGCACTTTCCTCTGCGATAATCAGTTCCTCTGCATAAGGAAGGGTTTTGATCCAGTCACAAAAGGTATGCCATTCCGCCAGCTTGTGGGCTTTTCTGGCGTAATAAATATTGATTAATGTTTCATAATTAAAGGAACAGGTCCGCATCTGGTTGTAGCTGGAGGGCAGGAGCTGAATCATATCGTACCAGTCCTCCTTCTTCTTTCCCTCCTCCACATAGCGAAGGCGGATTTCCTCCAGCTTTCCGATCACCTGGTCCATAAATGCCAGGGTTTCCTCTGTCATATGGTCCAGGCTGAAATCCTCTCTGGCAAAGGGCTTGCTGTGAATCTTATGCATGGTGCTGGTGGAGTTGGCCACCGTTGCAACCTTATATGTGTCATATTCCTTCCACCAGTACATGGGCGCGGTGATGTCCACCGATACAAACACCTGGCGCAGGAACTTGCGGTGATCGCTTCCGGCGCGGCGCAGGCGCTTCGCCAGGTCCAGGTCGTTCGGCCCCAGCACATACTGGTGATTCTCGTCATAAAAGCTGTCCATCCGCCCCCAGCTGTTCATGGGGTTTCTGGCGCCTCTCATGGCATTTTCCAGATTCATCACGCAGGCGCGTTCTAATTTAATCATAAAGTGAATTCTCCTCTCCATTTCCGGCAGAATTTCTCCCATCCCGCCGCAATATTGCTTGATTATACCTCAGCTTATCTTGCGAAGCAACCAAAATCACGCGTCCCCGGCAGGGGATACCGCATTTTTTCCTGCGAAGCAACCAAAAATCACATACGCCGTGAAGCAGACGGACAGAAGCCGTCGCTCCGGTTCTCTCATCGGAAGTTGGTAAGCATTCATTCTGCCTGCGTAACTGCCGCGGACAACTCGAAAATGTGCTTGATGCACATTTTCTCAAACAAAGTCCGCTGAAAATTCCGTTTTGTAAACGGGATTTTTACCGTTTCTCCGGTAGCCTGAACGCAAACCAACTTCTCGATTCGCTCACAAGTCGTTCCTTGCTTCTGTCCGTCTGCTTCACGGCTGTGTACTG
>JAUNPZ010000187.1 GCA_030536455.1 Lachnospiraceae bacterium | reverse complement strand
GCTTCTATCCACTTTTTGGCTGACATTGTAAATGCATTTGCTCCCGCCTGCTTTTTAAACCCCTCGAATTCGAGGGGTTTAAAATCGGGATTATGCAGTCTTTCCCATAATCCCAAAAATTCTATCACGTCTCGATTTCTCATCCAATTTTGTATAACTGCCGTTGGGTCATCACTTTTATATCGAGCAATATCCGTCAATGAGATAAATTCGTTTTCAAAGTCCTGTGTATAAATTCCAATATCAATTCCATTGGCATGAATTGTGTCTGTAACTATCTTCCCCATTACTCCTCCTGTAATCACAGCCCATTCTCATCTTCCTCTCTACCCTGTACTTCTTCTGGTAAGCCCATACCTTTTTTCATCAGGCCTTCCATCCGAATATAATACTCCAGAAGCCGCAGCACATAATCCGGGGCATGGCGCACATCTTTCTCCCAGTCTGATACCGTCCGGTAGGGAATCTGAAAATACTCGCAGAACTGCACCCGGTTCATCCCGGTGCTTTCCCTTAACTCGATTATTTTTTTCTGTTTATCCATATTCATCCACCTCACACATTTTAAACGCGTTGCGTTTATTATATCATGTTTTTTGCAAAAACGCAATGCGTTGATTCATCTTATTAAGAAAAAGCAGTAAACCGACTTTTTGCAAAAACTGGTTCACTGCTTCTATTATTAAACTACCTCATTATGCCAATACCGGCTCTCTTTTCTCGATAATCGTCTGGATTTCGTTTATGTTTTTTTCTGTCACATCTGCTATCTGCTCCAATGTGTAACCTTTTTTATGCATATTCCGTATAATTTTTTCTTCTCTTTCATCTCCGCCTTTTTCTCTGATTCCCTGTGATAAATTACACATAGCGCTCACGTCCTCTCTTATTCTATCATCTACTGCAATACGATACTCGTTCTCTATAATTTTCAATTTTTCAGCAGCAGAAAGTTCCATCGACAACAGTGTACTCAGCAGGTCAAGCCAACCTTTCCATGGATAAGAACCAAGCAGACTATCCTTTGCCAATATATGCGCCAGAATAATCTTATTCCCTAGCAGACGTTTTGTCCTTTCATCATACTGTACGTCCTTATCTGCTGCATTAACCGCACTTTTTATTTCTGTGTCCACAACCATATACCTCCTTTTGTGCATTTTCAGGAAATTCTAATGCTATTTCCAAAGGTATATGACCTCAGAAATATTATAACCTGAAATTTCTGCATAATCAATCAACACTTATTTCGTTTCCTTCGTTTGGAAAATGTTCCGTCTGATACCGTCCGGTAGGGAATCTGAAAATACTCGCAGAACTGCACCCGGTTCATTCCGGTGCATTCCCTTAACTCGATTATCTTATAAAAAGGCCGTATCCTGCTGGTACGCAATTAATTAAATCACCAGAAGCAAATATAGGATTTTTATTTCTTTCATCCTGTGCTATGATAAAGGAAGAAATTATATACAAAAAATCATAAGCATCCATCAGGAGGACAACCCATGAAATTTGTAACCTATCAGGCAGACCGTTTTTCCGCCCAGCTCGGCGTTCTGAACCGGGACGAGACGTTTGTCTACCCATTAAAATCCTTTGAAATTGACTATACCACCATGCAGCAGTTAATCGAAGAAATCAGCGAGGGCGAGATGCAGCGAATCGCCCACGGCGTTTCCCAGGAGCCGGAGCAGGTGGCCGGAGCCGCTCCGATATCTGAAGTCAAGCTTCTGGCTCCGATTCCAAATCCGAAGCAGGACATCATCTGCCTGGGAATCAACTACATGGCCCACGCGGAGGAATCCGCCCGTTTTAAGAAGGAGGAATTTAACGGTGAACGGCCTTACGCCGTTTACTTCTCCAAGCGTGTGAACGAGGCAGTGAATCCAGGTGACTGCATTGATGGCCATTTTGATATTGTGGACAGCCTGGATTATGAGTCCGAGCTGGCCGTCATCATCAAAAAGGACGCGAAGAATGTTCCGGCAGACCAGGCAAAGGATTATGTTTTCGGCTACACCATCCTCAATGACGTAAGCGCCCGCACCATCCAGAACCGCCATAAGCAGTGGTATTTCGGAAAGAGTCTGGACGGCTTCGTTCCCATGGGACCGTGCATCGCCACTGCCGATTCCTTCACCTATCCCCCGGCACTGGACATCCAGTCTAAGGTAAATGGGGAGCTGCGGCAGAACAGCAATACCGGACTGCTGATTTTCGGAATCGACCATGTGATCAGCGAGCTTTCCCAGGGAATGACCCTGAAAGCCGGAACCATCATCTCCATGGGCACCCCGGCCGGTGTGGGCATGGGCTTCCATCCTCCGAAGTTTTTAAAGAGCGGGGATGTGGTGGAATGTATTGTAGAGGGAATCGGAACGCTTTCGAATCCGGTGAAATAATTCGGCAAAAAAATGCAGCAAAAATTAGTTCCGCCCCTCCCGCAGCATCTTCTGCGCCTGTATGAGAATCGTCGGCACCAGCGCACACGCAAAAACCGCCCCGATTTCCAGCAGCGTTAAATCTGCAGCCGCAAACAGCGTCTGCAGTCCCGGTACAAACAGAACTGCCGCCAAAAGAACCACTCCCGCCTCAAAGGCCATGACACTGTACAAATTACTTCCCAGTCCCAGCCAGAGGATGGAATGGGCGCTGCGGCAGTTAAAGCCGTGGAACAGCCGCGCCAGCGTCAGGGTGGTAAAGGCCATGGTGCTGGCCACGCCTTCCGCCGTTCTGGAAATGGCAGCGGCTGTCATGGGGCTGCCTGGCGCTGCCGCCAGCCCCATCCGGTAAGCCGCCATGGTGCAGGCGGCAATTAACAGTCCCTGTACCAGCAAATCTTTTACAAAATGCACGGTCAGGATTCCTTCCTTTCCGTCTCTGGGCTTCTGCCTTAAAAGCCCCTCCTCCGGCGGCTCCATGCCGATGGCAAGGGCCGGGAGAGAGTCCGTGACCAGATTAATGAAAAGCAGATGAACCGGAAGAAAAGGCATGGGAAGCGCCAGGAACGAAGCATACAGAACACAAAAAATCCCGGCCATATTTCCGGAAAGGAGAAAGCCGATGGCATTTTTGATGTTCCGGTACACATTCCTTCCATTCGCCACTGCCTTGATAATGGTGGCGAAATTATCATCGGCCAGAATCATGGCCGCTGCGTCTTTCGAAACCTCCGTTCCATTCTTTCCCATTGCAATTCCAATATCCGCTTTTTTTAAGGCGGGTGCATCATTCACCCCGTCTCCGGTCATGGCCGTAATCCGGCCCTTTCTCTGCCACGCCTCCACGATTCGCAGCTTATGCTCCGGCGTAACCCTGGCATAAACCGATATCTGCTCCAGCTTTTCGGAAAGCTCTCCCTGCCCCATGGCATCCAGCTCCGGTCCGGTTACCGTAAGGCCTCCCGGCTCCAGTATCCCCGCTTTTCGGGCAATGGATGCGGCTGTCACCGGATGGTCTCCGGTTATCATCACCGGCCGGATTCCCGCGCCCTTTGCTGCCTCCACCGCTGCCTTTGTCTCCGGCCCCAGCGGGTCCCTCAGGGCAGCCATTCCGATGAAAATCATATCTGACCTGCGCATCCCCAAGCCCCGCGAAAAAGCATCCGGCTTCGATGCAAAAACGTCTGGTTCCAGCGCAGAAAACTCCCGTTCCGGCACAGAAAGC
>JAUNPZ010000043.1 GCA_030536455.1 Lachnospiraceae bacterium | reverse complement strand
ATCGGCATCTCCATCGGCATTTTCATCGGTACTTCCATCGGCATTTCCGCCTTCAGCACCCGGTAAGGGCGGCTGACCGCCTTTCCGTCCGGCTCCGAGACTGCCGTCACCCGCACGAAAGCCGCTGCCTCCGGAACCGAAAAGGACTTTCCCTCCGATTCCATCCTCCACCCGGACCCATCCGCAGAGCTCTCCCAGAGGAAACGGCAGGCGGTATCCAGGCCGCAGGCCTGAACATGGGCCTCCACCACAGCGCCCGGCTCCGTCACGCCCAGGATGCGGACACTGCCCGGTCTTGGGAACCGCTGTCCGTTAATCACTACATTCTCAATCACCGGGTTCTCCCAGTTCATGCTCCGCATCGGTTTTGCGGCTCCGTCTATCCGGATGTTCCGAAGCGTCAGGCCGGTAATCGGCACCTCGTCGAAGGCCTCCAGAAAGATTCCGTAATCCCCGCCGTGGGCGGTGATATTTTCGATGGTAATGTTTTTAAAAACCGGCAGGTCATCCCCGTTTCTTCCATCCTCATACAGCATGGTCCCGTGGACGGCTGCGCCGTGGACATGGTCCATCACGCTGTCCGCCAGAATCACATCCTCCACGCTTCCGCCTCTCCGGGCATTGGTCTTTAAGCGCAGGGCGTAGGTCAGATTCGGGCTGCTGAACCGGTTGTTCACCGCCAGGACCCGGCGGATTCCTCCGCTCATCTCGCTTCCCAGCGCCACGCCTCCGTGACCGTCGGCAAACTCATTGTTCTCAATCAGCACATCTTCGCAGGGTACATTCGCCAGACGGCCGTCCCGGTCACGGCCGGATTTCAGGCTGATGCAGTCATCCCCGGTATCAAAACGGCAATTGCAGATGTGAACTCCGCTGCAGCTTTCCGGGTCGCAGCCGTCATTATTGGCACCGTGGCTGGACATGGTCACGCCGTCCACGGTCAGGCTCCGGCACATGACCGGATTTAACTGCCACATGGGACTGTTTTTCAGCGTAAAGCCCTGGAGCAGCACCCGCTCACAGCGGATAAGCTGAACGAAGTTGGGGCGCAGATAATGTCCCGGCCCGAACACCCGCTGCTCCACCGGGACGCCCTCCAGATTCATCCGGCGAAGCTCCCCCCGGTCCGCAAGCTGCAGGTCTGTGTCATTGGAGGACCATGCATCCTCCACCTGATGATGCCAGTTCCACCAATGGTCCGCATCCGCCCCTCCATCCAGTGTGCCTTCCCCGGTCACCGCAATGTCGTGAGCGCCGCAGGCATAAATCAAGGGGCTGAAATTATAGCAGGGGGATGCCTCCCAGTGGACGAACACCACCGGATAATGAAGTTCCGGCTCCTCATTGACAAATGCAAGAACCGTGTCACGGCTCTGAAGGTGCAGCTCCACCCGGCTCTTCAGCTCCAGCGCTCCGGTGCGGTACCGTCCCGCCGGAAGAACCAGCCGCCCGCCGCCGTTTTTACTGATGGCATCCACCGCCCTCTGCAGCAGGCCGGTCTGTATCTCCTCCCGGTCCGGCTGTATGCCAAAATCCTGAGCCGGATATTCCCGTTCCGGGATGTCCGGCCGCTTTATCTGTTCCAGAATCGCTTCCTTAAGCTCTGCTTTCTTCATATGCCTTCTCCCTGACTATACACTCATTCCAAAATGAAATCCCATACCTTCTGCATACCTTCCGAAGCTCGATTATTACCACGATTACCGCCAGCACACCGCTTGCGATGTTGCTGACCGCCATCACGATTCCGGCGCTGGCATTTCCGATGTCCGTAAACTGCTGAAGGGCCCAGAGAACCGGAATCCGGAACACGAACACCCGGCAGAAATTCATCACCAGCGTAATTTTCGTCTTTCCGAATCCATATAAGAATCCCATCACCGCCGCATTTACTCCCAGAGGGATGGCGGCCAGCGCCTCGTAACGGTAGATTTCGGCAATCATTCCCGCAAACACCACATCATCCCCGGCAAAAAAGCGGGAAAGCGGTCCCAGGAAGATTACCGACAGGCTCATTAACACGAAGCCGATTACCGTGTTGATAAACAGCGTCCATTTGAATGCGGAAACCGCGCGCTCCGGCTTTCCTCCGCCCAGATTCTGGCTGATGACCGCTGAACAGCCCTCCTGGAATCCATTCTGCGGCATGGTGGTGATGCCTCCGATATTATTGGAGATTCCCAGTGCACCTACGGTCAGGGTTCCATATACCGTGCTCATGGAATTGATTACCACCTTCCCCATGGAGAATGCAATCTTTTCCGCAATAACCGGGATGGACAGGATGACCATAGGCTTGACCACGTTCCGGCGGAAGGAAATCGCCTTCATGGAAAATCCAAACGCATTGCCGCTCTGATTCATGTTCGCCAGCGCCGCAAGCAGGAGCAGGCTCTGGGAGATGATGGTCGCAAAGGCAATCATATTGATTCCGCCGTGGAGCCCATAGACGAACCAGGCCGTCAGCGCTAATTTTACTCCGATTACCGCCATATTCAGGTTTAGGATCCGCTTGGAATTCCCTCTGGCCCGCTCGATGGCGATGTAAACATTGTTAAAGAAGGTAATCACCAGACCAATCAGCTCCAGGACAAAATATGTGCTTCCTTCTGCGATAAACTCCTCCGGCGTGTTCATCAGCCGAAGAAACTGAGGGGTCGTCGGCACCATGACCAGAAGCAGCGCTCCGCCCAGAATGGCGCACATGGCAAACATGGTGCTGACCCGCTTCTTCACCAGTTCAAAATCCCCTGCCCCGTAGGCCTCACTGACCTTGATGCTGGCGCCTACCGCCAGACCGCCGCCCAAAGCCGAAATCATCATGTTAATCTGGGACAGATAGGCTACCGCCGACACCGCCGTTGCGCTGATGTGGGCCGCCATCATGGTGTCCAGAATCTTAAAAAGCTGACTCAGACTCTGATACAGAGCCAGCGGAAAACAAACATAGAAAATTACCCTTCCCATGGGACCATTTAAGGAAAACTCACGGAATTTTTCGTCTTTTTGAGATAATGCAGCTTTCATATATTTCCTCCATATCCATTTCCATCTGTTTATAACCGTTCTTATACCTGCTCTTTACATAAAAACAGTTTTATGATATAACAAAAATAATGGAAAAGATACGGTTTTTCTGCCTTTATCCCGATATATTACTGTTTTTTTATCATATTCCTTTGTTTTTTCATCCCTCTGGAAAGGAGTTCCACACGCCATGTCCGATGCTGCATTCCGAAACCGCTCCGATGCCTTTATCGATGAGGTTTTAGTCGAGCGCGCCCGGCGCACCTCCGGGTTTGTGATGTTCCAGCCTCACTACCACCCATATTACGAGCTTTACTACCTGCTGTCCGGCCACGCCAAGTTTTTCTTTAACCATACCATTTACCATGTCAATCCAGGCGACATGATTCTGATTCCGCCCCACCAGATTCACAAGGTACTCTACAGTGAGCAGACCACGGCCGAACGTTTTACTGTGAATTTCACCCCGGAATCGGTGCAGTTCTTTTTAAACAGCTGTTCCAGAGAACACTTCGACCGCATCTTCTCCCGGCAGAAGATGTCGATTCCGGTCCGGGAGCAGTCCTCGGTCCGGCGTCTGTTCTTCCAGATGGAACAGGAATCGGAAAACGCCGACGAGTATTCCTCCCTGCAGATTAAGACCCTGCTGTTTCAGCTCCTTACCCTGCTTGGACGCTGCCAGGAGCCGTCCCCGGCCCCACAGGTGTTAAATCCCTCCGAGCATTCCATCCAGGAAGCCGCCCGCTACATCTACACCCGCCGCCGGGAAGCCGTCACCTTAGAGGACGCGGCGGAAACCGCTCATATGAGTCCCACCTATTTTTCCCGGAAATTCCGCCAGGTCACCGGGTTTGGCTTTAAGGAGTATCTGATTCGTGTACGGATTCAGGACAGCGAAGACCTGCTGGCCAACAGCACCTTGTCCATCACGGAGGTGGCACTGGCCTGCGGCTTTTCCGATGGGAATTACTTCGGGGATGTATTTAAGAAGGTGAAAGGGATGTCTCCGAATCAATTTCGAAAGCAGCATGGCAGAATATAGTCACCTGCAAAAAAGTCTCAGCGCAGCCCCATTTTTTCAGTCATGTTCAAACAAAACGCTGCGCTGTGACAATCCATATCAAGTCATCAATTTGTTCTTTTGTACAAACAAATCCCGCATCTTCAAACAAGTGCTCTAATTTTGAGAGATCTGCAAAATATTCATCTTGCAAATCTCGTTTTTCCTCCGGCGAACAATATTTTTCAAATTCCGCTCTTGCCTCTTTTGTTTCAAACATCAGGTCAGCTATTATGATTCGTCCATTCGGCTTTAACACCCGCTTCATCTCATTTAATGCCAGCAGCTTCTCCTCTTCATTACAATGATGAAACGCATAAGATGAAATAACATTGTCAAACACTTCATTTGAAAACGGTATTTGAAGAAATGTCCCCATATATACTTTTAAATCCGGATATTTTTTCTTTGCTTCTTTCAACATATTTGCAGATTGGTCAATTCCTGTAATATCTTGTGTGCAAAGAAGCTGACCAGCTAAATTGCCTGTTCCAACTCCAATTTCCAATGTTTTTCCCATTGTCTGATTCGTTTTCTCTGCCATGCGGCGAATCACCTTATCATAATGCTTGTAAAATGCCAAGCCCTGCCTGTCCTTTCGAATGTCCTCATCATAGCAGGATGCCCAGTCATCAAACCCCCACTTGTCTTCCCATTGATTCGTTTTCGCCAGCAAAGCCGATGTCTCCCGCATACAAGAAAGAATCGGTTCCGTAAATTGATTCGAGTTAAACATTAAAGAAACACATTTTTCCAGTGAATTTTTTACTAATGTCATCGAATGAATATGATCATTCACTATCTGGTATTGCTGTAAAAATAAGTCAATTGGTTCTTTCTTATTTTCTAACAACTGTGCAATCATATCAATTGAAAAATCCATTTTACGAAGCAGGATAATCAACTGCAGCCGTACCACCTCTTCCGACGAATACATACGATATCCATTCGTATCTCGAACCGGATGAATTAATCCTTTGTTTTCATAAAACCGCAGCGCATTGCTGTTTATCTGAAACTGGTCAGCAACTTCTTTAATTTTAAACATACAGGCTCCCTTCTTTGTTCAACTCTATGTGCTACCGGTTCAATATAAACCTTCATCCAAGGTAAATGTCAAGCATAAAAAAATCCCAGGCTGCGGTCACAGTCCGGGACTTTTTCGCAGGGCGGGAATTCCCTGCTGTATAGAGAAGAAAGATTATTTTCGGCATGTCCCCGAAGCAAAGGGCTGCCGTCCAATCAAACGATAATGGCTGTTACAAAATTCTTACATTCTTTACTGCGCCGGTCCGGGAGAACTGGGTCCACTCGCAGATATTTACCGCATGGTCCCCGATTCGCTCCAGGTACTTGGCTACCATCAGAAGGTCGATGGCGTTGTCGATGGTATCTGTATCCTTGCTGGTCTTTAACAGCTCCGCCACATCGGTCTTGGTCTGGTTAAACAACTGGTCTACCTTGTCATCCCGCTTTACGATGGTCTCCGCAAGCTGGTCATCCTGGGCGATAAACGCCTCGATGGAATCCCGGAGCATCTCCTTGGCCTCATTTGCCATAATCGGAAGATGGGGAATCAGTTCAAATACATGGTCCCCGTGCATCCGGATAATCAGCTCCGCGATGTCGGAGGCATGGTCGCCAATCCGCTCTAAGTCTGTAACCACCTTCAGCGCGGTGGATACCACCCGCAGGTCCCCCGCCACCGGGGTCTGCTTTAAGATCAGGGACAGACAGCGGGATTCGATGGTCCGCTCCATGTCATTGATGGTGCGGTCTCCGCGGATGACCTCCTCCGCCATGGCGTGATTTTCCGTCACAAAGGCCATGAAGGTCTGCTCGATGGCATTCGCCACCCGATGGGACATCTCCTTTAACTCCCGATTCAGTTCCTGAAGCTCATGTTCATAAGTAATCCGCATGATTTCATTACTCCTCTCAATCTACTGTGTCAATCATCCATCAGCCGAACCGTCCGGTGATGTAGTCCTCGGTACGTTTGTCCTTCGGCATCGCGAACAGCTCGTTGGTCGGCGCATACTCTACCACCTCGCCTACCAGGAAAAATGCGGTGTAGTCTGCGATACGGGCCGCCTGCTGCATGTTGTGGGTTACGATGGCCACCGTATACTTCTGCTTCAGCTCATCCATCAGATCCTCGATTTTCAGCGTGGAAATCGGGTCCAGAGCGGAAGTCGGCTCATCCATCAGAATCACCTCCGGCTCTACGGCCAGGGCTCTGGCGATGCAGAGTCTCTGCTGCTGTCCGCCGGACAGGCCAAGGGCCGATTTCTTTAAGCGGTCGTGCACCTCATCCCAGAGAGCTGCGCCGCGAAGACTTCTCTCCACGATCTCATCCAGCTCTGCCTTACCCTTGATGCCGTGGATTCTCGGTCCGTATGCCACGTTGTCATAGATGCTCATTGGAAATGGGTTCGGCTGCTGGAATACCATGCCGATTTTCTTCCGGAGCAGGGTGGTGTCCACCTGCGGACTGTAGATATCCTCCTCGTCCAAAAGCACCGTTCCTTCGATGCGGACGCTGTCCACCAGATCATTCATCCGGTTTAAGGTCTTTAAATAAGTGGATTTTCCGCAGCCGGAGGGTCCGATAAATGCGGTAATCTTCTTTTCATAAATATCTAAATTAATATCCTTCAATGCATGATTCTGACCGTAATACAGGTTCAGATGCTGGGTTACGATTTTTGCCTTTGTCATAGCTTCCTCCAAAATTTTTTCTCCTATTTCTCCACATTAAACCGATGAGAAAGATACTTTGCCAGTCCATTGATTCCTAATACGATAACCAGAAGCACCACTGCGATTCCGAACGCTTCCTTGTACTGCGCCTTCTGCATGCAGAGATATAACTGGATGGTCAGGGTGCCGCCGGATTCCAGAACCTTCCCGAAGAAGTTCTTCGGCAGGATAAAGCCGCTTCCTGCGGTAAATAACAGCGCCGCCGACTCTCCCACGATACGTCCGATTGCCAGAATCACGCCGGTGATGATACCCGGCATGGCGCTGGGAAGAAGGATGGTCCGGATCATGTACCATTTGGTAGCGCCGATTCCCAGGGCGCCGCTGCGGTAGCTGTCCGGCACCGTCTTTAACGCTTCCTGAGTGGTTCTGGTAATTAACGGAAGCACCATCAAAGCCAGTGTCAGAGCGCCGGTCAGAATGGAATATCCCAGATGCATGGTATTGCCGAAGAATACCATTCCGAACAGACCGAATATGATAGAAGGAATACCGGACAGCGTCTCGGTGGTAAACTCAATCAGCCTTACCGCCTTTCCCGGCTTCGCATATTCATTTAAGTAAATCGCTGCGCCGATTCCCAGAGGAGTGGCAATCAGCAGGGTAATCACGACGATATATAAGGTATTCACGATATTTCCCAGAATACCGAAGGTTCCCTTCAGGGAACTTGGCACGGAGGATAAAAATTCCCAGTTTACCATGGGGATTCCCCGTACAAACACATAGCCCATGATTCCGATTAACAGAAGGATGGAAATCGAGGCAGAAAGATAAATCAGCCCGGTTAAAATCACATCTGAGGTGCGGACGTGTTTTCCCTGAATGCTCTGCGTCACAACGGAATCCTTATGAACGGCAATTACAGCTTCACTGGTCATAGCTTATTTCTCCTTTCCCTTCTTTCCTGCATCCTCTGCTTCCACATTGCTCTTCTTCAGAAGCTTGGTCAGGCTCACGTTGATAATCATAATAAATGCAAATAATACTAAACCGATGGTAAACAGCACCTTCCGGTGAAGACCGGAGGAGTAGGACATCTCCGACACGATAGCCGTAGTCAGGAAACGCACGGAGTTAAATGGCAGCGGCACATTCACCGCAGAACCGGATACCAGGCTGATTGCCATGGCCTCGCCGATGGCGCGTCCCGTCCCCAGAACCACAGCGGTCACGATACCGGACTTCGCTGCCGGAAGAATCACCTCAAAGATGGTCTGGATATGGGTGGCTCCCAGCGCCAGGGAGGCGCTCTTTAGATGCCCCGGCACCGCACGGATGGCAGACTCGCTGATATTGATTACGGTGGGCAGAATCATCATGGCCAGCACCAGAACCGCTGAGATCAGGTTTGCGCCGCCGGTAAACTGATGGGTGGTGCTGCCTTCAAAAATACGAAGTTCCAGCTTGTACATAAGCGGATTTAAAATCAGGATTCCCAGCAGGCCGTAGATAACGGACGGGATGCCGGCTAACAGTTCTACCGCCGGACGGACGATATTGGCCAGCTTTTTCGGTGCAACCTCCGCCAGGAACACCGCCGTCAGCACGCCTACCGGAACGCCGATGAGGATGGCCAGAGCCGTTCCCACGATGGAGGTCAGGATTACATAAAGGATTCCGTAGCTGGCATTGGCCGCTTCCGGCTGCCACACCGTTCCGAACAGGATATCCCAGATTCCTACCTGGAACAGGGCCGGCGTACCGCTTACCAGCATATATAAGGTAATTGAGGCGACAGCTAATACCGCGAAAAAGCCGCTGATGGTGAAAATCACCTCAGCAGCTTTCTCAACTCCGGATTTGCTGCCATGATGAGAGAAGATGGAAAATGATTCGTTCATGGCGTTTCTCCTTCTTATGCGTATATCACGATACTACTTCGTGGAAATCAGGCCTACAGACTCAACTAACTTGGTTCCTTCCTCCGAGTAGATGAAATCAAACAGTCCCTGAATCAGGTCGCTCTGCTCGCTGATTTCGCCCTTGGTTGCCATTACGAACGGACGGCTTAAGAAGTAGTCACCAGCCTTGATATTTTCTGCGGTTGGCTCAACACCCTCCAGGTTTAATGCCTTAACGGTGTCATTTAATACATCCAGGGAAACATAACCGATGGAGCCTGGGGTAGAAGCAATCTTTGCCATAACCGCACCGGTGGAATCCAGCTCGTTGCTGTACTTGCACTGGTCTTCCAGCTTTAAGATTTCCTCAAAAGCGCCTCTGGTACCGGAACCGGACTCACGGCCTACTACTACGATCGGAGCATTGCTTCCGCCAACCTCACTCCAGTTGGTTACTGCGCCGGAGTAGATGGAAGCTAACTGGTCCTTGGTTAAATCGGTTACCGTATTTGCCGGGTCAACTACAACTGCGATACCATCGATTGCTACGATGTTCTCTACAACGCCCTTTGCCTTCTCCTCATCCTTTAAGTTACGGGAAGAGTTTCCGATATCTGCGCTGCCGTTTGCTACGGCCTCGATGCCTGCGCCGGAGCCTACGAACTCAGCCTGTAAGGTTACGTTCGGGTACTTCTCCATGAATACTTCGCTTAATGCGTTGGCAAACTTCTCCATGGAAGTGGAGCCTACCATGCTGACGGAGCCGCTTAAATCCTTGGTTTCCTCTGCCTTCGCCTCAGCTGTGGTTTCTTCCTTGGTCTCTGCTGCGGTGGTCTCTGCCTTGGTTTCTGCTGCGGTGGTTGCAGCTGCAGTAGTCGTCTCTGCTGCGGTCGTCTCAGAAGCGGTGCTTCCGCATCCTGCTAATGCGCTCATAGCCATAACTGCGGAACATACAATTGCGATTGTTTTCTTTCTCATAATCTTCTTTTCCTCCAAAATGTTTACGGTTCTCTCATTGCCGTTTGTTTTTGTCTTTCGCTTTACATGTTGGAGTATACGGGATTTTAGAAGGAGGTGAAAGCATGATTTGGTATAGAAATTGTAAAGATGGGGTAAAGTTGTGTAAGATTTTTGTGCAGAGGGGTAAGAAATAAGAAAAGCGGACGCCGGTTCTCCCGCACGTCCGCATAACATTTTTATCGATTCGTCATACAATCCTTACAGCATCGGTTTCCCCTTGCAGTAAGTCTGCACCACCTCATAATCATCCCCCAGCACCACGATATCTGCATCGAAGCCGGCCCGCAGATGGCCCTTCCGGTCATCTACGCCCAGGCATCTTGCCGGGTTGGCGGTACAGGAATTAAGCGCCACATCAAATGGCACCATGGCCTCTTCCACCAGAATCCGGAGTCCACGGTTCATGTAAAGCGTGCTTCCGGCGATGGTGTCTGTGCCCTTTAAGCGCGCCAGACCGTCCTCCCCAATCTCGATGGCATGTCCGCCCAGGGAATACTCGCCGCCCGGAGGGCAGTGCTTTGCCCGAAGGGAGTCGCTGATCATAATGCCGAAATCACGGCCCTTTGCGGTGAAGAAGTTATTCAATGCATTCACATCCGAATGACAGCCGTCGCAGATCACCTCACCGTAAATCTCGCGCACACGGAAAGCGGTGTTTACCAGGCCCTGCTTCCGGTGATGGTAAGGCGTCATTCCATTATATACATGGGTCATGGAGGTTGCGCCGTTTGCGATGCCCAGAAGAGACTGCTCGTAGGTTGCCGCCGAATGTCCCATGCTGACTACCACGCCGGTTTCTTTGCAGTGGCGGGTCAATGCAAAATCCTCATCCAGCTCCGGCGCCAGGGTAATGTACTTAATCATGCCGTGGGCGGCTTCCTGATACATGGAGAACTGCTCTACCGTTGCCTTTGCGATGGCTTCCGGCGGCTGCGCGCCCTTGTATTCCATATCCAGATACGGTCCTTCAAAATGGATGCCCAGGATTTCCGCGCCCTCATAGCCTTCCTCTGCCACCCTGGCCACATTGGCCACCGCCGCGGTTAATACATCCGGCATCTGGGTTACGGTCGTTGGAAGAATGGAGGTAACACCTTCCTCCGGAATCTTCTTCATCCAGTTTCTTAAGCCCTCCGGCTCCGCGTCATTGGTATCAAATCCATATGCGCCGTGGGTATGTACGTCGATAAAGCCTGGAACCAGACGGAGGCTGCCGTAATCCACCTCGATATCGGCCTCCTTTTCCCCGTAGCCGTAAATCCGCCGGATCTTTCCATCCTCTACTTCAAGCTGTGCCGGAATAAACTGGCCTGCAATCCATACCTTCTTGCTTTGTAAAATCATATTTGTTTCCCCTTTCTTCCCCAATATAAAAAAGAATCCTGCTGATACTAAGTATACCCAGTACCAGCAGGAGAGTCAAGGCGATGTTTAAAAATCACCTGGGGAGCCGCTCTCTCCGCCCTGCAATCCGCTCCGAAAAGCCATCCGGGCTGTCCAGATACCAATAAGCAACCGTTGCCACATCATCCGAACGTTCAAACAAGGATAAATCATCATTTCCAATCTGCTGGAGCGTCACTTTGATATCCTCCTGAAATGCAATCGGGTCCAGAATATGCCAGCGGTACAAACCATGACGCGGAAGACTATCATCTCCAAAGGCATGAACCGCATTTAATTTTCCGGTTTCAAACCGTACCCTGGTCTTATCTTTCGTTTCATAAAAAGGATAGCCCATAAAGAGTGTAGAGTAATTTTTCACGGACGGACGTCCCAGCTCATCTTTTTGATGAAACGCCCAGGCGCCGCCGAAATAATCCTCGGTTCCGGTAGATGAAACAGTCGGAAATGCCTGATCTCCGTCCAGATAAAATTTCATCTCACCTTCTCCCCACCAGTATCTCTCCAATGCCGTCAACGCGAGATAGGTCCCCACATAATACCCTTTTCCGGATACGGAATCCAGAACCACATAATCCTCCTGAAGCCTGGTCTGACGCTCCCGCCTCCACTGTGCATGAAAATACAAAGACTCCTCCGGCAGTGCATCCACCTCTGCATAATTAATCGTGTAAAAGAAGGATGTAATATCCTTTGGATGTTCGTTTGTCATCGTGATTTTTGCTTCTTTGTGAAATGGCATCTCAAAATAACAGTTCATGCCCCCGGTGGGATTCACTACAATCGGAAGTGAATTAACATCACAGCGTTCTCCAAATCCGTTGCAGAAAAAATCTCCAATCGGCGCCTCCACTGCCGGATTTTCACTTCCATCCCAGTAAATACGAAGAATCACATCCCGCATTACAAAGCTGCCCTTTTCCGTATTTTCCCGAATCGTCATCCACATATGACGAATGATTCCCGGCCCTTTGATATCCGCAATTACAGTTTCTTCTCCCATTGGAAGGCGAATGCTCCCTCTTCCTTTTCGCTGCGGTCCAAGAGCACTATCCTCCATACAGGCTCTTCCTTTCTCTCCCGTTGGATTTTCCGGCGTTACGCTCCTGGAGCGCTCCCCATGAAATGCCGTAATCTGGCTCAATAAACTCATGTACGATTTCCTCCTTCTCTGCTTGTTTTCTGTCTTTCCGTCTGAATCTCATCCATACGCCATGAAAAGAAAATTTCTTTTCCCGGCGCAGCCTCCCTGTGCTGCTTTTTTGACTGGACCTCTGCCTCTATATGAATCGAGACATCATTTTTATTGGTGATTTTCAAACTGACTTCCGGACTTTTCCCGGAAGTCTCCTCTCCGGTACAATATTCTAAATCGAATACACCATTTCCATAACGCAGCCCCTCCCATTTGAAAGAACCAATATAGGAAACGGGTTTCACAAAAAGTGTCCTTTGCCTTCCATCATAACGGATTCCAAAAAATCCGGTTATACAAAGTGTTACAAAAATTCCGGAAGCCCATCCACATTTCCCGCAGCTGTTCATCCGCACCACATCTCCGGTTTCGGCTCCCACCCGGTAAGGCCACCACCACCAGGAACCATCTAAATCCGCCAGCCGCTCCAATTCCTTAAAACGGCCATTCTCTCCAGACCAGCTTTTCTGGTCCGATGCGCTTAGCAAAACAGACAAATATCCGGGAAAGGTTGCACCTGACTGATTTCCCCATTTAATTCCTCTGCTTAAAGGGCTGTAGGTCGGATTCTCACTGCTGGCAGCAAAGCAGCCATAATTGTGAAGGGACTGGGAGTTAAAATCCTGATAACCATAATATCCCATCAATGTTGTATCGGACTCTTCTCCATCGTGCATACGAAGACAAATTTTCCCATTTTCTGTTACATCTGTCAAAAACTGCAGGCCCTGATCCAGGATTTCTTTCTGATAAACCTCCACCGGCATCCATTCCTGACTGTCCATGCCTGCTTCCGGCATCCAGATTCCCTCCAGATACTGCCGTCCCCAGGTTCCATCCACCGTCATATACCGTTCAATATCCGATTTCACCAGCTTTGCTTCTTTCTCCAGCGACTCCGCATATTCGGATTCATCAAAAATTTCTCTTCCGATTCTGGCCAGTGCCATCAGACTCCGCCAGACGCAGAGGTTCGTTCCGGTATGATAAGTGCCAAGAGCATACGCGTCTGATATCCATATCGTCCGGTACAGATGGGGTTCCTCATTTTTCCGGCTGTCCAGCACGGTTTTCAGGATTTTCTTCATGCGGCGGTACAGCTCCGGATGATTTCGATAAAAACTCTGGTCGCCGGAAGCATCATAATAAGCTCCGGAAAGAAGGATAACCGACAACGAATTACTCAATGAATGAAAGATACCGCCCTCGAATTTCGTTCCTTTGTATTTAATCCCATATCGGTCAAACCAGAGTATGCATTTTCTGCACCAGTCCGGATTTAAAATAGCAGAGGGAAGTGCGGAATAATACATATCTTTATTCCATATATGCGGTGTCACCGGGAAGGTACCCCAGTTAGAACCCAGGATATCTCCTTCTCCGGACATGGCAAAGGCTCCATACGCCTGCATATACGCCCGTTCAAACAAAAGCCCGGCCATAGGATCCGATTCCAGCTGAAGACTGCCTATGCTGGAACGGAAATATTCCTCGGTCCGGTCCAGCCACTCACTTATCCCCTTTTCCTGAATCCGCTCAAAATCCGGATACTGATCCGGATCTGCAAACAAAACAGCACCATACGCCGTCTCTCCCGGCTTCAGGCAGAACGGTATCTCTCTTTGATTGATACCGTTCTTGCTTCCAATCAGCACATTTCTTGTATCTGAATACTTTTTCACATACAGCGGAGGCAGCTGTACCGCTCCTGTCAGACAACCTTCCGAGGTATTTGTCACCGCAACACACTGCATCAGACAGCTAAAGCTTTTTTCCCCGGTCACCGGGGCCGCCGTCAGCAGCCCCACACGGCAGTCATCCAGATAATGGATGCTTCTCGGATACCGGTTTCCGGCCAAATCCGATTCTACATGTCCCCGGTTGTCTGCCAGAGCCGTCCGCCTTCCGTTCCGCTCGATGGAAACAGACAGATTATGCTCCTGAACAAAATCCTTGCCCACCCAAACCCCCGGTTTGCTCTCCATCCGGTAATTTCCGTGAAAAAAGGTGAGATTTTTTACGGTTCCAAATTCATCCAGATTCGCCTGCACCTTCTGATTCGACACATCGAAGGAAAATGTTGCATCCGGCAGCTTCGTCCGATAATAGCTTACCGGATTCTCTGTTTCATAACGTCCATCCCGGACCGTCACCTGAAAGTATGGATTTCGTTTTATTTCCATCCATCTGCCCCAATCATCCGTCATCTTAACATCCTCCTGTTCCATGGCATATGCTCTCCCGGCCGGTTCCGTCTGCATCAGCAGATACCGAAAACCGACAGAAGAATGCCAAGTACAACGATACCAAAAATCAGCGTAATCACACTTACCTTCTTCTCCAGAAGCTTAAAGCATCCGAATGTCAGCATCAGCGGAATAATTCCCACAAAAATACTGTCCAGCGCAGACTGCACATCCATTACTGACTGTCCCTGCATACTGAAATTTAAAATGGTCTTAAATATCACGGTCTGGCTGGTCATCGCTCCTACCATGATCAGACCCACAATACTTGCCGCTTTCGTCAGGACCTCAATCAATCCGTTGGCATACATCTTCTGAATATACTGAGACCCAAGGGAGTATCCCAGATAAGCGCCATAATAACGGCAAAGTACATTGGGAATGTTAAAAGCCAGCAAAAACAGGATTGGAGCAAATATATTCCCTGCATTCGCAAGTCCGATGGCAAGTCCTGCTGCAACCACTCTCCAGACGCCCCAGAACAGCGAGTCGCCGATTCCAGCCAGAGGTCCCATCAAACTGGTTTTAATCGAAGTAATCGAGTTTGCATCAAAATCTTCTTTTTCACTGTTTTCCTTCTCCATGGACCCTGCGATTCCCATTACAAAGGAAGCGCATGGAATGGTTGTACTGAAATAAGAAGTATGACGAGCTAATGCTTCCCGCCTCTTTTCCTCATTATTTTTATAAAAGTAATTGATAAACGGCATCATCGCATAGCAGAAACCGCCGCCGCCCATCGTAACCGGATTGACCGACGCATACATAGCGCCAGAACGCCAGAACATCTTATTTACCATCTTTTTTTCTTCTTTTGTAAGATCAGCCCCTAATTTCATGCGAAAAAGTCCTCCTTATCATCCGTTTCTGCTGCACTCGTTACCGCTGCCTTTGCCCTGCTGACATTCTTAATCTGAAAATCCACCTGCGCCATCACAACTGCTACTACAATTCCCAGCGCAGCAATGGAAATCAGCGGAAGTTTCAGATAGGCAACACATACAAAGCCTGCCAGGAAATACACAGCAATCTTATTATCCCACAGCATGCGCATCAGCATTGCCATACCAACTGCAGGGAGCATGTTGCCTGCTACCGTTAAACCGTTCATAATCACCTCCGGAATGCTTTCCAGAATCTTCTGTACTACATCGGAGCCAAAAAGTACTGCGAAAAAAGGAATCAGCGCATACAGTCCATAATGCAGGAACCATAAGCCAAAGTGAAGCCGGGTAATCTGTCTGTCCTTTCCCTCAAGCGCCAGCTCGCGGAATTTCGGCGCAAACGGCCCAATCACAAAAGAAAAGATCATGTTCATAAGCTGAAGTCCCAGCACGGCCAGCGGAAATACCAGCGGAATAATGGTGTCTACATTGCCTCCCAGCTTAATGGCAAATGCGGCTGCAAGTCCGGCCGCAAGGGCCGGTTCTGCTGTACTGGAAATTCCGATGTTTACCACACCCATAAAGATCGTCTCCAGAGCTGCGCCCACGATCAGTCCGGTTTGTAAATCTCCCATCAAAAGTCCGGTTAACGGTGCTACTACAATCGGTCTGCTGAGCATTGCCATACCAAGCAGCTCATGCCCTGCCACACCGATAAATACTGCGATTGCTACTACGATTGCATCATACATATTTTTATGCCCCTTTCTGCGTACACTCTTTTTATTCCGGCCAATCTTTATATATTTTTCAGGATATCGGATGCCGCCTTCTTATCTCTGGCCGGTGTTGCCTGGAAGAAAGTATCCGGATACCGCTTCACCAGTTCCTTTAATGCCTGAATCTCATCCTCTGTCAGCATGACCTCTTTGGAAAGAATCTTCTTTCCCTCACCGGCAGTCATCTTGCCTGCATTGCCGATATTCACCATTTCAATATTGGAATACCGTTCTGCCAGAAACAGTGCGTCCCGCACGGTTGGAACCAGTACCATAAGCCGCATATTTGCTGCTCTCGTATCATCCAAAATGTCACATACTCCTTTTACCGACCGGATGATGCATTTGATTCCGTCCGGAACCGCCATCTTCAGCGTCATCTGCTGCACTTCATTTGCCGCAGCTTCATCGCTTGCGACCACCAGCCCATTCAATTTTAATGTCTTTGCCCAGGTCATCGCAACCTGTCCATGAATCAATCTCTCGTCCACTCTTAAACATACAATCATTTTTTAATCCTCCTTCTTAAAAAAATGCTTCCTCATCCGCTGTTTTTTTCACGTTTTCCGGCATGACCTTCATCTCTTCTTTTGCTCTTGCAACAACTTCCTCCAGCTCCCTGCGGCTCATAATGTCCGGAGCCATCACAATCTCAATGACCGCAGCCAGATTAAAGCCGGTCACAATCATGATGTTCTTTCTTTCTGCCGATGCCATCTGATAAGCCTTCTGATTTACGCTTCCCCCACAGATATCCGTAAACAGGATTCCCTGGCTGTCCTCTTCCACAGAAGCTGCAAATCGTTCCAGCTCGTCCTCCAGACAGCCGTCTTCTGTGTAGGCATTGATGAACGTGATGCCTTCTGTCGTTCCCAAAAGCATCTCCAGAACACTTTTCATCCCGTCTGCCAGATGAGCATGGGTCGCAATTCCAACTTTTTTCATTCTTCCTTCCCTTCTCTGCATTCTCCGCAGTTTTTATTTTTTTCTTACACCATATATTAAAGCAAATTCCGTGCCAATTCTTTTTCTGCTTCTTTTTTCCTGATTTTATCGAGGTTTTCACCGAACGAAAAAATGTGTCTAAAAATTTAGACACATTTTTTTCGATTCGTCTGTTTTCAGTTCCATTCCTTCTACAGCTTTACACGGCTTCAATCATGGGGCTCAGCAGTTCATAGAGCAGAGACAGCTCGTACTGGCTCACCCGGATGTTATACTTTTCTTCTGTCTGATTGAAAAAACGGTGAGACATCTCATAAAAATGTCTTTCCTTCTCATCCACCACTTCTTCCTCTTCCTCATCCTCCCGATGAACCAGCAGACGCTCCAGCATCAAAGCCAGGTGCATATACAGATTCAGTTTTAATTTTCCATTCATTTGAAAGTGATAATAACTTTCGTATTGCTTCAAAACCGCTTCTACCTCATTGATGACCACCACGGAATTTAAAAACTGAAGCCGCCCGGCTACTCCTTCTCTTGAAAAGAGCTTTAACAAATCCCCCAGCATCTTTTCATAGTCATGAGCCTCCATCTTTTCATGCAGATACGGCCACAATTTCTTTGCACCATCCTCATCCAGAATATCATAGATATTGACATGGGGAATCCGGAAATTTTCCGGCAGATTATTGGTCGTAATAACCAGCATCGTGTTTCGGAAAAATTTTTCCTGGTTCTCCGCAATCGCAGTTTTTAATTTCCGATAATCCATGGTAATCAGTTCGATTCCTTCGCGTGCCAGATAAGTCTCCATCACTTCTTTGACCTTTTCGGAAATACCTGCCCCAGACATACAGGAAATGATAATATGCTGCCGCTTCGAAAAGCCTTCATAATACTTTGCAGAAATCTGATACCCGGCCTCTGCACGCTCTGCAATTTCTGTAAAACTCATTCCGGCCTGAATTTTCAGTCCGATATCCAATGCCACAGAAGTAGTCAGATTATCAATCACCAGAAGCTCTCCCTTTAAAAAACTGCGGACCGAGGTATACAGCCTGCTTAATGAGCCGGTATCTACAATCAGAATCAGACCTTCTCCAAATACCTGCGTCTTAATATATTCCCTTGCCTTTAATACAATTTCCTCCACATCCGTGTCAATCGGCATGTCGATTCCTTCCAGAATATAAGTGCCGCACAGATGATTCACAACTGCCTGAATACTGCTTGCCGTCTTCTCCCCATGAGCAGCTAAAAGTCCGCTTATCCTCACATTTTCAGGAATCCTTGCGGAAAGCATCAGCGTCAGAAACGGAACCGCAGATTTCATCGACGATTCATCCAGTTCCTGCAGGCTCCGGCAGAACTGCTCGGCCACATACCAGCTTCTGGGATATTTTCTTTTTACAATGGAGGACCGTTTCGGCGCCATACTCCCACGCTCTGTTTCCGTCTTCACCGAAAGACACCAAAGCCAAAAGCAGACCCGGATTTCCTCTCCTCCCATTTGAATTCCATACCTTCTCTCTACAATATCTCTCCAGACATGTACAAAGATACCATACTGCATCCGAAATGCCGAGGACTCTGTATCCAGATTCTCCGCCTTCTGTACGTCAGCATACCATTCTTTTATTCGTTTTGAAAACTCGCTCCAGCTGTTTTCCTCCATGCAGGTATCCAAAATCCGTTCCAGTTCCACATATGTCTTGTCCCACATATCCGTACTGCGGAGTTTTTCCTTCTCTTCTGTGCATGACACGGTCATATCTTCCAGGTAATTCCATAGCACCGGCTTCTTTTCCAAATCTGAGTTTTCCATAAGATGCGCAATATCCGCCAAACGGATTTCAAGTTTTTCTCCATTCGATCCCCGGCAGTAGCTTTCCGCACAGCTCTGCTTTACAATATTCTTAATCCGCCCGATATTTCCCTTTGGTTCTGCACTGATAAGCGCTCCCAGAACTTCCTTTTTGATTCGAATCGGAGCCTGAACTTTTTCTGCTTCTTCCTGATAAAGCATCTGAATCATCTGATATTTTTCAGAGGCCGGCCGTTTGGAATAGCATCCCAGATGCACATGCGTCTGGATTCTTCTTCGAAAGGTATCCAGAAACACCGTGTCAATGTCTTCTGTTGTCGCAAAAATAAACCGAACGCAGGAACGCTTCCAGATTTTATTTTCCCCAAGCGGCCGGAATCTGCCCGTATCCATAAACAAAAATAATTTTTCCTGATTTTCTCTGGAAAGACGATGCACCTCATCCAAAAAAAGATAGCCTCCGTCTGCTTCCGCAATCAATCCCTCTTTATTCCCTGCCGCACCAGTAAATGCACCTTTGGTATACCCAAAAAGTGCAGATGACAAAAGCTCTGGATTATTTGCATAATCCGCGCAGTTTAAAACCAGATACGGCGCATCCTTTGCAAGTATCTGTTCTCTTACCGCATATTGGTAGATTAAATGTGCCAAATAACTTTTGCCGACACCACTATCCCCGGTAATTAAAAGATTCAGCCCATCCGGCGGATATTTTACCGCTGCTATGCATTGATGGATTGCCTGCCTCTGGCTTCCGGCATAACCGATAAAAGAAGAAAAGACGGCATCTGCGCAGTCCGTCTGCTCTTCTCTGCTGACTGTGTTCCAATATACCGGCTTTGTCCCGGTGCGTTTTACCTGTCCTTCCTCCAAAAGACGGGTCAGATAATGGCTGGCCACCTGTCTGGTAACATCCATCTTCTCAGCTACACGTTCTGCTGTCGCAAGCTGTCCATCGCGCTCCAAGGTACGAAGAGCTTCCAGTGCTTTTTCTTTTGCTGTTATCTTCATCTTCCGCCTCCCCCAGTGTCTGCCCCCGGTAAAACCATACCTTCTGCACAAACTATGTATCCAGTTTATCTTCTTTCTTTTTGCTTGTCAACAGCAGCCTCGGCACTCTCCGGTTTGTCCGCCTGCTCAATCACATAAGCGCCCACGTTTTCCCCGTAGTAAGCGGTATGATAATCCCGGTTTGACCCGTGGAATCCGCTTTCCACCTCCTGCGGATAGAACCGTTCCCGGTCCGCTTCCGAAATAGCCGCGCCGTCTTGCTTCTGTTTATAGATGACCCGGCATTCCAGCGTCAGAGGAAGCTCCCGGATTCCCGGAACCGAAATCTTCTCCGGTTCCTCCGGCGTCAGGGAAAGCTCCTTGATTTTATCCATATCGCGCCCGGATTTTGTTCCCGCGATGCCCAGAATCTTCCGGTCCACCTCACCGTAAGGAATATTGATGGTAAACTCGCCGTTCTTCTCCAGCATGGTCCTGGTAAACCGAATCTCCCTTACAAACACCGTAAAAATCGGCTTCGCCCACTCGATTCCCAGAGTCCCCCAGGAGATGGTCATGGTGTTCACTCTGCCGTCCGCCTTCGTGGTCAGCAGCACCCCCTTGTTCAGCTCCTTCATAATGTGTTCTGCATAATCAAATACCGCAATCTCTCTTTTCATATCGTCCTTCTCCTTCTATCTGCAGATGCCGTCCCGTTTTTGCAGGCGCACGCTGCTTCTTGTATTCTTTCTGAATCCATGATAATATTTTATGCAGAAAACAGCAAGTATGCACTTTTTTGAAAGATACTATCAAAAAGGAAAACATAGCAGAGAAGGTATCAAATCGATACCGGAAAGGAAGAAACACATTTTATTCTGGCTCTGGAAAAAAGAAGTTTTAAGATACAGTGAGCTGAAGCGTTCTCTGGGGAATGTCACCCACAAAATGCTCAGCTCACAGTTAAAAGAATTAGAACGGGGCCTGACCCTGATGCCTGTCCTCCAGTCCCTGTGCGACTGGGGGCATCAGCATATTGATGACGTTTAGCGTCTCTTCCCGCCTCTGCCGTCATTGGCCGGCTCCAGGCGGACCTTCTTGCCCTTGATCTTTGCATGCTCCATGGCCGATAACACCTGCTCCGCATACTTTCTCGGAACCTCCACGAAGGTGTAGGCGTCATACATGTCGATGCTTCCAACCACTCTTCCCGGAATGCCGGATTCTCCGGCTACCGCGCCCAGGATATCACCCGGCGTCACCTTCTGATTCTTTCCGATATTAACAAACAGACGGGCCATATCCTCGCCGGTCACATAATCCAGCGCCGCACGTTCTACCGCGCCTCTTCTCCGGCTTCTTCCGCCGTCTCTGCCGTCACGGCCGTACCCGTCGCGTCCATAGCGGCGTCCCCGTCCGTAGGTATCCAGCTCATCCAGAGAACGGGCCGTCTCGAAGTTGTCGATGATGTCCTCATTGTCCTCGCCCATGCTCATCTTAAGAAGAGCGGCTGCCAAATCAAGCGCCGTATAATCTTCCTCAATCAGCTTCTGCTCCACAATATTAATCATATCGCTCAGGTCACTGCTCTCCAGCAGGTCGCGCACCTGGTCGATGGTCTTCTCCACCTTGATATCGGTGATATCGTCCAGAGACGGAATCGCCTGCGGGATAATCTTGGTCTTGCAGTAGCGCTGGATGTCGCGAAGCTTATACACTTCCTTTCCCACTACCAGGCTGAATGCCTTGCCTTCCCGGCCTGCACGGCCGGTACGTCCGATACGGTGTACATAATATTCGTCATCCTGGGGGATGTCATAGTTAAATACTGCCTCCACATCATCCACATCGATGCCTCTGGCTGCCACATCCGTCGCTACCAGAATCTCGGTGCGGCCATTCCGGAAACCGTTCATCACGCGGTCACGCTGCTCCTGCTTTAAGTCGCCGTGAAGTCCCTCCGCAAAATAACCTCTGCCCTGCAGCGCCTGCACCAGCTCATCCACGCCCTTCTTGGTATTGCAGAATACCACAGAAAGCTTTGGAGAGTACAAATCCATCAGACGGCACAGAACCTCCACCTTATTCTTCGGCTTTACCTCATAATAATACTGGGTTACCTTCGGAACGGTCAGCTCCTTCTTTACCACACGGACCATCACCGGGTCCTTCTGGAACTTCTTCGCGATATCCGCAATCGAAGGCGGCATGGTCGCCGAGAACATAATGGTCTGGCGCTCCTCCGGGAGCTGGGTTAAGATGGTTTCCATATCCTCCAGAAAGCCCATATTTAACATCTCATCGGCCTCATCCAGCACCACAGTATGCACCTGGTCCACCCGGATGGTCTTTCTTCTCATGTGGTCCATCACACGGCCCGGAGTTCCGATTACCACCTGGGTGCCGTCCTTTAAGGAGCGGATCTGGCGCACGATATCCTGTCCGCCGTAGACCGGGAGCACCTTGATGCCATGCATAAACTTCGCCAGGCGGCGCACCTCCTCCGCCACCTGGATGGCCAGCTCTCTGGTAGGCAGAAGAACGATTGCCTGCAGCTTCTTGTTCTCCGGGTCAATCTTTTCAAGCAGCGGAATACCGAATGCCGCCGTCTTTCCCGTACCGGTCTGCGCCTGGCCAATCATATCGTGGCCTTCCATCTGGGCCGGGATTGCCTGGGCCTGAATCGGGGATGCCTCCTCAAATCCCATCTCCGCTACCGCCCGGAGAATTTCCTCATTTAAATTTAAATCTTCAAAACGAACTGTTTCCATTAATTTTCCTTGTCCTTTCTGTTTCTGTGCAATTTCCAACTGATGTCACCGGTGCATCCTTTGCACCCCTGCCATGTTTTCGCCAAAGCTTCACCCTGCGCGGCGAAATTCCGGCTCTATCCTGTTTCCGGCTGCGGAGCTCATCCTGCGCTGCCCCCTCATCTGCCAGATCGCGGCCCAAAACACAGCCATTCATCACCTGCACAGTCACCTGGATTCTCCATTTCCAGAATCTCATCTCGGACAAGCTCACAAAAAACGAGAGGATACAGCCGCTTAAGGCCTTTCATCCTCTCGTTACATACTTTACAGCGTGATAAGTTTAGCAGACTTCCGCTCCAATGTCAAGGAGAAATGACACATCCGCCCGTTTCTTCATCTTCTGTGTACATATCGCTTTAAGTAATACTCTGCCCTTTCCGGGGCCAGAGAAAACTCATGTACCAATTGATCCAGGATCTCCTTCTCGCTCGTCCCTGCTTCCAGTTCATCCAGGATAACCACTCCAATCTCTAAGCCCTCATTCTGGCCTTCTAATTTGCCTTCTTTTTTGCCCTCTTCTCTGCCTTCCTTTCGCCCAAGTTCTCTCATACTCGCCATATCATGCTCATACCGGTATCTGGCCTCGCACTGAAGCT
>JAUNPZ010000186.1 GCA_030536455.1 Lachnospiraceae bacterium | reverse complement strand
ACAAATATCTATCAATCAATTCTGAGATATCACAGCTTTTCTCCTGACTCCATGCATCCCAGAAATCAATTGTCCGTGATACCGGCCGTTCCCTGGCCAGTTCTACTTTGATTTTTAACGGTATCGGCACCGCGTCTCCGATAATCAGCACCTCGCCGGGACTGAACATTGTCACGGAATCCAGAACTGCGGCGTCTCCATCCGGGAGCATCCCCTTCATCAGGCTCTTGTCATTCTCATTGTTTAATTTACCGACAATGAAGTTGGCACACTGGGCGATGATGGTCTTATTAAGCTCTGACGGCCTCTGGGTGGCCGGGAACAGGGTGATTCCAAACTTACGTCCTTCCTTTGCGATATCCTCAAATACATCCACCATGCGGCGCTGGCTGGCGGAAAGCTGGAAGTTATCCGGTATATAAACATGTGCTTCATCACACACAATGGTAACCGGACGAATGTTATCCATGTCCTGCTGCCGCTGAATATCAAAAATCAGTCTGGAGATAACCCCGATGATTGGAAGCGCCACATCATGCGGCACACCGGAAAGGTCGATGTTCTTTACCGGCCTGTCCGTTCCCAGAATCTTTTCCATCACATCATAGAGGTAACTCTGCGGCTCATTACGGAACAGGAAGCTGTAGCGGCTGTCCATCATCCGGTCCTTTAAAAGATTCACGGCACCAGCCAGTTTGCCGTTATATTCCCCTTTGACGGTTTTTGGCTGCCCGGCCTTATCTCCAGTCTTGTAGTTCTCGCCGGTCCAAACGGTCTGAGTGTCCATGGCTTCCATCTCACCAATCATTCTCTGATAGTCAAAATATACCGGCTTATTCTCTTTCCCATCCGGGCAAACCCGGTAATAAGCCTTCCTGAGCGCCGTCATGACCGTGGTGGCTGATTCCTCTCGAATCTTTAAGATATTGGCCACGATATCCTGAAACCCAAACATCCAGACCGGGAACGGGAAATCCTCTCCTATACGGATATTCGATGCATAGGAAAGCCTGCTGTACTCACCGTGGATATCAAATACCACGATATTGGCCCCTGGCAGCTTTGCTGTCTCTTCCAGAATCTTTGCCACTGTCTCAGACTTGCCGGAACCGGTATTTCCCACGATACACGCATGACGCTGGAAAAACTTATTGCCGTTTACCAGGGCCGGACAATTATATGCTGCATAGTTTCCGATTGGGAAGCATTGTGATGCATCCGGAGCAATCATGCTTGCAAAATCAATGCCACCAATCTTCGATATTTCCACGCTGGTGGTCGGATACGAATCAATTGCTTTCACGAACCGGCCTGATTTGACGCTTCCGATAATCGAGCAGTCGATGGACTTAATACCGGTAATCTCCCCAAGGAAATCATCCTCGCCAATCCGTTCCTCCGAGTCTGTATCGGTAAGCCCGGTAACCATCGTTACCAGGTCCACGCTTCCGTCTGACACCAGAAGCAGGTCATTGATACGGATATCCTTAAATTCGGACAGGTTCGTCCTGATCTGAACGCTGTCACTTAAAATCTTCACAAGTTTCATTCTCTCATCCTTCCAATAGCTCGTTGTAATTGCGGATTGTGGCCGCCTTTATGGATTTGCAGTAATCACAGTGCCCGCAGTATTTCGGTGGTTCCAGGCCGCGCTTCACATCGATGTAGCGCTGGATACTAAACCCGATCTCATCCATCGCCAGATTTAACGTGGTCTGCGGTATCTGGAAGATATCCAGATCCACCACCCGCTCTTTTGTGGCAGCTGCCAGATAGAACGGCAGCTTCTCTCCGGTCACCTGCTCCACGCCTTTCTGATAGACGGCACCCTGCAGGTCATAGCGCCACAATGGAAGGCTCTTAAAGTTTGCCACCACCTTCAGGTCTGTGATGCAGATACCGGGAAGATAGCTGTCCATCTTCATCTTCCACTCCACGCCAAACAGGGAAAATGTCATAATCCTCTGCTTCTCCCCGCTCATGAACCGGGCAAAGGTAGCATCTGCGGCCACACGTCCGATGATTTCGTTCGCCTTACGGAACTCGCTTTTCAATTCATTCCTCCGGGTAAATATCTCTGGATTCTGCCTCATAAACTCCGGCAGTGTTCCTTCAAAGTAGGAATCCACGAAGGAGCCGACCAGCAGCGCCCTGGTGGACGGCTGCTGATACTCACCGCGAATCTTCGCCATAGCCATGGCTTCGCATTTCATGAAGTCTTTGTACTGGGATACAGAAAAGAAAAGCCCATTGGCATCCCTGCCATAATAATTACTTTGATTCAGCTCCATCCGTATCCGCCGCCTTTCCCTTATCCTTAAACGGGTCGCTGACCTCCTTATCATCTGCCGGAAGTGCCATTTCGAAGTAATCTTCACGCTTTGCCATGCCGTCCCGAAGAGATTTGTATACATTCTTCAAACGGATGAATGTATTTTCCGTAAAGCTTTCATGGCTGCATCCGAAATATTTCTCAATCATCTTCAATGTGACACCAAACTCATCCTCAAAAACCTTTGCCATCTTCCGGACACGGTCAATCAGCGGCTCCGTGCTTGCACCGCTTAAGGTTTTAGCACACTGCTCAATCGCTGAATCGATCACATCGCCCGGTATTACGCCCAGGATGCAGGCGCGCACCCGGCGCGCTCCCTGGTTTGCGACCATCTCGTAAATATCACGAGGGTCTGTCAACGCTACATTTCCTTTCTTTGTGCTCCGGATGTGCGGAACTGAAAAAATCTTAGTCTGGCGGGTATTCGTCTCTAAGTCCCATGCATACGCCATAACCTGAGATTCCCCCTGTTTCTGCTCCAATTCAATGATTCCAAAATCTAAGTTGCCCCAGTTCTGCGCCATAGCCTCAGCCAGACGGATGGACGGGCCGGTCACCTTAGTACCGCCTCTTGGATACTCATACATCGCCTGTTCCGCCAGAGTCTTTCTCTGACAGGCTCTCATAATACGATTAAAGCTTTCCACCTCATTGCGCGGAAATTTCTTCGCAATCACCATAGCGGCCTGCACTTCCTGGGCCTGCCTGCTCACCACCATCTCTGCTGTGGTACTGCGCCCGGCCATCATCTGACCGCCGTTTTCATAAATGTTGGGTACGTTCTCCATCCTGCTCCTCCTCTTTCTTAATCCAGTTTCCAGAATAAAACCACTCTACCAGCATCTCCCTGAATTCTGCCTGCTCTTCCATGGTTCCGAAAAGGCATCTCTCCAGGGCATAACGATAGGCATCTTTTTCTGTTACGATTGTCCCCTGCTCCGGTCCGATTCCGTAATACTCCGCCTGACCGTTCATGCCAGTTCCCTCTTAAGTTTCATCAATTTCTCTACCGCCAGCTCAGCAGGACAATAACAGGAAAACGGACGGCTGCGTACATCAACCTCTACTCTTTCACCATAACCCTGACCAGGACACCATCCGTTTTTTCTGACGTCAATCGTCAATATTCCAATATGTCCGGCAAAGTCTAAAAATGCTGTCGGGTGATTTCCTGTCACCTTCTGTTGAGATGCCTGCATCCCATTGATATCCAGCACCAGGTCAAGAATCTTATGGATATCCTTCCGCTTCTGCGACTCTCTCTTTTTCCGTAATCTATCATTCATACTTGCTTTTCCTCTCCAAATCCTTTACAATAAGGATGAATTTTCAAGTTCCCGGACCTTCGCAGCTCCACCTGCTGGGTCCATTTTCTTTGCCCTGCACTCCCGCGGGCGCTTATGCCCCTTGCCGCTGCCCCATCCATAGGGATTGAGGCCCAGGGCTTTTGCCGCCCGGTTGGTGCGGTTCTTTC
>JAUNPZ010000185.1:2314-3872 GCA_030536455.1 Lachnospiraceae bacterium | reverse complement strand
GAACAAATATCTTGACGCCTTCCATGCACCGTGCTAAAATAAACACCTGGGGAGCTTGCAGAAAGCAGGCTGAGAGTAAGCTGATACCGCTTAGACCCATAACCTGATTTGGATAATGCCAACGTAGGGAGCCAACATGTTCTTTTTTACTGCGATATGCGCTCTTGCATGTCGCAGTTTTTCTTTTTTCAGGAAGAGTAATGGAAAGAAACCAAACGTTAAGGAGGACCAAAAGATGTCAAACTACACCACACAGATGAATGCCGCGCGCCAGGGCATCCTCACCCCGCAGATGGAGGTTGTTGCGGAAAAGGAGCATATGAATCCAGAAGAACTGCGGAAATTAATCGCGAAGGGAGAAGTTATCATCCCCTGCAACAAGAAGCACACCGCATTAAGTCCCAGCGGCGTAGGCGCAAAGCTGACCACAAAAATCAACGTCAATCTGGGCGTTTCCCGTGACTGGAAGGATGTGGATATGGAGTACGAAAAAGTCCGCTCCGCAGTTGAAATGGGGGCGGAAGCCATCATGGATTTAAGCTCCTACGGGGATACCCGAACCTTCCGCCGGAAGCTGACGGATACCTGCCCGGCTATGATTGGAACCGTTCCGATTTACGACGCCGTAGTCTATTACCACAAGCCTCTGGGCCAGATTACGGCCGAAGAATGGCTGGATATCGTGCGGATGCATGCGGAGGACGGTGTGGATTTCATGACCATCCACTGCGGTATGAACCGCGCTACGGCAGCCCGTTTTAAGCAGAACAAGCGTCTGATGAACATCGTTTCCAGAGGCGGCTCCATTATGTTTGCCTGGATGGAAATGACTGGCGAAGAGAATCCGTTCTACGAGCATTATGACGAGATTCTGGACATTTGCCAGGAGTACGACATCACGATGAGCTTAGGCGACGCCTGCCGTCCGGGATGCATCGCAGACGCCACCGATACTGCTCAGATTGAGGAGCTGATTACACTGGGAGAACTGACAAAGCGGGCCTGGGAAAAGGACGTTCAGGTGATGATCGAAGGCCCCGGCCACATGCCGTTAAACCAGATTGCCGCCAATATGGAAATCCAGAAAACCCTGTGCCACGGCGCTCCATTTTACGTTCTCGGACCTCTGGTCACAGATGTTGCGCCTGGTTATGACCATATCACAGCCGCCATCGGAGGCGCTGTCGCTGCTACTGCCGGAGCCGCATTCCTCTGCTATGTAACCCCGGCTGAGCATCTCCGCCTGCCCAATGCCGAGGATGTGAAGGAAGGCATTATCGCCGCCAAGATTGCCGCTCATGCCGCCGACATCGCCAAGGGAGTGCCCGGAGCTGCAGATTGGGATTATCAGATGAGCGAGGCCAGAAAGAAGCTGGATTGGGAAGCGATGTTCGCCCTCAGCATGGACCCGGAGAAGGCCCGCCGTTACCGCGCGGAGGCAAAGCCGGAGAAGGAAGATACCTGCAGCATGTGCGGAAATTTCTGTGCTGTGAAGAACACCAACCGGATTCTGGATGGGGAGATTGTAACGATTTTTGATGAATAAATCTGAAATATA
>JAUNPZ010000185.1:0-2214 GCA_030536455.1 Lachnospiraceae bacterium | reverse complement strand
GGAATTATTTTTGATATACTTCTATCAAGCATTGATGTTTCTTCGTCTTTTTATCATAATTTACACCGACCAGCAAAATCTTCCCGGTATAGTTTTCAATGGCCTGAACATATCTTTTTTTCTTAATCTGAGCAATCGCAGCATCCGCTGTCTTATCCCATTTTAACTCAACAATCAGTGCCGGTTTGTCCGAATTTTTTCCAGGCAAAAACACTATATCCGCAAAACCCTTTCCGGAAGGAAGTTCCCGGATGAATCAGTTCCGTCCATCCAGTATCTTCAATTGCATTCCCGAACTCTTTTTTTACCTCTTCATTCGGTATAAAAACAGAGTCTTTTTTTTCATCATAGCCTAAATATCCCAAATGTATGAGCAGAGAAAGTACATCATCACGGCTGTTCATTGAAGTCATATCATTCTGAAATTTTGCCGTATTAATCGGCATCTCCTTTCCGGCAATCAGATGCTTCACTGCATCCTTTAGTCCATCGAAATTCATAACAATATAATTTTTCAATGACTCATACGTTTCCGTACTGGTCCAATAACTCCCGTATTTTCTTCGCTTCATTGCTTCTATCACAGAACGAGGGCTATAGATATGGCCGGCCTTATCAAAACGATATCCATCATACCATTTTTTAATTTCATCAAAATCCATTTGGTACTGCTGACATAAGTCACGCACTTCCCGCTCCGTAAATCCAACATACTCTGCAAAATAATCGGGATCAACCATCGTATACTCTTTAAAATTATTTAACGCAGATTCCGTCCCATATTTTTTTATAGGAAGAATTCCGGTTATATAAGCAAGTGCAATGCAGCGCTCTGCCGCAATCCCTTTAAACAATCCTCTTAAAAATTCAATGTACTCCTTCTGAAGATTCTGATTTTCCTTCGCATTTCGGAATACCGTATCCCATTCATCAATCAAAACAACAAACTGTGTTCCATAATTTCCATTAATCCGTACCATTGCTTCCGACAATGATCCCGCCTTCAAGTTTTGCACATCAGGAAATGCCTGTTCCAATTCAGCTAAGACCTGCTCCTGAATATAACGGATTATATGAATCGATGGATTTCTCCTAACCGCATCTGCTGCATTTCCCATCATCCATTGCATATCCATCTGAATTACATCATATTGATTTAAATACTCATCAAAGTTCCTTGATTTACGAATCGCACAACCTTCAAACAGTTTTCGTGAATCACATCCCCGACTGTAATAAGCAGTCAGCATGTTCACCGCCATGGATTTTCCAAATCTTCGCGGTCGGCTGACACAAATCATAGGTTCATTGGTTCCTATAATCTGGTTCAATTTTTCTATCATTCCGGTTTTATCTACATAAATTTGAGACCGCAATACTTTTTGGAATCCAATATTATTCGGATTCAAATAGATTCCCATGCTGCACCCCCTGTTCTATTCCGCCCGTTTCTTTATATATTCCATACAGATTCCCCGAATCTCCTCCATATCCCGCTTCGTCTGCGGATTCCGGTAAGCAATCCGGTCCACATTCCGATTCAAATAGTCCCGCTCCAGAATCCACTGAAAGCTTGCCTTGAAATTCAGGTCAAAAATGAAGGCCAGGTAAGAAACCCAGCAGTCCATATGCGTTACCCGGTCGCTGGAAAGCACACATTTTTCCGCTCTTATCGCCTCCAGAATCTTCGGTGAAATCCTTTCCTCTGCCACCGCTTCTTCCGGCACATCAAACAGCGTCTCCACCTTTTCCGTATCCTTCACCCGAAAATTATCCAGCTTGTCCGCATCCCGGATAATCCGGCAGTGAAGAAGCTCCCGCTCCGATAATCCATCCACATCATCTAGGCTGAAAACCGAATGGTACTGAATCGCCTTCCGAATGACTTCATCATACTGCCGGTCCCGGATAAAGTGCTCAATCATCCCGTCCGCAAACAGCACCTTCACCCCAAAATCCGCATGATTGAACTTCCTGTCATCAAAGCTGTGGAAGGTCTTTAACTGCTCAAATCTTCCGATATCATGCAGAAGCGCAATCAGGACGGCAAGCTGATGATCCTCCTCCGAAAAATGCTCCCGGATACAGATTTCATCGGCGGCATCCAGTACCGCATAGGTGTGGACGGCCTTTAGATTTATCTTGTCATCGCTTCGGTCGTAGCTGTTTAAGTATTGCTCGAACTGCGCTCTGGCGTAGTGATTGTCTATCATG
>JAUNPZ010000184.1 GCA_030536455.1 Lachnospiraceae bacterium | reverse complement strand
TATATGAGGCTGCAATGGATTTGATAATCCGGGCAAACAAAGAGACGCATAAGGAGGCGGAGACGAGGATGTTAAAGGATACGTTGCGTGAGATATTTGCGGATGAACTGGTGGAAGAGCGGACAGAGGGAAAAGCGGAAGGGAAAACAGGAGCGGTATTACTCCTTCTTTCTGAACATGGAAATATTCCGGAGGATTTGGAAAAGGCAGTTTTAAGGGAACAGAATGAGGATCGGCTGAATGAATGGGTGCTGCTTGCGGCCAAAGTGGCAGATTCATCGGATTTTGCGAGAGCGGCTGGAATTGATTTGGAATAGCAGGGTATGTGGTGTTTATACAACAAAAAAACCTTGACGAATATCAAGGTTTTTAAGCTGCTGACGGGAATCGGACCCGTGACCTCCGCACTACCAATGCGACGCTCTACCGACTGAGCCACAGCAGCATGTTACAATTTTCGCTTTCAAAACGCTTCCGTTTCACAAGCCTTAAATATATTAGCACAGGTTTTGAAATTTTGCAAGCTGTTTTTGAAAAAAAGTCAAAATTCTTTCGTAAATTTTTTTGTGGAGTTTTTCGTATATTTTTTTATTGCGGAAGCGTGGGAGGAGATTCGGCATGATATTAAAGAATAGGATGAAAGCAGTTGTATGGAAGGGAACGGGATGTATCGGTGTGGAGGAACGTCCGGTTCCGGAATTACAGAAGGATACGGATGCGATTATCCGGGTGACGCTGACTACCATATGCTCCAGCGATATCCATATCAAGCATGGGGCGGTTCCGAGAGCGGTGCCGGGAGTGATTCTGGGACATGAGTTTGTCGGGGTTGTGGAGGCGGTGGGCGCTTCGGTTCGGAAGGTGAAGCCGGGAGACCGGGTGGCGGTGAATGTGGAGACGTTCTGTGGAGAATGTTTCTTCTGCAGACGGGGATATGTGAATAACTGCCAGTCGCCGGAGGGCGGCTGGGCGTTAGGCTGCCGGATTGACGGCGGCCAGGCGGAGTATGTGCGGATTCCATTTGCGGATAATGGACTGAACCGGATACCGGAGGGTGTTTCGGATGAGCAGGCGCTGTTTACGGGAGATTTGATGTCTACGGGATATTGGGCAGCCTCGATTGGCGAAATCCGTCAGGGGGATACCGTGGCGGTGATTGGCGCGGGGCCGGCCGGGTTATGCACGATGATGGCGGCAAGGCTTTATGGGCCGGAGCATATCGCAGCCATTGATATATCCCAGGAGCGCCTGGAGCTGGCGAAGTCCCTGGGGCTTGCGGATGTGGCGGTGAATCCGGAACGGGAATCGGCGGAGGCGCTGTTAAAGGCGCTGACGGAGGGACGAGGAGCAGATACGGTGTTTGAGGTGGCTGGCGGGAAGGATACGTTCTCGCTTGCATGGCGGCTTGCAAGGCCCAATGGCGTGGTCGGACTCATTGCAATGTATGAGGAGGATCAGCGGCTTCCTCTGCCGGAAATGTATGGGAAAAACCTGATTTTTAAGACTGGCGGCGTGGATGCCGGCCATTGCGATGAGATCTTAAAGCTGACTGCGGAGGGCCGAATCCATCCGGAGAGTCTGATTACCCACCGGACGGATTTTTCGGATATTATGGAGGCCTACGAGGTGTTTGAGGCGAAGAAGGATGGAATTGTGAAATGGGCCATCTCTTTCGGCAGCAAGTATACGGAATGATAAATTGCGTGGATATGGCAGAGAATCATATCCGTTCAGTACCTTCGCAGTTATAGCGAATTTATATTCGGGCTGTCAGCTCCAGAAGGGAGCGGAAAGCGTATAATGGACTGCTTTGGAATGCATCGGCCAGCGCGGTTAAATTAGCGTCGGAATTTTCCACTTCCCTGGAATACAGATAGGCGGCTTTTTCCAGAGGCATGGGGAGAAAAACAGAGAGCGCGCGAATCATCAGCAGGCTGACCAGCGAAAGCTGCATATTTCCGAAAACATTTTCATCGTACACGGCTCCGGGATAGGATACGGTGATGAAGTAGGCCAGGATGTTTCGTTCCTCCTGGGTCCAGGGCCGGGTGAAGAATGCGTCCAGCTCCGTCTGGCTGGCAGCGGAGACGGCGCGCTTTAGATGGTGCATCCGGTCCGTCCACTGGTCTGCGACCGGTTCCAGTGAGGCGAAGAGGCGGATACAGCCGGTCAGCCAGCGCAGTTGTTTGGTGTGGCGGTCCGAGTGCCGTTCCGTTTTGTATGAGAGAGCGGCGGCCTGCTTGTTTTGAAGCTGTGCGAGGAAACGGTGCGGCGCTTCCGGATTCAGATAGCGTCCGGATAACCGGGATACGTCCTCCGGGGCGGTCTGTGACAGCCGGATGCGCCGCTGCAGGTCATGGGTGAAGGCCAGAGCCATGGGGATGCCGGAAGGCCTCCAGATCAGCTCCAGCACCGTGCTTCTGCCGGATAGGAGAAAGCTTAACAAAGCTTCGTCCACTCGTTCCTCCGGTGGACAGGTCCGGCTGGTCTGCCGGGTGAGAAAGGCCGGCCGGTCCGGGTTTTTCAGGATAATCCCTGCGGCTTCCGGGCAGGAGAGGGACAGACTGATTTCCCGGAGGTTTCCGTATTCCTCCTGATGCCGTGGATAAATGCGGCAGGTGCCGCATAAAGAATCCTTTCCCAGATTCTGATAGATTTCACAGAGGTTCTGCTGGTCCAGGAACGGGCATCTGCGGCCGGAGAGTCGGAAGGTTCCATGGCGAAAATCAATGGAACGGGCCAGCTTTTTTGAAAAAGAAGCGGCGTTTCGGGTGGTGCGCTTTGGAAAAAGGGAGAAACGTTTCCTGGCGGCGTTCCGATATTTTTTCAGACTCTTCCGGTCGATGGCGATGTTCCATCCTGCGCAGCAGGTGTCAGGGCAGGCGCTTCCTGTGCAGCGGAAGGAAGAATAGTAAGAGGGATAGGTATATTGCATATCTGCGTCACTCCTTGTAAATAAATGTATTTTTGCTTTTTTTTGTATTTTTTGAACTTTTTTGAAAAAGTGTGTTGACAAATGGAATCTTACATGCTATTATATACAAGTCTTCTGAAACGGAAACATTTCGAAAGGCAAAAATGGAAAATGCTGCTGTGGCTCAGTCGGTAGAGCGTCGCATTGGTAGTGCGGAGGTCACGGGTCCGATTCCCGTCAGCAGCTTTGATTATGCGGTGGAAGTCCTTATATAGAAAGGGCTTCCGCTTTTTTTGTGTCTGAGGGGGAGGAAAGCGGTTAGGAAGAAGCATCACTCCTTCCCAACCGAAATCAGTTTTCCGGCCATGGTCCGCTCATACAGCCGGTGAGAGATGGAAAGCACGGTGCGGTTCCTGGAGGCCTGCTCCAAAGCGTCCATAACGCGCCGCTCTGTGTCCGAATCCAGGTTTGCGGTAATCTCATCCAGCAGAAGAATCTCCGGGTCAGCGGCGATGGCTCTTGCGATGGAGAGGAGCTGAAGCTGCCCCTGGGAAAACAGATTTTCTGCGGCAGGGGTATCGTATCCATTTTCCAGAGCCAGAATGATTTCGTGAAGACCGGTCAGCCTGGCGGCCTGTTCAATCTGTGCACGGCTGATGGACGGGTCGAAAAGAGAAATCTGTTCGGCTATGGTGCCGGGAATGAGATGAAAGGACTGTTCCACATAGCCGAAGAGCTTTCGTTTCTGGCTGTCCGGGATGGTCATGGGATTTCGGCCGCAGATGGTGATATGGCCTGCGTCCGGCTGGAACAGGCCCAGCAGAAGGCGGAAGATGGTGCTTTTTCCGGCTCCGGTCCGCCCGGTCAGAGTGGCGCATTCGCCGGGATGGATGGCGAAGGATACGTCTTCCAGGACCGGCTGCCCCGGCTGATAGCTGAATGAGACATGCTGGAACCGGATGGAGGGTTTTGGAACGGATTG
>JAUNPZ010000042.1 GCA_030536455.1 Lachnospiraceae bacterium | reverse complement strand
ATTGCAACCTGCAATTATCCCGCCGCCGTCCCCGACTGCAACGGCGGTTCCAGTGTTTTTGACGGAGTGGCTTATCTGCCGGATCAGGAAGATTCAAGAGATACCTGCATTTTGCAGGCTGACGGAAGCGAGGGCATATTTATTGCAGAACTGGATTTAAAGCAGCTTCGCAGCTATCGCGAAAAAGAGGTACACGGGAACGCTTACCGGCATCCTGAAAAGTACGGGATTTTGATTGATACAGAAAGAAGACAACCGTTTATCAGAGCGGATTACAGGGCGTAAAAAGGGCATATATCGTGCGGAGTTTGGAATCAGCATTGAAAAATGCTGTGTGTATGTCTGCAGTTTATATCCCCGGTGGTAAAAGTATGTTGCTGCCGGGGATTTTTATGCCCTTTCGGGCTGTAAAAGGAGGACAATCACATGAAGATCATTAACATTGGCATTCTTGCGCAATGCAAGTGCTCATTGCTTGCTATTACGAGATATCATTGATAGAATCAGTATCAGAAAGGAGGAACTATTTTGGAACAGGAACAGACGGATATTACAACAGGAAAGCAAATACGTCATCTGCGGACACAAGCAGGAATGACACAGGAAGAACTGGCCGGGGAATTGAATGTTACCCGGCAGGCACTATCGAATTGGGAGAGAGATGTTAATGAACCCGATTTAAATACGTTGAAAAAAATTTGTTTTCTTTTTGGCGTCCACATGGACGATTTTGCGAAGGAGGTAATAATAAAAATGGAAGCAAATATGGAAAAAGCAAAACGACCGTTTAATCGGTATGATATGGCAATCGGATTATTTTACGCAGTTGGTATCTTTATCGGCATTGGCATTTTCTTTGTCGGCGGTTTAATAACGATGTCGGGCACCGGGTGGGGAGCGTCTCTGTTTGGCGGCGGCTGTTTTTCGCTTGTATTTGGCTTGATATGCCATGCAGTTATTACATTGAGAAGAAATGACCAGTAATGACAGATTCGGATAAGAAGAACCTGTTTTGCTGGGTAGGAGGAGAACTGATGTTACGACCGAAAGAAGTAGTATGTAAATGGGTAGATGCCTTTAATGCTCATGATGTGGATGAAATCGTGAGCCTGTATCATGATCATGCAACCAACCATCAGGTGACAAATGAGCCTGTGATTGGGATAGACGCAATCAGAGAAATGTTTACAACGGAATTTGCCACTGCCGATATGACCGCCATTGTAGAGAATATCTTTGAGGATGGACAATGGGCAATCTTAGAATGGAAGGATCCGCTGGGCTTGCGGGGCTGCGGCTTTTTCCATGTAGTGGGTGGAAAAATTCTGTTCCAGAGAGGCTATTGGGACAAGCTGTCTTTTTTGAAACAGCACAATTTACCAATTGAATAGATACAGGAATATGATCCCCGGTGGTAAAGCGATGCTGCTGCTGGGGATTTTTATGCCCTTTCGGGCAAATTCATGAACCTTGGTATAAGAGTTATGAGGCAGAACCCTGGCCGATGCTGCGATTCAAAGAGCAGAGTATGAGGGAAAGGCTGATGAGGGGAAAGGAACATACATAGCCGTTTTGCCATATCTTTTGTGATGAATTGGTGCTATAATGAGAGCAGTATGGATTGGACGGAGGAAAAGGAATGGAATATATACAGATAACAAAGGAAAACATCGAAAAAGAACATATTTGCTGTGCGATTTCTAACAACAAGGATATTCAAGTTTCCTCCAAAAAAGGCTGGATGATGAAGTGTTTGGATGAGGGTCTTGTTTTCCTGAAAAGCACCGAAAGAGGAAAATGTTTTATTGAATATATACCGGCTGAAAATGCATGGGTTCCTATTATTGCAGAAAACTATATGTATATTGATTGCTTTTGGGTGTCCGGTTCATTCAAAGGACATGGATATTCCAATGATTTATTAAGCAGGTGTATTGAGGATAGTAAAGCAAAAGGAAAATCCGGGCTCTGCATTCTGTCATCGGCTAAAAAGAAACCATTTCTCTCGGACCCTAAGCATTTGGCTTATAAAGGATTTCAGGTGGCTGATGTGTCTGATGCAGGAATAAACCTGCTGTATCTTCCATTTAACAAAAATGCAGTGATACCTCGGTTTACGGACGCTGCGAGGCATCCACATATAGATGAAAAAGGTTATGTTTTATATTACACGAACCAGTGCCCATTTAACGGCAAATACGTTCCGCTCGTAGAACAGACAGCCGTTGAGAATAACATTCCATTCAAGGCCATCCGCATTGAAACGAAAGAACAGGCACAGGCGGCGCCAGGTCCATGTACTACTTACGCACTCTTTTATGATGGAGAATTTTTAACGAACGAACAGCAAAATGATAAGAAATTTTTGAAATTGGTGCAGAGAAAATAGGGGGATTTTGGAGAGCGAATAGGACATATAGCAGAATGGAATTAAGTAATACAGCCGGTGCATATCATTATAATCATCAAAAAAATGGGGGCGATAGTAAATGGATTCAACAATTATAAAAACCTCGGATATGCAGATCAGCTTGGTTCCGGTGTGCGGAATTTGTTTAAATACTGTAAATACTATTCCGGCAGAGAACCGGAATTTGATGAAGGGGATATTTTTAATATTGTTGTGCCTTTGAATGAACAGTATGAACCTGATTCAAGCACCACCCAGTCGACCACCCAAACCACCACCCAAACTGATGAAAAAACTACGAAACAGGTGATTATGGAACTTCTGAAAGAAGAGCCTAAGATGACACAAAAGGAAATTTCGGAGAGATTGGGGATAAATCATAATACAGTAAGATATTATATGAAAGAGCTTAGAGATAAGGGATATCTGCAGAGAAAAGGTACAAACCGAAAGGGATATTGGATTGTGAAATAAAAATACGAAGGCTTCTGAGGCTGCCGTTCCTTTTGTGATAAATGGGTGCTATAATGGGAGCAGCAAGAATCTGAAGGAGGAAAAAAGGAATGGACGATATTATGTTTCATGACGGAAGAAGTAAAAAAGTCATTTTTATTGCACATTGTTTTCTGAATCAAAATGCCATATCCGATGGGACTGCGGTGTATCCGGCGGCTTTCAGAGACATTGTGGATTTTTTCTTAAATAAAGATGTGGGCATTATCCAGATGCCCTGTCCCGAGTTTTGTTGTTTAGGCCTTGACAGAGGCAATATTCATGGTGCAGATTGTCCGGTAGTGGTAGAAAATACCCGTATTCGCACAGAAATGAAAAAGAACCATGTAAACGCTAAATTAAATCAACTGGCTGATTATGTAATACAGCAAATTTTAGAATATGATAAATTTGGATTTGAAGTCGTTGGCATTATAGGGGCGAACCGTTCTCCGAATTGCGGTGTCGATACGACCTCAGATAATGATGCAGAAATTAAGGGGATGGGTTTGTTTATGGAAAAAATTTCTGAAAAATTGTCAAAAGAAAATATAGAGATTCCTATGATTGGGATAAAAGGGACGGACCAGATATCGGAAAAACTTCAATCGTTAATGAAGCGGTAATTGCAGGGGACGAGCAGAACGGCATTCTGCAATTTTCGGTTATGCGCCCGGCAAAGAGCAATGAATCGGACGCCCTGCGATTCGCGGAAAAGGGGAGGGATAGGCAGTGGATTTTAAAAAGAAAATGTGGTCGCCGGAGTATGATTTCCTTCGCACGAATGAGAGATTGGGAAAGCGAATTATCCTTATGGGATTGGGCGGGAGCTATGCGTATGGTACCAATCAGGATAACAGCGATATTGATTTTAGAGGAATCACCTTACAGTCAACCTCCGATTTACTGGGATTGACCAGTTTTGAGCAGTATGAGGATTCCGATACGGATACCGTTTTGTATGGATTTAATAAGATTGTGAAGCTGCTGCTGGAGTGCAATCCGAACACAATCGAATTGCTGGGGCTGGATGACGACCAGTATCTGATAAAAACCGAGCTGGGGCAGGAGCTTCTGGACCGCAGGGGCATGTTTTTATCGAAAAGGGCTGCGAAGTCTTTTGGCGGATATGCCGGCGCACAGCTGAGAAGACTGCAGAATGCAATTGCCAGAGATTCCATGCCGCAGCCGGAACGGGAGCGGCATATTTTTAATTCGGTAAGAAATACCATGGAGGATTTTCAGAGAAGGTCGGAGGCATTTGACCGTGGAACCATGCGAATCTATATCGATAAAGCGGAGAATCCGGAATTGGAGACGGAGATATTCGTGGATGCAGACTATAAGCATCTGCCGCTGAGAGATTACGAGGGGATTCTTGGCGCCATGAATCGTGTGATTAAAGATTACGACAAAATCGGCAAGCGGAATCGCAAGAAGGATGACAATCACCTGAACAAACATGCCATGCATCTGATTCGTTTATTTATGATGGCAATCGATATTTTGGAGAAAGGGCAGATAAATACGCACAGAGTGGATGATCTGGAAATTCTCCTTGCAATTCGAAGAGGCGATTTTATGCAGGATGAGCATACCTTTTCGAAGGAATTTTATGAGCTGCTTGCAGACTATGAAAGCAGATTAGATGCAGCTGCCGCAAAATCAGAATTGCCGGACAATCCGGATATGGAAAAGGTGGAGGCTTTTGTGGAATATGTAAATCGAAGAACGATAGAGGGTGATTTTTAGTGCGGGATATCAAGAGGGAAATCCTTGAGAAGTTAAACGAAATAGAGCGGAAGGAACATGTGAAAATCCTGTATGCCGTTGAATCAGGCAGCCGCGCCTGGGGAGTGGCATCGCATGACAGCGATTATGATGTGAGATTCGTTTATGTCAGAAAAGCGGAGGATTATCTGCGTCTCGACGGCATGAGAGATGTGATTGAGTGGCAGCTCGATGAAGTGCTTGATATGAACGGATGGGATTTAAAGAAGGCTCTCCAGCATTTCCACAAAGGGAATGCTGCGCTTTTTGAGTGGTGTGATTCTCCAATCGTATATCGGGCAACTCCGGAATGGAAAGCAGTCTGTGAGGTTGGAAAGAAATATTTTTCGGAGAAGGCGGCCATGTATCATTATTACGGCACTGCGCGCAGCACTTATGAAGGCTTCCTGACCGGAGAGCTGGTAAAGTATAAGAAATATGTGTATGCATTGCGGCCCATATTGGCGTGCAGATATATCGAAGAAAATCATAGCGCTCCGCCGGTTCTGTTTGAAGAATTGAAAGAGAAGCAGCTTCCGGAGCATTTAATTGGTCCGGTGGAGCGTATGCTGGAGGCGAAGGCTTCCGGCGGAGAAAAGGATTTGCTTCCCCAGGTGCCGGAAATTATTGATTTCATCCGGTCGGAGCTTGACCGAATATCAAAAATCGCAAAAGAAAAGACGGATGAGCGGGAGAAGGACTGGGCTGCACTGAATGCTGTATTTTTTCGCACGGTGGCGGGTTCCGATTTATTGTGCTATAATGGAATACAGGAACAAAAATCAGAATGCAAGGAGACGACAACATGAAATTTTCGGAAATACCGTATGAACGCCCGGATCTGGAGTCCATAAAGCAGCAGCTTACCGCCCTGACGGAACGTTTTAAGGCGGCAGAGAGCTATGAGGAAGCGAGAAGCATCTTTTTGGAAAAGGAAACTCTGGAGAAGCATGTTTCTACGCTGGGTACGCTGGCGGAAATCCGCCACACCATTGACACCAGGGATTCCTTTTATGATGCAGAGGTGCAGTTCTGGAACGGAGCCCAGCCGGAGCTGTCCGAGTATCTGCAGCTCTGGACGAAGGCAATGCTGGAAGGCCGGTTCCGGCCAGAGTTTACAGAAGAATATGGTGAACTGATGTTTATCAATTCGGAAATGGAATTCCGTACCTTTTCTCCGGAGATTATACCGGAGCTTCAGAAGGAGAATGATTTAAAGACCGCTTACGAAAAGCTTCTGGCTTCCGCACAGATTCCGTTTGAGGGAAAGACCTACACCCTTTCGCAGCTTACGCCGCTGAAAAATGATGCAGATGATGCCCGCCGTCTGGCGGCATGGAAGGCGGAGGGACAGTGGTATAAGGACAATCAGGAGGCTCTGGATGACCTGTATGACCGCCTTGTCCATGTGCGTGCCGATATCAGCCGGAAGCTGGGATATGAAAGCTTTATCGAGCTTGCCTACGACCGTTTGGGCCGAAGCTGCTACAACAAAAAGGATGTGGAGAAATTCCGCGATGCCGTTGTAAAATACCTGGTGCCGGTTGCGGACAGCATCTGCCGGGAACAGGCTGCCCGCATTGGCCGGGAATACCCCATGAATTTTGCGGACAATGCTCTGGAATTCCGTTCCGGCAATCCGAAGCCTTTCGGTACGCCGGATGAGATTCTGGCACAGGGAAAGGTCTTTTATGATGAGCTTTCTCCGGAAACCGGCGAGTTTTTCCGAGGGATGCTGGAGAATGAGATGATGGACGTGCTGTCCACCGAGGGAAAAGCCGGAGGCGGCTACTGCACCAGCCTTCCGGATTATGAAACTCCGTTTATTTTTGCCAATTTTAACGGAACCCAGCATGATGTGGAGGTCATTACCCATGAAGCCGGCCATGCGTTTGCGGACTGGCTGAACCGGAAGCGGGTACCGAGCTCTTATATATGGCCGGGGCTGGAAGCCTGTGAGGTACATTCCATGTCCATGGAGTTCTTTGCATGGCCATGGGCGGAAGGGTTCTTTGGCGGGGATACCAGAAAGTTTTATTACAGCCATCTGTCAGGCGCGTTGACCTTCATTCCATACGGAGCGATGGTGGACCATTTCCAGCACCGGGTATTTGAAAAGCCGGATATGACGCCGAAGGAGCGCCACGGAGTCTGGAAGGAGCTTTTGGGAATCTATATGCCTTGGATAAAGCTGGATGATGCGATTCCGTTTTATGGGGAAGGAGAGGGCTGGCAGCGCCAGCATCACATCTATTCCTCGCCGTTCTATTATATTGATTATTGTCTGGCACAGACCGTGTCCCTGCAGTTCTGGGCTATGATTCAGGAGGACCCGGCCAATGCCTGGGCCCATTACATGGCTTATACCAGACAGGGCGGAAGCCGTGCCTTTACGGATCTTCTGAAGCATGCAGGGATGGAGAGCCCATTTGATGAAAACTGCCTGCGCGGTGTATGCGATGCGGCGAGAAGCTGGCTGTCCCAGTTCGATATGACGGGGATTCGCTGATGGAAGAAAAGAAGCGCAGAGGGCGCAGGGATTACCTGAATTCCTTCCAAAAGGACAGCAGCGGAAACTTTGTCTATGAAGGGGAATATTATGTATTCGACGGAACGAAGCCGGAGCTTCGAAGGGCGCTGGCAAAGCTCTGGGCTCTCTGCCTGGTGCTGCTGGCGGCGCTGCTGGCGGCGGGATGCGTGGACGGTCCGGGAACCGGGAACTGTTTTTACGTCCTGCTTCCGTATGCAGTCAGCCTGATTGCGGGAATCCGGACCTGCTGGGCGCTGGGAAGGCTCACGGCAGGGGGAAATCCCATGCGGGAATATGTGTACCAGGCCAGCGTGGAGAAGATACCGGGATGTGCGGTATTTACTGCCGTCTGCGCCGGAGCGGCGGCGGCCGGAGAACTCGTTTATCTGTTCCGGAACGGCGCAGGGGGGAAGCTGCCCGGCGGCTGTGCATTCCTTTTCCTGGAAGGAATTGCGTTTATCCTGGCTCTGATGGTCAGAAGAGGGTCATATGGGATAAAATGGTTAAAATAATGACGTATTTGTGTAAAATACATATGTATCTGACAAAAATATGTATTTGTATTGACAAAAGCGTGAAAAATCGTTAAACTTTTATCTTGAGAGGCAGAAAACGGCAGATATATTTTGCATATTACAGAATATACAGAAAACGACGCGATAGGGGGAACCCCCTATCGTTATCTTACATGCAGCTTACCCTGCATATAAGATATAAAACTTGTCTGCCAAGGCCTTATAAAAAGGAGGAAACCCGACATGAAAAAGGGAAAGAAACTGACAGCCCTGGCTCTTTCACTGGCGATGTGCGGCAGCCTGATGACGGCCTGCGGCGCGAAGAATGAGCCGGCTAAGGAAACTGAGACAAAAGCGGCAGAGACGACTGCGGCAGCAGAGACGACAGCGCCGGAGAATGCAGCATCTTCTGAGGGAGCAGGGGAAGGAACGATTGTTGCATCCGCAACCGGATTTGAGAGCAAGTTCTCACCGTTCTTTGCAGCGAATGCAGATGATCAGGATATCGTGGATATGACACAGATTTACATGATGTATGTGGACCGTGTTTCCAACCCAATCTTAAAGGGAATCGAGGGTGAGACCCGTGATTACAACGGCACCCCGTATACCTACACCGGTCCGGCTGATATCGAAGTGACGGAGAATGAAGATGGTACGGTATTCTATGATATCAACATGCGTGATGATCTGGTATTTTCCGATGGCACGCCGATTGATATGGATGACTTTATCTTTAGTTTATATGTTCTGCTGGATCCTTCCTATGATGGTTCTGCCACCATGTATTCCTGCCCGATTGAAGGTCTGGACGCGTACCGGGGCGGTATGGAAACCTTAATCAACCTGTTAGTGAAGGCCGGTAAGGATAATACCGATTTTACCTACTGGGACGAAGCCACCCAGACCGCATTCTGGGGCGAATTCGAGCCGGCAGTGGATGCATTTGTAAAAGAAATCGTGGATTATGTGGGAGCAGGAAGCGTTGCGGAAGCAGCAGCACAGTGGGGCTATCCGGATCTTCCGGCTGAAGCAACGGCTATGGATTACTTCATGACCATGCTTGAAAATTACGACGGCGATGTTGCTTCCATGACCGGAACCGAGACGGCCGGATCCGGTATGGCGGATCTGATGCCTGGCTATAATGATTATGTAGTCGGCATTAAGACCGGTGATTCTGCTGACAGCATCAGCGGCATTCAGCGTACCGGCGACTACAGCCTGCGTATCGTTGCTTCTGAACTGGACGCAACCATGATCTACCAGCTTGCCCAGCCGATCGCACCGCTTCATTATTACGGCGACGAGGCCCAGTATGATTACGAGAATAACAAGTTTGGCTTCCCGAAGGGCGACCTTTCCATCGTTCGTGAGAAGACGACCAAGCCTCTGGGCGCAGGTCCGTATGTGTTTAATAATTACGCAGACGGCGTGGTTTATCTGGATGCGAATGAGACCTTCTACAAGGGTGTGCCGGCAACTCCTCATCTGAACTTCATTGAGACGCAGGAAGCCGATATGATTAACGGTATCAGCTCCGGAACCATCGACGTTGCCAACCCATCCTACTCCAAGCAGGTTGCAGAGCAGGTTGCAGGCATCAACGGCAGTGATGCTCTGGAGGGAGATGTGATCACAACCAAGATGATTGATTACCGCGGATATGGTTACATCGGTATTGCGGCAGGTAATGTTAAGGTTGGCGAGGATCCGGATTCGGATGCATCCAAGAATCTTCGTAAGGCCATTGCAACTGTGATCAGTGCTTATCGTGAGCAGGGTATCAACTCCTACTATGGCGATACGGCATCGGTGATCAACTATCCGATTTCCAATACATCCTGGGCAGCTCCTCAGGTTACCGACGACGGCTATACCGTTGCTTACTCCGTAGATGTGGAAGGAAATCCGATCTATACCTCGGATATGAGTGATGAAGACAAGTTTGCTGCAGCAAAGGAAGCGGCTCTTGGCTACTTTGAAGCTGCCGGCTACACCGTTGAAGGCGGAAAGGTGACCGCAGCTCCGGAGGGCGCGAAGTTAGAGTACAGCGTGAACATCGGCGGCGGCGGTAAGGGCGACCACCCGACCTTCTTAATCCTGAAGAACGCAGCAGATGCTTTTGCAGAGATTGGCTTTACCCTGAAGGTGAATGACCTTTCCCAGGCTGCAGACCTGTATGCATCCTACCAGTCCGGCGTTGCCGAGATGTGGTGTGCTGCATGGCAGTCTTCCTCTGATCCGGATATGTACCAGTTATATCACAGCGATGGTTCTACCAACTACTATATGATTAACGATGAGGATCTGGATCAGCTGATTATGGATGCACGTCAGTCTACGGATCAGTCTTACCGCAAGGGCCTGTATAAGGCTGCAATGGAAATCATCATGGACTGGGGCGTTGAACTTCCGATTTACCAGCGTTCGGAGGCAACCCTGTTCTCTTCGGAGCGTGTTGATGTATCCAGTCTGCCGGGTGACCTGACTCCTTACTACACATGGAAGAATGAAGTAGAGGCCATTAAGGCAAAGTAGAATGAAAACGAGTCCAGATACCTCTTATCAGATGATGGGGTATCTGGATTTTTTTCGATAAGAATATGGTTCATTCGAACCTGGAGAGGAATGATGACCTTATGCGAAAATATATCATGAAGCGAATTCTGCTGTCTGTAATGATTTTATTTTGCGTTACCTTTATTATTTATGCGCTGCTGCGGTGTCTGCCTGCTTCCTATGTGGAGAACATGGCGATGCAGCTTGCGATGAAGCCCGGCGCCAAGCCCTATGGAGAATGGCTGGCTCAGCTGAATGCCTCCTATGGCCTGGACAAAGATGTTCTGCCGGGCTATCTGACCTGGCTTGGAGATGCGGTCCGGGGACGTTTCGGTGACAGCTGGAAGTATACCGTTCCGGTACTGGAAAAGTTTAATGATGTGATCTGGCTGTCCTTTATCGTAGGCGCGATTGCCTTCGTGCTGGAATTGATCATTGCGATTCCGTTAGGCGTGATTGCGGCAACCAAGCAGTACTCCCGCGCGGACTATGCCATTACCGCAGGAGCGCTGATCGGTATCTCCCTGCCGACCTTCTTTTTTGCAACGATTTTAAAACTTGTGTTTTCCGTGAAGCTGGGCTGGTTTGACCTGTATGGCCTGGTAGGCCGTGATTATGCCCAGCTGGATGCCATGGGACAGCTCCTTGATAAGGCCAATCATCTGGTGCTTCCGATTGTCACGCTGGTAATCGTGTCAGTCGGCTCTCTGATGCGCTACACCCGGACCAATATGCTGGAGGTGCTGAATGCGGATTATATCCGGACAGCCCGCGCCAAAGGTCTGTCGGAGAAAAAGGTTATTTATCAGCATGCTTTCCGCAATACGCTGATTCCCATCGTGACGATTGTGGGCGGCTCCCTGCCCGGTCTCTTTTCCGGTGCGCTGATTACGGAAACGCTGTTTATGATTCCTGGTATCGGCTACACCTCGTACCAGGCCATGCTGATTGGAGACATTCCGTTCTCCATGTTCTATATGACATTTTTAGCGATTCTGACACTGACCGGTAATCTGATTTCGGATATTTTGTACGCGGTGGTTGACCCTCGTGTACGCATCGCATAGGGAGGGGGTATCGGTTATGAATGATAAAGATAAGGATATCAAGAATCAGGCGGCGGAGCAGGATAATTTTTCCCTGAATGATGACCGCCGTGTCAAGGTGCTTTCCCCCAGCGCACTGGTTATGAAACGCTTTTTCAGAAACCGGCTGGCGGTTCTTGGCATGATCATGCTTCTTTCCATGTTTCTCTTTTCCTTTGTGGGCGGGCTGATCAGTCCGTATTCCCAGGACCAGCAGTTCTACCGCACGGAGGAGCAGATGAAGGAGTTTGCCGGAGTCATCCGGAACAAGGATTTTCGTTACCTGAATGCAGACGGCCAGAAGTTCGGCAGTGTTCTTCAGGCGAAATTCCAGCTGGCGGTTCAGAAGAAAAAGCCGACGTTCGAGTATAAAGACGTGGTATATCAGGTAGAAAAAGAAGGAGAAGACCTCTATGCCATTTCCTCTGACGGTGTTCTTCTGGCAGTGGCTGCAAAGGATATCGTAAATGCAGATGGCGCAGAGCTTTCGTTTGCCATAAAACACGAAGCGCTGAAGGCATTTACCGGCGGCCGGAAGGAGTTTACGGCGGACGGAAAGACCTATCAGGTGGATGGGGACGGCAACATCATCGATGGAGGTACGGTCCTTGGCTATATCAGCCGCTTTGTGGTATCGGCGGTCAGTCCGGATGTGGTGATCAGCCGGAGCTTTAAGGAAGAGCTGGAAACCGTCATTGATGAAAAGGGAACGGAGTTTCAATTCGTCGATGAAAAGGGAGAGGAGTACAGCTATGAGATCAGCTACGACGCCACCTCTCTTACCTGGTCGGTCAAGCAGGGCAAAGAAGTGAGTGTATACGATGATTATGCCGAACCATCCAGAGAACACTGGCTGGGTACGGATACGAACGGTATGGATATGCTGACCCGCCTGATGTACGGCGGAAGGGTTTCTCTGATCATCGGTTTTATCGTGGTAATCATGGAGACGGTTCTGGGCGTGATTCTGGGTGGTCTGGCCGGCTATTTCGGCAAATGGGTGGACAACCTGATTATGCGTATCGTGGATGTATTCTACTGTATTCCGTCCATGCCGCTGATCATCATCCTGGGCGCCGCCATGGATGCCATGCGGGTGGAGCCTATGACACGAATGTTCTACCTGATGCTGATTCTGGGATTCCTCGGCTGGCCCGGTATCGCCCGTCTGGTACGCGGACAGATTCTGTCTCTGCGTGAGCAGGAATTTATGACGGCAGCAGAGGCCTGCGGCATCCGTGTAAGCCGCAGAATTTTTAAGCATCTGATTCCGAACGTGATCCCGCAGTTGATTGTAAGCTGTACCATGGCACTGGGTTCCACCATTATTATGGAAGCAACCCTGTCCTTCCTGGGAATTGGTGTTAAGTTCCCATTCGCTTCCTGGGGAAATATTATTACGGATGTAAATGATGCTTATGTAATGACGCATTATTGGTTTGTCTGGATTCCGGCCGGTATCTGTCTGCTGATTGCCGTTCTGGGATTCAACTTTGTAGGTGATGGTCTGCGCGATGCGTTTGACCCGAAGATGAAGCGGTAAGGGGGACGAAAACGATGGCTAAGAAAAAAACAGAAGGTTATCTCTCATCGAAAGAATCTCGCCAGATTTCGAAAAGAAACCGCCAGATTATCAATGAGTATGAAAAGAAGAGAAAGCGTAAGAATGTGCCGGAGTCAGAGTATCTGACCAGGATGCAGGATCCCGGCAATGCAGTTGAATTTGACAATCTGCATACCTATTTCTTTACCGATGTGGGTACGGTGAAGAGTGTGGACGGCGTTTCCTTTCAGGTGCCCATCGGAAAGACGGTGGGTGTGGTAGGAGAGTCCGGATGCGGCAAGTCCGTAACCAGCTTGTCTCTGATGCAGCTGGTACAGCGTCCGCAGGGCCAGATTGTGGAAGGTGCAATCCGCCTGAATATGGGGGATAAGGCTTACGATGTGACCCGGATGCCGCAGGAGAAGATGCAGGATATCCGAGGCAATTATGTATCCATGATTTTCCAGGAGCCCATGACCAGCTTAAATCCGGTATTCCGCATCGGAAGACAGGTGGATGAAGTCATTGAACTCCATGACGGCGAAGGAAAAAGCAAGGAGGATATCAAGGCAAGATCCATCGAGCTTCTGGAGATGGTCGGCATCGCCAACAGCGAAGGGGTTTATCAGATGTATCCCCATGAGTTATCCGGCGGTATGCGCCAGAGAGTCATGATCGCCATGGCGCTTGCCTGCAATCCAAGAGTCATCATTGCAGATGAGCCGACTACGGCGCTGGATGTGACCATTCAGGCCCAGATTCTGGATCTGCTGCGCCAGCTGAAGGACCGGATCAATTCCTCCATTATGCTGATCACCCATGATCTGGGCGTGATTGCAGAGATGGCGGATTATGTTGTGGTTATGTATGCCGGCAGAGTGGTGGAGAAGGGAACCGCGGAAGAGATTTTCGAGCATCCTTCCCATCCGTATACCATCGGTCTGATGGCTTCCAAGCCGGTGGTGGGAAAGCAGGTGGATAAGCTGTATTCGATTCCCGGAAAGGTGCCGAATCCAATCAATATGCCGGATTACTGTTATTTTAAAGACCGCTGTGAAATGTGCGTAAAGGACTGCGAAGGGGATTATCCGCCGGAAATCAGTCTTTCCGCTACACATAAGGTAAGCTGTTACCGATACTTGGAAAAGAAGGAGGAAGAATAAATGGCTGACAGAAAAGGAATGACGGAAGACAATTATGAGCCTCTTATCTATGATCCCCAGTATATTCTGATGGTAAACCAGCTTAAGAAATATTTCCCGATCAAGAGCGGCATGGTATCCAGAGTGGTGGGACAGGTGAAGGCGGTAGATGGCGTTACCTTTAATCTGAAACGAGGAACGACCATGGGACTGGTGGGGGAATCCGGCTGCGGAAAGACCACGACCGGGCGCACGATCTTAAGACTTTCCGGTGAGAAGACAGGCGGCCAGGTGCTGTTTAACGGAAAGGAGGTCTATGACCTGACCTCGAAGGAGATGCGTGACCTCCGGACGAAGATGCAGATTATCTTCCAGGACCCGTTTTCCAGCCTTTCGCCGCGTCTGCCGGTAGGGGAGATTATCGGTGAGGCGGTACGGGAGCACAATCTGGTGCCGAAGGCCGAGTTTGATGATTACATTGACCAGGTCATGGATAACTGCGGTCTGCAGCCCTTCCATAAGGCGCGGTATCCCCATGAGTTTTCCGGCGGCCAGCGTCAGCGTATCTGCATCGCGAGAGCGCTGGCGCTGAACCCGGAGTTCATCGTCTGCGACGAGCCGGTATCGGCTCTGGACGTGTCGATTCAGGCCCAGATCATCAACCTGTTAAAGAAGCTGCAGGAAAAGTATAAGATTACCTATCTGTTTATCTCCCATGATTTGTCCGTGGTTGAGCATATCTCGGATACCGTGGGTGTTATGTATCTGGGCAATCTGGTGGAGTATGGTGAGACTGCGGATATTTTCAAGAACCCGCTGCATCCGTACACGCAGGCGCTTTTCTCGGCGATCCCGATTCCGGACCCGAAGGCGAAGATGAACCGTATTGTTTTGGAGGGCTCCATCCCGTCACCGGCCAATCCGCCGTCCGGCTGCAAGTTCCATACGCGCTGCGCCCATTGTACGGAGCGGTGCCGTCAGGAGGCGCCGGTTCAGAGGGAAATCGAGCCGGGACACTATGTGGTATGTCATCTCTATGACAAATAAGAAAAAATACGAGAAGGCACGAAATGGTGAAACAGGAGAGCAGCAGATATGGAACAGGAACGTGAGGAGGATTATGAGCTGATTCATGATCCGGAGGAAAGAGTGGATGACCCGGAGGAATTCCGGCCGGAGCTTTTTATGTCGAGACAGGAGCGCCGCTGGATTATCCTTGGCGCATTAAAAAGTACTCTGCTGATTGCGTCCGCATATCTGGCAGGGACTGCACTGGTCATCTGGCTCATGCTGACGCTTTGGCTGTAGCGCATAAAAAGAAGACGAAGTAACGGTTTGAAAGAAAAAGATGCAGGATGTACGCATAGAAATGGAACTGCAATTGGTTCATGCGTCATCCTGCATCATGCAGCAGGGCAGTCCATCAAACAGCAGGAGGGGGTCAATTGGATGAAAACGGAAAAGATTCGAAAACACATCATTTTCCATGGAAGAGTACAGGGGGTGGGCTTTCGCTATTTTGCCACCTATAAGGCGCGGCAGCTTGGACTGACCGGCTGGGTGCGGAACCGGTATGACGGCACGGTGGAGATGGAGGTCCAGGGAACGGAGACGGATATCCGGGAACTGATTGCTTTCATGAACAGCCAGCGCTGGATTTTGATTGAGGATATGGAAACTGAGCCGATGGATGTGATACAGGAAAGTGATTTTGATGAGAAGTGGTAATGGAAGGAAATGGGGAAAAGAGTAAAAAAGAATGGACTTTTTTTATAAATGGTGATATACTTCGTGATATATCAGTGACGGGATATATCAGCGGCGGAATCCGATGCAGTGTACCGTCTGTCTGACATTTGAAAGGGAAAGGAAGCGGGATATGGCGGGAAGATCAGATTATGCGTTCAGCGCATATGAAACCCTGAAATGGGAAATCGTGACCGGGCAGAGGAGGCCTGGGTCTGTTTTTGAGGAGAAGGTATTTGCAGAGCAGATTGGAGTGAGCCGGACTCCGGTAAGGGAGGCGGTGATCCGGCTGGCCAGAGAGCGGCTTTTGGAGGTCGTTCCCAGAAGAGGAACCTTTGTGTCTGAGATTTCCATGGAAGACATCCGGCAGATTTATGAGATGCGCAGGATACTGGAGCCGCAGATTGTGGAAATCGCGGCGGAGAAGGCGGACCGGAAGCGGATGGAGACGTGGAGGGCTTATTTTGAACGGGTAAAGGCCGGGGAGGAGATGCTTATAGCATCGGCCCCGCTTCCGGATTCGGATGCGGCCTTCCATCTGTTTCTTGCAGAAAGCACCGGGAATCGTTTTATCCGGGAGCAGATGGAAACGCTGATGACCCAGACCCAGCGAATCCGCTGCCTGTCGAACCGGTGGAAGGAAACCAGGCAGCAGGCATCGGTGGAGGAGCATCTGGAGATGATCCGGGATATGTTGGAGGGAGACACAGACGCGGCGAAAGAGGCGGCAGTCCGCCATTTAAATAATTCAGAGGAAGGATACCGGATGATGGCAGCCAGCGGCTATCTGTCAGACCTCCGGGTATTTCGGTGAAGAAGATGGAATTAGCATGGATTACAGTGAAACAGGTGGCAGTCTTGTTCTGCCTGATTTTTACCGGATATGTATGTGTCCGGGTGAAGGCGGTTAAGCCGGAGGGGAAGAAAGCGTTTTCGGACCTGCTTCTTTATCTGGTGGTGCCGGCGATGGTGATTCATTCATATCTGATTGATTTTGACCCGAAGATACTGCCGAATCTGCTGCTTTCCTTCGGGCTCAGCGTGTGCCTGATCGGCGCGGGGCTTCTTCTGGTGATGGCGCTGACCTGGAAGAAAAAGGATAAAAATCTTCCGATCATGCGTTTTGCCTGCATTTTTTCCAATGCGGCATATATGGGGTTTCCTTTGATTCAGGCGCTGTTTGGCTCCGAGGGACTGATTTATGCAAGTGCGTATGTGACGGTATTTAATCTGCTGCTCTGGACCTTCGGGTACGGGATGGTGAGCGGAAAGGTAAAGGCGGCCGAGGTGATACGAAGCGTCTGCCGGACTCCGGTGCTGATATCGGTGCTGATCGGCCTGATTCTCTACCTGGGAAGAATCCCGGTTCCAGATCTGATCGCGCAGCCCATCGGCCTGATTGGAAATATGAACACGCCGCTGTCCATGATTATTACCGGAATGATTATTGCGGAGAATGATTTGAAAAAGCTGTTGTGCAGGAAAAATCTGTTTGGTGTGCTGATTGTCCGGATGCTTGTGATTCCGGTGGTCTGTTTTGGACTGTTTGCCCTTCTCGGCGTTCAGGGCATGGCAGCGGAGGTGGTTCTTCTGCTGGAGGCCTGTCCCTGCGCTGCCATCACTTCGGTGTTTGCGGTACAGTTTCATTATGATGAAGGTCTGGCAGCGGGAACCGTTGTATTTTCAACCTTTGTCAGCATTCTGACATTGCCCCTCTGCGCAATGCTGATCTCGATGTGGCTGGGATAGGGTTTGACATCAGATGAGGAGGAAGATTTGTGATGGAGATTACATGTGTGTATCAGGAAGGAAATCAAAATGTGATTCAGGAGGCGATTGAGCGATGCCCGGACGCCGGGGGCACGGTGATTGTCCCGGCAGGAGAATGGGAGAGCGGCCGTCTTCTTTTAAAAAGCAACCTGACGCTGAAACTGGAGGAGGGCTGCGTAATCCATTTCAGTGAGAAGAAGACGGATTATCTGCCGGTGGTTTTTACGCGGTGGGAGGGTGTGGAATGTTATAATTATTCGCCCTTAATCTATGCCCGCGGATGTGAGAATATCACCATCACCGGAAAGGGAACCCTGGATGGACAGGGGGAAGGCTGGTGGGACTGGAAAAAGCTTCAGCAGGGAGCGGCAGACCGGCTCTGCAAGGCGGAGAGCCAGGGAATCCGGCCGGAAAACCGGGTGTTCGGGACGGAGGCAGATGCGCTGCGCCCCTCCTTCCTTCAGTTGATTGACTGTGATAATATCGTGCTGAAGGATTTTCGGATTCAGGACGGCCCCCAGTGGACGGTGCATCCGGTGTACTGCCGGAGGGTGAGGATTCAGGGAATCCACATTGTAACCCATGGCCCGAATACGGATGGAGTCAATCCCGATTCCTGTGAGGATGTCCGGATTGAAGACTGCGAGTTTCAAACCGGGGACGACTGTATTGCAGTCAATTCCGGCCTGAATGAGGATGGATGGAGGGTGAACCGTCCATGCAGGCAGGTGGAGGTGTGTGGCTGCCGGTTCCTGGGCGGACATGCAGCGGTGGCAATCGGAAGCGGCATGTCCGGCGGAGTGGAGGCCGTAAGGATACATGACTGCAGCATCTGCGGCACGGAACGGGGCGTCCGCATCAAGTCCATGCCGGGACGGGGCGGATATGTGAAGGATGTAAGCGTCTGGAATCTGACGATGAAGGAGATTGAAAAAGAAGGAATTCAGGTGAGCATGAATTACGGCTCCAGCACGGCGGTTCCGGTTTCAAAGAAGGCGCCGGTTTTCTCGGAGCTCTCATTCCGGAATATCTCCATACAGGGTGCGGAAACGGGCGTGGAGCTTTGCGGTCTGCCGGAAAGTCCGGTGGAAGCAGAACTTTCCGGCATGGAGATTACGGCCGGGACGCCGATTCGAAAAGAATATGCAAAGCTTTTATGATTCCAGCGCTTCCAGAAGCATCCGTCTGGTCTCCCGGTATTGATCCACGGACTTCTCGAAATCGCAGTAGCTTCGGAAGACCCGTTCCACGATGGCGTCCATAAGAGCGGCATCCTTTTTCTTCAATGCTTCCAGCATGCACAAATCTTCATAGCCGATTCGGGATGCTTCGCTCCGCACGGAAATCAGCCCCTCATTATGGCCGGGGTAGAAGAGACAGGTATCGCCCGCCGGAAGGAACATGGCGCGCTTCGGATGAAATTCCAGGGCCTGCTCGGCAAAGGTGATGGACATGCGCTTATACGGATCGCTTCCCAGGTACTGGTTGGCGGCCCAGTGCAGATATCCCTCGATATTCGGGTATTTTGCGGGAGCCCAGGCCAGGTACACGATACGCAGGCGCTCCATGTCCAGCAGGCGGTTTGCGTAGTTTCCGCCGGGAGTCAGGCAGGTGTATACGAAAAGCTTATCGCCCCGCGCGGCCTGGCGGTCAAAGAAATCGCGTCTCTTTTCATAGACATCGGTGGACGGACACCAGATATCCAGCGCACCCTCGATTTTTTCAGTGGGAAGCACCGGCTCCAGAATCGGGACGCCGGGCATCTCCCGGCGGATGATGGAAGTGATTTCCCGGTAAACATCGCACAGAGCATCGTTTGGTTCATCCAGCGCGCTCTGCATCCACACATCACGGAGCTCGTATTTTTCCAGAGCTGCATTCAACTGTCCGGCCATGGAAGCAACGGCCGCCTTTCCCTCCTCCGTATCCATGCGTCTGCGGGTCAGGGCATCGACTGCCATGCCCCGGTTATCAAAATCATCAAAGGCTTTCTGCCTGAACAGCTCCGCAACCTCATCTGAGCTGGTAATCTTGTCGTGGTCTAAGGAATGGTAGAAGGCATCGTCATCACAGAAGCCGGATTCCCGGAGCGTCATGGCGCCGCCCTGGAAATAGACCATACCGGCCGCTCTGGCAGTCCGCACAATCATGGAGAAATGGTCTTCATTCAGGCGGATTTCCCCGTTTACCACATCAAAGCATTCATTCATGGATACGGCCATCATGTTCTGGCGGGAGAATGCCGCCGCGCGGAGATACCGGGTCAGGATGGCTTCGAACTCCGGCCCCCATTTGGGAACCTTGTGGCAGTTGGCAATTTCGTCCAGATTAAACCAGTTTACAAATTTATGGGTGTCCTTTCCGGCCTTCGGCACGGTAAATGGATACTGCTCCACATCAAAGGTCAGCTCCTGCACCTCAGAGCCGTGGGTGATTCTGAATTTCCAGTGCTGCGTCCGTTTTTCGCGGCAGTATTCGATGATGGTCTTAAAGGAAACCGCCATGGTGGTTAAGTCGGCCATGACAATATTATAAATCGGCTCCAGCGCTTCATATACAAAGAATGGAGCGCGGCGGATTACGTTTTCATTGCGGTCATTCTTCAAGTATTCGGTCCGCTGTTTGGCTCCGGTATTGACTTCAACCGGAACCGGAAGCATACGGAACAGCTTGAATGCGGTGTGTTCCCCCTCGACCTCGACGGCGACCGGGATTCCCGGCGTCAGTCCGCTAAGAAGAATGTTCACTCCGGCATAGGTCCCATTTGCCCCCGCTGTCTGGTAATGCTCCCTGCCGTTTTTCACATCCGTGTCCGGATAACAGGGCTCCAGTTCATCAAAAAGCCTTGCTGTAAAACTCATGTATCATACCTCTCTTCGTTGTATTTTCAAATCTCTGAAAATCAGTATACCTTAACTTTTCTTGCGAAGCAACCGGAATCCGGGGTCCCCGGAGGGGATACCTTAGATTCTCCTGCGAAGCAACCGGAATCCGGGGTCCCCTTCTTTTCTGATTGTGGAGAAGGGGGAAGTATGGTAAGATTCAGCTATGGGAAAAACGGAATTATATTCCGGTGATTGGGAGGGCGGAGAAGATGCAGGAAGAGAAGAAGCGGGAGAAAAAGCAAGAGAGGATGAACGAAGAACATGCTGCCGGGAAAATACTGATTACCGGAGCTTCCGGCTTTCTGGGCAGAAGAACTGCGGAATATTACCGGGAACGGTATGAGGTTTTCATGCCGGGGCATCAGGAGATGGATATTACCGATGTGCAGAGTGTGGGACGATATATGGAGGGGCACAGGCCGGATACCGTGATTCATTGTGCGGCGGTTTCCGATGTGGGAGCGTGCGCCAGGGAACCGGAGCATTCCAGAAAGGTGAATGTGGACGGCAGCCGGAACATAGCACGGATATGCAGGGAAATCGGGGCAAAATGTATCCTGAGCAGTTCGGATCAGGTATATTTTAAAAGCCCCGTGTCCGGTCCGCATTCCGAAGACGAGGTGCTGAATCCGGGAAATGAATATGGCAGGCAGAAGCTTCTTGCGGAACAGTCCTGCCTGCAGATCAATCCGGATTGTGTTTTTCTGCGTTTGTCCTGGATGTATGACGCAGCTTCGAAAAGTGAATGGGAGCATGGAGATTTTTTGAGAACCCTTCTTGCCAATCTCCGGGAAGGGAGGGAGCTGGTTTATCCGGTTTATGATGTGCGTGGCATCACCGATGTGAATCAGGTCATCCGCAATCTGGAGAAGGCGTGGAAGCTTCCCGGCGGTGTCTGGAATTTCGGTTCCTTTAATGACAGGAGTACATTTGACACGATGGAAGCGGTATTTTCCAGATTAAACTGCGGCCCGGAAATCATATCGAAGTTAAAGAAGAATAAGGATGCATTTTCCGACAGCCCACGGGATATCAGCATGGACCCCGGGAAGCGGAAACGATATGGAATTGAATTTACGGATACGGCCGAAGGGCTGTGCGCGGCGCTGGAAAAATCCGGTGTCATTCCCCACGGTTATCCACAATCAGCATGTTCAGCTTCTGCCATCGCTGCAGCTCCTTCCGGCTGATCAAAAGCTGGTTTTTCAGCTCCTTCGTGTGCTCCTGCGGCGTCAGGGTGACCAGGCACTTAAAGGCGCAGGGCATCAGATCGGCGCTGGATATGCCGCAGAGCAGTCCGTCGGTGGAATCACGGAATTCAAGCGGATTGAAGATATAGAGGAGATCCTCCTCCAGGGCGTTGTACTGGTTTACGAAGGAGAAGCGGATCAGCATATCGCTGTAGACCACCTTCCCGGAGTAGTAGATTTCCCGGTTCCGGCCATCCGGGCTGACGGTGCTGATGGACAGCTCAGCCATGTACTGTCCAGGTGTTGTTTCAGACTCCCGGATGTTGATGATGCCGTCCTTCAGGCACTGGTATCGGCCGTCATAAAAATAGAAATACAGCCGGCGGGCCTGGAAAAACGGGCTCATTCCGGTGATGCCGGTGCGGGCGGACAGTTTGTCCGCAGAAGGCGGCTGGGGGGAATGGAAGTCGGTGAGCTGGCTGACGCCAACCTGCAGCACCTCTGCAATCTCGGCAAGAGTTTCGATATCCAGGGTAATCTCTCCGGTCTCGTATTTGCTCACGGTTGATTTGCTTTTATGAATCTGGTCAGCGAGCTGCTGCAATGTGAGATGTCTGGACTTACGGTACATCCGGATGCGGCTGCTGACATGCGTATTAATCTCGCTCATGTTTTCTCCTTGGTTTTGAATCCAAAAAAGTTTCGTATAAAGGGACTTTTGTATGGTTTTGAAGCTGCAGCGGGGACATTATACCATATTTGCTGTGAAAAGTCTATTTTTAATAAACTTTTTGATATGAAAGTTTATTAAAACGAAACGGTATTCATTTGCTTTTCTCCACCAAAATCGTATAATGAAAAAAGTTTTGTGCAGCGGACGAGGGCGGTCCGGCACGATATTGAACAACGATGGAGGACATGAGTGGTTATGAACACAAAGAAAAAAAGCAGCTTTTCCGGCTCGTTAGGTTTTGTGCTTGCGGCGGCAGGCAGTGCGGTAGGGGTAGGGAATATCTGGCGGTTCCCGTATCTGGCGGCGAAGGACGGCGGCGGTTTATTTATCCTGATTTATATAGCGCTGGTATTCACCTTTGGCTTTACGCTTCTTGTGACGGATGTGGCAATCGGACGGAGAACAAAGACCAATGCGCTTCAGGCGTTCGGCGTGATTCATCCGAAATGGAAATTCCTGGGTTACATCACCTTTCTGGTACCGGCCATGATTATGACCTATTATTCCGTAATCGGCGGATGGATTGCCAAATATCTGTTTACCTACCTGACCATGAACGGACAGGAGGCCGCACAGGATGGATATTTTACTTCCTTTATTACATCAAAGGCGGCTCCGATTGTATTCATGCTGCTGTTTCTTGCGGTTACCGCATTTGTTGTATACAGCGGAGTGGAAAAGGGAATTGAACGCTTTGCACGCATCGTCATGCCGGGGCTGTTCCTGCTGATTATCGGGATTGCCGTATATTCCCTGACCCTGCGTGTGGAGGATGGAAACGGCAGTGTCAGAACTGGACTTCAGGGCCTTGTGGTTTATCTGATTCCAAACTTTGACGGAGTTACGCCTTCGCGTTTTCTGGAAATCCTTCTGGATGCCATGAGCCAGATTTTCTTTTCTCTCAGCGTTTCCATGGGAATCATGATTACTTACGGTTCCTATGTGAAGAAGGAGGTCAATCTGGGACGTTCTCTGGGACAGATTGAATTTTTTGATACGTTTGTGGCATTATTAGCTGGTTTGATGATTATTCCGGCGGTATATGTATTTTTCGGTACCGAGGGAATGGCGTCCGGACCAAGCCTGATGTTCATCTCTCTGCCGAAGGTATTTGCGGAGATGGGAGCCTTCGGCATGATAATCGGCCTGGTATTTTTCCTGATGGTGCTGTTTGCAACATTGACCTCCTCCGTTTCCATTCTGGAGACCCTGGTGGCAAACTGCATGGACATTTTCCATACCACGAGGAAGAAAACCAGTCTGGTAATCGGTGTGGTTTCTGCGGCATCCTCCGTGGTAATCTGCATGGGATATAATGTGCTGTATTTTGAACTGACCCTGCCGAACGGGCAGACGGCGCAGCTTCTGGATGTGATGGATTATATCAGCAACAGCTTCCTGATGCCGTTTATCTCCCTGCTGACCTGCATCTTTGTGGGCTGGGTGATTAAGCCGAAATGGATCTGTGATGAGATGGAGGCCAGCGGGCATAAGTTCGGACGGAAGAAGCTTTATATCGTGATGATCCGATATGTGGTGCCGGTGATGATGGCGGTTTTATTCCTGCAGTCGGCAGGGGTATTTACGATGCTTAAGTCTCTGCTCCGGTAAGATTCGAGGCAGTAAGATGATAATAGAAATGTGACTGGGAAGTGCGCTTAAGAGAATGAGAGGAGACAGCCGGCGATGTCAGCAAGGATGAGTACGCTGTGCTATATCGAGCAGGATGGGAAATACCTGATGCTTCACCG
>JAUNPZ010000183.1 GCA_030536455.1 Lachnospiraceae bacterium | reverse complement strand
GATTCAATTTTTTCTTTACATTCCAGCGAAAAAATGTGTATACTAAAAAAAGAACCATTCAAAAAAATTACAGATACCGGAAGAGAGGCGTGTAAGATTGATTCATATCTATTGTGGTGACGGAAAAGGAAAGACAACAGCGGCGCTGGGCCTGGCCGTGCGGGCGGCGGGGCGCGGAAAGCGGGTTTTGATTGCCCGTTTTCTGAAAAATGAGGATTCCGGAGAAGTGGCAGTGCTTCGTGAGATTCCCGGCGTCTCCGTGATGCCCTGTGAAAAATGCTTTGGTTTTACCTTCCGGATGAATGAGGCGGAGAAGGCGGAGGCCTCGGCGTATTATCAGGAATTATTCGAGAAGACGGTCCGGATTGCCAGGGAAATCGGAGCAGACCTGCTGATCCTGGATGAGATTCTCGGCGCCTGCAATACCGGGATGGTAGATAAGGCGGCGCTGGAGGCCTTTCTAAAGAAAAAGGAACCGGCGGCGGAGGTGGTTCTTACCGGCCGGAATCCGTGGGAGAACGTGCTGGAGCTGGCGGATTATGTGACCGATATGCAGGCGGTAAAGCATCCTTATCAGATGGGAATCGGAGCGAGGGAGGGGATTGAATATTAACACAAATAGTAACACGATATAAAACTCTTGCATTTTCCCCACTTTTTTGGTAAAGTGTACTAAGAATAACAGGCCTAGGAGGACCAACAAATGAGTGATAACGAGAAACTGAACTGGAATTTAGGCGAGAACGGGGAAGAGCCGGAGGAGACAACCGTTACCTTGACCCTGGATGATGACACAACTCTTGAGTGCGTGGTTATCAATATTTTCAAAGCTGGTGACAGAGAGTATATCGCACTGCTTCCGATGGAAGGCGAAGCCGCAGAGGAAGGCGAGGTTTATTTATACCGTTACAGCGAAGATGAAAACGGCGAGCCGAACCTGGAGAATATCGAAGACGATGACGAGTTCGAGGTTGTATCCGAGGCATTTGATGAGATGCTGGATTCCGCCGAGTATGACGAGCTGATTTCGGAAGATGAAGTAGATGAGTAAATGAAAAGCAATCCGGTCCGGAGAGTGAATGGCTTTCCGGGCCGGATTTTTTCGATTACATAGCTATTCAGGATTTATTCCAGCCCCTTCACCTTCTGCACATAAATCCTGCGCAGAAGCACGGTGGACAAGAGAACGGATACAATCTCCGCAATCGGAATGGACCACCAGACCATATGCAGGCCGAACAGCCTGGCGAATGCATAGGCCACAGGCAGGATTACGAAGAGCTGTCTTGCTACGGATACAATCAGGCTGTACATGCCGTTTCCCAGGGCCTGGAAAATGGAACCGGTGATGATGCAGTATCCGGCAAAGAGGAAGCTGAGGCTGATGATCCGCAGAGCCGGGACCCCGATTTCCAGCATGTGTTCGGATGCGTCGAAGAGCATCAGAAGCTGGGTCGGAATCATCTGGAACGCAGCCAGGCCGAGAAGCATGATGGAGACGGCTACGAGGATGCTGAACTGAGCCGCCTGGATGATCCTTTTTTTCTTCCGCGCGCCGTAATTGTAGGCGATAACCGGAATCATGCCGTTGTTCCATCCGAAAACCGGCATGAAGACGAAGCTCTGGAGCTTAAAGTACACGCCAAATACGGTAGCGGCAGTGGAAGAGAACATCAGCAGAATCTTGTTCATGCCAAAGGTCATAACCGAGCCGATGGACTGCATGATGATAGAAGGAATTCCAACCTCGTAAATATTTAAAATGACTTCTCTGGACGGGCGGAAGCCCTTCATATGGATATCCAAATCCCGGTTCTTTTTTACATTATAATAGAAGCCCAGCCCGGTTGCGATTAGCTGACCGGTGATGGTGGCGAGGGCAGCGCCTACAACCTCCATTCTGGGAAAGCCGAACAGACCAAAAATCAGGATGGGGTCCAGGATGATGTTGATGATTGCTCCCAGTCCCTGGGTAATCATGGTGTAGATGGTAAGCCCGGTGGCCTGCAGAAGCCGTTCCGTGGTAATCTGCAGGAAGATTCCGGCGGAAAAAATGGTGATAATCCGCATGTACTGAGCGCCGTAGGTGGAAATCATTACATTATCTGTCTGGATGCGGAAAAAGAAATCCGCAGAGAGACCGCCCACGACGGCAAAGATTACGGAGCTGGCAAAGCCCAGGAACAGTCCGTTCCTCGCTGCCTGGTTGGCATCGTCAAACCGTCTTTCTCCCAGATTCCGGGAAAGCAGGGCATTGATTCCCACTCCGGTTCCGGCGGCAATCGCAATCATCAGATTCTGCACCGGGAAAGCCAGGGAGACGGCAGTAAGGGCTTCCTCATTCAGCTGGGCCACAAACATGCTGTCCACGATGTTATAAAGAGCCTGCACCAGCATGGAGATAATCATGGGCAGGGACATGGAAACCAGCAGACGGGGCACCGGCATGGTGCCCATCTTGTTCTCGCCCTGGTTCGGTGTTGTTTGAGCAGACATGATATTCCTCCTTACCGCTTACACGTTAAATCGGAACAGCACCACATCTCCGTCTTTTACCACATATTCCTTGCCTTCCAGTCTTACCAGACCCTTTTCCTTTGCGGCTGCATAGGTCTTGCAGTCCAGCAGGTCCTGATAATTTACAACCTCGGCGCGGATGAAGCCGCGCTCAAAATCGGAGTGGATCTTTCCGGCTGCCTGAGGCGCCTTGGTTCCCACGGTGATGGTCCATGCGCGGGTTTCGGTAACACCGGCGGTCAGATAGCTGATTAAGCCTAAGATGCGGTAGCTTGCTGCAATCAGCTTGTCCAGACCGGATTCGGTTAAGCCTAAGTCCTCTAAGAACATGGCTTTTTCATCGTCATCCAGCTCTGCGATTTCCTGTTCAATCTGGGCGCAGATTACGAATACCTCGCAGTCATTTTCTTTGGCGAACTCTCTTACCTTTTGAACATGTGGATTTTCTGCGCCGTCATCGGCTAAATCATCCTCGCCTACATTGGCGGCGAAGATAACCGGCTTCCAGGTCAGCAGGTTTAAGGAGTTTACGAAGGCCACCTCGTCATCATCTGCGAATTCCATGCCTCTGGCCAGCTTGCCCTCCTCCAGATGCTCCTTAATCTTCTTTAACAGAGCCACCTCTTTTGCCAGTTCCTTATTATTAAAGGCGCCCTTGGAGGTCTTGGCGATGCGGCGCTCCAGAATCTCGATATCGGAGAAGATTAATTCCAGGTTGATGGTCTCAATGTCACGGAGCGGGTCCACGCTTCCGTCTACATGGATGACGTTGGTATCCTCGAAGCAGCGTACCACATGAACGATGGCATCAACCTCGCGGATGTTGGAAAGGAACTGGTTGCCCAGGCCCTCGCCCTTGGACGCGCCTTTTACCAGGCCGGCGATATCAACAAATTCAATCACAGCCGGGGTGATTTTTTCAGAGTCATATAAAGCGGCAAGCTGCTTTAAACGCGGGTCCGGCACAGCAACGACGCCTACGTTCGGGTCGATGGTGCAGAATGGGTAGTTTGCAGACTCTGCGCCTGCTTTGGTCAGAGAATTAAAAAGGGTACTTTTGCCTACATTTGGCAGGCCGACGATTCCTAATTTCATTTTATCTGATACCTGTCCAGAAATCCTTGATTGATAAGGATTTCTGCCTTTCGTTAAATTTCTTTTACGCCCTTTTTACGCCTTTTTGAAACTGGCGGCGCAGCCTGTTGAAATTGACGTATGGCGTTTACCAGTGATTCGTCCGTAAGACGGACAGATTTCGTAATAATGTCTAACTGCGGATTCCGGCATTGCGCCGGTGACGGGTTGGAAACTCAGTTCATCATGCTTTTTATAGAGTCCAACGCGAGTATATATTATAGCACCAAGACTCTGTTTTTTCAATCTTAATAAGAAGAATTTTA
>JAUNPZ010000041.1:20594-24151 GCA_030536455.1 Lachnospiraceae bacterium | reverse complement strand
CACATTAAAAAAACTTGACAAATGAGCAAAGTCAGGTATAATTATGGTTATAGAAAAGTAAACTATATTGAATGAAATCTGAGGACGGAACAGGCGGCCGTAGCCGGATAGTCGTATGACTTGATTAGGAGATGTGGGAATGTCACCCCACCTATTTCATTCAAAAAGTCAGCAGGCAGCTCCAGCAGCTGCCTGTTTTTGATTGTCAGCAATCAGCAGTTAATGATTGCGAATGCTGTTGGTGCATCCGGAAAAAACAGATGAGAATAAGTGAAGAAAAGAAGCGGTAGAAAAAACGGAGCAGCCCAATTACGGCTGCCCCGAAACATCAAAGCTTATTCTCCAAGATTTTTTGGAAGTGTCAGATTTAAGATAACTGCGGTCAGACAGGCTACAACGACCGGTGAAGTACCGAAGATGGTCTTCGCCCATTCCGGGAATAAAAGCAGACAGTCAGCTACCTGATTGACGCCGCTTCCCATAGCTACAGCCAGACCTACGATGGCAGTATTTCTTACGTTAAAGCCTTCTTTTGCAATCAGCTTGATACCGGTCATGGCAATCATAGCGAATACGGATACCGTTGCGCCGCCCAGCACGCAGGACGGAATGGTAGTCAGCAGAGCGGAGAAGTTTGGAATCAGACCTGCGGCTACGATGATTACTGCGGCCAGACCCAGAACCATTCGGTTCACTACCTTGTTCATGATTACGATGCCCACGTTCTGGCTGAAGGTAGCGGTTGGAAGTCCGCCCAGCAGGGAACCGATGATACAGATGATTCCGTTTCCGGCGATGCCGCCGCACATCTCATGCTCCTCTACTTCCCGGTTCAGGCCGCCGCCTGCGGTAGAGGTAAAGTCTCCCATAATTTCCAGAGAGCCAACCACGAACATGATTGCCATGGAGATGATGGATGTAATCTCAAAGTTCATTCCAAAATACAGTGGTGTGGTAAACTGGAACCATCCGGCAGAACCAACACCCTCGAAGGATACCATACCCATACACAGAGCAATCAGATATCCGCAGAGAATTCCAATCAGAATCGAAGCCAGCTTGCAGATGCCTTTTCCGAAGTAGTTGAAAAAGATTACGATGGCAAGAGTCAGGAGAGCTACCAGCCAGTTCTTCGGGCTTCCGAAATCCGGTGCGCCTGCGCCGCCGGCCATGTAGGTAATGGCTACCGGGTAAAGGGACAGACCGATGGTAAATACGACCGTTCCGGTAACTAAAGGCGTGAATATCTTGCGCAGTTTCCGGTAGAACAGACCAACCAGAATGGCAACCACACCGCCGATGAGCTGAGCGCCAAATACAGTTGGAAGTCCGAATTTGCCGCCGAGTGCGATCAGAAGCGGAACGTGAGCGAAGCTGGCGCCCATGATAACCGGAAGTCCGGAACCAAAGAACCGGCCAAGCGGGAAAAGCTGAATCAATGTTGCAATTCCGGAAACCAGCAGAGATGCCTGGATCAGGCGGACCTGCTCGGTGCCGCTTAATCCGGTAACACCGGACAAGATGATTGCCGGTGCGACGCAGCCTACGATCATTGCCATTACATGCTGCATGGCCAGCGGAAGCGCCTCTGTGAATCTTGGCGTACCGTTTAATTCTGTAACTTTTGCATACCCTTTATGTTCTTTCATTTTTATTAACCTCCCAATATGTTTTCGCTTGTACGATTATCTGCTGAGATAAGCAGCGACAGAAGCATTTGCTTTTTCTGTCATCGCATGCTCGTCCACCCCGGTAAGCTGTCCGTTTTTGACCACAATCTTACCACCTGCAACGGTGTAATCCACACTGCCCTTAAAGCCTACGGTGCAGAGCATGGATTTCACATCATATTGGGCTCCGACTAACTCCAGCCGGTTTAAATCAATGAGGAAGAAGTCGGCGGCCATGCCCTCGGCAATCTGTCCTAACTCCTGTCTTCCCAGTAAAGAGGCGCTTCCCCGTGTCGCCATCTTGAGAATATCGTAGCCGTCCGGCGCATTCTGGCTCCAGTTCAGGCGGTGAAGCAGGAATGCCACACGCATCTCCTCTAACAGGTTGGAGCCGTCATTGCTGGCGGAGCCATCCACGGCCAGTCCAACCGGCACACCCATTTTCAGCATCTGCGGAATCTTCGCCACACCGGAAGAGAGCTTCATGTTGGAAATCGGGCAGTGAGCCACGCCGGTCCTGGTTTCAGCCAGACGAGCCAGCTCCTCATCGGTAAAATGGATGCCGTGGGCATACCATACGTCCGGGCCAACCCAGCCGAGACTTTCCATATATTCCAGCGGACGCATATGGAAGTGCTCCAGCGTGTAGTTCTCCTCATCCATGGTTTCAGCCAGGTGCGTGTGAAGTCTTACCTTCAGCTTTCTTGCAAGAACCGCGCTTTCCTTCAGCAGCTCTCCTGTTACGCTGAACGGAGAACATGGCGCCAGGGCAACCTGATGCATGGAGTACCGGCTGGCATCGTGGAATTTCTTCACGGCTTCTTCGCAGTCTGCGAGAATCTCATCTACGGACTGAACCACGCTGTCAGGCGGAAGTCCGCCGTCCTTCACACTCAAATCCATACTGCCTCTGGTGGCATGGAAACGCATGCCTAAATCATCAGCGGCTGCAAACTGAGCGTCCAGAATGCCGTGCTGATGTCCCTTCGGGAACACATAATGATGGTCCAGGCAGGTTGTGCAGCCTGTTTTTAACAATTCTCCCATACCGGTGAGCGAACTGTAATAGGCTACGTCCTCATCTACGTTTTTCCAAATTTCATATAAAGTTTTAAGCCATGGAAATAATTCCATGTTCTGAACCTGTGGGAGGTTACGACTAAAAGTCTGATAAAGATGGTGGTGGGTATTAATCAAACCCGGATACATCACCATATTGGACGCATCAATCATATCATCCGCTGTCACATCATCACCGCAGCCAACCTGGGTAATCACTCCATCCTGCACCAGCACATTGACATCGTCAAGCACCCGGTCCTGGTTGTCGTAGGTCACAAGATGTTTTACATGTTTCACTAGCAAAGTTCCCTTCATAGTAAAGCCTCCTTCTGCAAATTGCATCTTTGCATCATCGACTATACATCTGGTGTACTGCTGGCGGCTTCAGGTGGTCACGAGGCACCCTTCATACAAGCCGAAAGTAAAGGATGCTCCTCCCTTCCGCCGCCTGTATGGCCGCGTGGACCCAGCTACGTTTTAGACAGCTGTATAAATATGATTTTATCAAAGAACCGTTAATATTTAACACTTGTTCAGTATAGCAGAGAAAATAGAAAGACACAATAGATAAAACTGCATATATTCTTGCAAACGGAATTGTGAATAATCAACAAAAAAGTGGGGGAAAGAAGAAAAAGAGAAAGAACGAAACAGTAAAAAAAGCAGAACCAGACATCCGATGAGGACAGCCTGACCTGCTTTTTTGCAATGGAAGCAAGGGGGCTCGAACCCCTGACCTTTCGCGTGTGAGGCGAACGCTCATCCCGGCTGAGCTATGCTTCCGTGTCTTCCCTTATTTTACCACTCTATGAAAAATAGTCAAGA
>JAUNPZ010000041.1:11573-20494 GCA_030536455.1 Lachnospiraceae bacterium | reverse complement strand
TATCTTTTTCCCAAAATCTGTGTTATCATGGATTCATAACGTGAAACGGAGAATACAAAGCCATGTCACTTACAGAGAATTATTTAGGCGAATACTATGAAAATCTATTTTTCGGAAATGTCAATAAGCGTTACCGCGCGATGACCTTCGGGGAGATGAAGAAGCGCTGCCAGAAGCTGAACGGAAAGACCTTAGACGAGGTGGGGCGGGCCAATGAGCTGAGCGATATCCACTCCATGATGTCGAAGGTCTGCGCCTACCTGATGCGGAAGGAGCATACGGCGCCTCCGGAGCAGCGGGAGGAAGTCATGAGCTGGATGGAGAAGATGAAGGACTTCTGCCGGGAGCTGGCGGCGAAGGATCTGGAATTTCTGCCGGGGCTGGAGAAGGAGGAGCTGGAGCGTGTCCTTAAGATGCAGGGAATCCGGCGGTATCTGCTGACCAACTCCCTGGAGCGGGGCTATCAGCTTTTCTATATTCCGAAGGCAATCCAGAAGGGAATCCGGGAGTCAATCAAGCAGAAGCCGGAGGAGGAGTATCCGGAGGCGCGGATGATGAAGCGGAAGTTCATCCTTCACGTCGGCCCCACCAACAGCGGTAAGACCCACGATGCACTGGAACGGCTGAAGCAGTGCAGTCACGGGGCTTATTTCGGGCCGCTGCGCCTTCTGGCGCTGGAGGTATATGACAAGTGTAATCTGGAGGGGCTGCCCTGCTCCATGGTGACCGGCGAGGAGACCATCCAGGTGCCGGGGGCCTTGTGCCAGTCCTGTACGGTGGAGATGTTAAATGACCATGAGTATTTTGATGTCGTGGTGGTGGATGAGTGCCAGATGATCGGGGACCCTTACCGGGGTCATAACTGGACCAGAGCCATCCTGGGACTGCGGGCGGAGGAAATCCATCTCTGCATGGCGCCGGAGGCGGAGTCCATCATCACGCAGATGATCAAGCGATGCGGCGACCAGTACCGGGTCATCCGCCATAAGAGGAACACCCGCCTGACGGTGGAGAAGAAGCCGTATTCTTTAAAAAATGACCTGCGGAAGGGCGATGCGCTGATTGTATTTTCCAAAAAGTCCGTGCTGGCCCTGGCTGCCCATCTGGAGGGAGAGGGAGTGCCCTGCAGCGTGATATACGGAAGCCTTCCGCCGGCCACCAGAAGGGAGCAGGTGCGCCGCTTCCTGGAGAAGGAGACGGATATCGTAGTCAGCACCGATGCCATCGGCATGGGCTTAAACCTGCCCATCCGGCGGATCGTGTTTGTGGAAACGAAGAAATTTGACGGCGTGGTGAAGCGGAATCTGGAGCCGGGGGAGATCAAGCAGATTGCAGGCCGGGCCGGGCGGTTCGGCCTCTATGAGGAGGGCTTTGTGACCGCCATCGATGATATCGAGTTAATCGAGGACGGCCTGGGCCGGATGCCGATACCGATTATGAAGGCCTATATGGGATTCCCGGAGCAGCTTTTAAGTCTTCCGGCGGACATTGACAGCCTGATAAAAATCTGGGCCGGCATGGATGCGCCGGCTCTTTACCAGAAGATGGAGGTGGACGAGCTGCTTTCCCTTTATGAAAGCTTTCTGTCGGTTCACGGAAATCATATGGAGGAATTTACCAAGCAGGAGGTTTACAAGCTGATTACCTGCGCCATCGACATCAATAACAAGCTGGTGGTGGATTTGTGGAAGGATTACTGCCGGGAATACCGGAATGTATCCGAGCTGGAGTTCCCTTACAGTCCGGGAGGTGACCTGTACGACCTGGAAAGCTACTATAAGATGCTGGATTTGTATTTCCAGTTTTCCAGAAAGGTGGGGCTTCCGGTTCAGGTAGAGAATCTGGCGGAGGAGCGTCACCAGACCGAGACGGAAATCAGCCGGATTCTGAAGATGGAGTGCTCCAGCTATTCCAGAAAATGCAGCATCTGCGGAAGAGAGCTTCCCTGGAATTACGCATTTTCCATCTGTGAGAAATGCTTTGAGCGGGGTAGAACGGTTCCCCACCGGCGGCACCGCAGATGACAGAAGGCCGATGCCCGATGGCGAAAGCCGGGGAGAGCCTGGGAAAATGCAGCCTGAGCCGGGCCGAAACCACATGAGCCAGGCCAAAACCACCTGAAAAACGGGCACTTGAACGCGGCGAAGTGATATAACTTTAAAAAAATAAAAAATCTCTGGTTTTTGCTTTGCAGACCAGAGATTTTACGTTATAATAGGTGTAACTTTTTACGCTTTTTAAAGGAGTAGTGCAGATGAAAACATTTTTAATGGGAAATGAAGCAATCGGCCTCGGCGCTCTTCACGCAGGGGTGCAGGTGGCAGCCGGGTATCCGGGGACGCCTTCTACCGAGGTGCTGGAGACGATTGCAAAAAATAAACCCGGCGATGTCTATGTGGAATGGTCGGTGAATGAAAAGGCAGCCATGGAGGTGGCTGCGGCTGCCGCTTATACGGGAGCAAGAACCATGGTGACGATGAAGCAGGTGGGACTGAACGTGGCATCGGACCCGCTGATGAGCCTGGCGTATGTGGGAGTAAAGGGCGGCATGATCGTGCTGGTGGCCGATGACCCCGGCCCCATCTCCTCGCAGACGGAGCAGGATACCAGACATTTTGCCCAGTTCGCCAAGCTGCCGGTATTTGACCCCAGCTCACCGGAGGAAGCCTATGAGATGGTGGAGGATGCATTTGCCGTTTCTGAAAAATATCACACGCCGGTAATCCTGCGCTCCACCACCAGAGTCTGCCACGGCTGTGCCGGTATCCAGTTAAAGGAGAGACAGGCGCCGAAGAAGCCGGAGGGCTTTATAAAGGATGCGAACCGTTGGGTTATTTTTCCAAGACTTTCCTTTGCCAATCATAAGATGATAGAGGACCGTCTGCCGCAGATGGGAAATGACCTGGGACTTCTGCTGTATAATCAGTTGTGGGGACGGGGAAGAAAGGGAATCATCACCGGAGGTATCAGCTATGAGTATGTGATGGAGGCCCTGGACGGCTTTGAGAATGTAAGAGTTCTGAAGGTGGGAACCCCGCACCCGTTCCCGGAGGAGCTGGCGCTGACCTTCTTAGACGGACTGACGGAGGTCATGGCGGTGGAGGAGCTGGATCCGGTGCTGGAGAAGGAGCTTCTGACGGTCTGCGGAAAGCACCACCGGAACGTATCCATAAAGGGAAAGATAAGCGGCCATGTACAGCGGGCCGGAGAGAATACCGTGGAATCCGTGAAGCAGGTGCTGAAGGACTTTTTAAAGGAGGAAGGCTTTGGCCGGGAACCGGAAGCGGCTGACACGAAAGAGGGGCCGGCCTGTCCGCCGCTGCCCATCCGTCCGCCGGTCCTCTGCGCCGGATGTCCGCACCGGGGCGCATTCTATGCGGTCAAGCGAGCCATGGAGCAGATGGAGGGCGTGGAAGGCGTTTACTGCGGCGATATCGGCTGCTACACACTGGGAAATGCCAAGCCGCTGGATATGGTAGATACCTGTCTCTGCATGGGCGCCGGCATCACCATGGCCCAGGGCCTGCAGCGGGTGGAGCCGGATAAGAAGTATTTTGCCTTTGTCGGGGATTCTACCTTTTTTGCCTCTGCCATCACCGGAATTGTAAACGCGGTTTATAACGAGGCGGAGCTTACGGTCTGCATCCTGGATAATTCCACGACGGCGATGACCGGCCATCAGCCCCATCCGGGAACGGGAAAGACCATGATGGGCCATGTGGTGGAGAAGGTGGATATCACGAAGGTACTGGAGGGAATCGGGGTCCGGCATATCGAAACCGTGAATCCGCTGGACCTTTCGGCCTCCATCGACGTGGTCAGCCGTATGGCAGAGCTTCCGGGCGTGAAGGCTGTGATTTTCAAATCCCCCTGCGCCGCTATCGTAAAGCCGGAGGGACTCTGCGTGATTGACCAGGAGCGCTGCGTGCAGTGCCGGGAATGCATCCGGGAAATCGGCTGTCCGGCGCTGGTGATGGACGGCGACGCGGTGCGGATTGCGCCTTCCCTGTGTACGGGCTGCGGTCTGTGCACCCAGGTCTGCTCCGTGGGAGCAATCGAAAGGAAAGCCGGCCGGTGAGCAGTCTGCCGGTGAAGAGAATTTGACAGGTTTGGAGGATGCAGATAGATGGAAGAGAATAAGAATGTGCTGCTGTGCGGAGTCGGCGGCCAGGGAACCATACTGGCTTCCCGGCTGATTGCCCTGGCGGCGATGGAGAAGGGGATGGAGGCCCGCGGCGCGGAGACCATCGGCATGTCCCAGCGGGGCGGAAGCGTGGTGAGCCATGTGCGGACCGGACGGAATATCCATTCCCCGCTGATTCCCCATGGAAAGGCGGATGTGATTATCGGATTTGAGCCGGCAGAGGCGGTGCGGTGCCTTCCGTACCTGAAAAAGGGCGGCTGCATGGTGGTCTGCCCGTCGGCTATCAAGCCGGTGACGGCGGCATTGAGCGACAGCGGCTATGATGGCAGCCAGGCCATGGAATATTTAAAAGCGGTGGTGCAGAAGCTGAGCGTGGTGGACGGCCAGGCCATCTGCGGAGCCTGCGGCTCCCCGAAGGTTTTGAACGTGGCGCTGCTTGGCGCTGCGGTTGCCAGCGGACTGACCGGCGTTTCCTTAGAGGAGATGGAGGCGGCCATCCGAAAGAGGGTGCCGGAGAAATTTAAGGAGATGAATCTAAAGGCGCTGCGGCTGGGGGCCGAGGCGCAGAAGCAGGGAAGCATGTGAAGAGGGCAGGCGCGCGCGTGACTGGGCGGCCGGGGACATGTGAGGCAGAAAAGACCGGAAGCATGTGATGGCAGGCGCAGGACGCGGCCGGAAAAGAGGAGGAAAGCAGCCATGAAAATGAAAGAATCCCAGTTCCTTTTAATCAAGGAGCAGTTAAAGAAGCTGACCAGCCAGGAGTGCTTTTATCAGAAAAAGCTGGAGGGCATTGACGTTGACCAGATAAAATCCCAGGAGGATTTTGAGAAGCTCCCATTTACCTGGAAGGGTGATCTGCGGGAGGCTTATCCCCTGGGGCTGATGGCCGTGCCGGAGGAGGAGATTGTCCGGATCCATTCCTCATCCGGAACCACCGGAATCCCGGTCATCATCCCTTATACCAGACAGGATGTGGAGGACTGGGCGGAGATGTTCAAGCGGTGCTATGAGATGGCCGGCATCACCAACATGGACCGCATCCAGATTACGCCGGGTTACGGCCTGTGGACGGCCGGAATCGGCTTCCAGAACGGAGCCGAGCGGCTTGGGGCCATGGTTGTTCCCATGGGACCGGGCAATACCGACAAGCAGCTCCGCATGATGATGGATATGAAGTCTACTGTATTGTGCGCCACCTCCTCCTATGCCCTTCTGCTGGCCGAGGAGATTGAAAAGCGTGGAATCAAGGATAGGATCCACTTAAACCGTGCGGTCATCGGTTCCGAGCGCTGGGGCGACAAGATGAGAAAACGTATCGCCAATGAGCTGGGCGTAAAGCTGTTTGATATCTACGGACTGACGGAGGTTTACGGACCCGGCATCGCCATCAACTGCGAGAAGCAGGGCGCGATGCATTATTGGGATGACTATATCTATCTGGAGATTGTGGACCCGAAGACCGGGGAGGTGCTGCCGGACGGCGAGGTGGGCGAAATCGTCATCACCACCCTCCGCAAGCAGGGTGCGCCGTTAATCCGCTACCGGACCCACGATTTATCCAGAATCGTTCCGGGAGACTGTCCCTGCGGCTCCCCGTATCCGAGAATCGATACCTTGATCGGAAGAACCGATGATATGGTAAAGGTAAAGGGCGTGAACATCTTCCCAAGCCAGATTGAGGAGATGCTGGCGGCCATCGACGGCGCTTCCAGCGAATACCAGGTGATGGTAGACCATCTGCTGGGCAAGGATGTGCTGACCCTGTTCGTGGAGGTTCAGCCGGGCGTGAATAAATACGGACTGGAAATCGAGATTCAGGACCAGTTCAAGTATAAGATCGGCCTGACGCCGGTGGTGAAGCTGGTGGAAATCGGCGAGCTTCCGAGAAGTGAGAAGAAATCGACCAGAGTATTTGATAACCGGTACTAATACACCGAATGGCAGAGCCGATGCATCGGAAGCGAACCGAACCGGTGCATCCGGTTACGGAATTTTAACAAATATCCCTGCGGCGTCCTTCTGCCGCAGGGCAATGACGGCATGCTTGACAAGATAGGCAGACATGCCGTTTTTGCTTTTCAGGACGCAGGAAACCGTCTCCTCCGGTTCAAAGCCCAGGTCCAGAAGACGCTGGTGCATATCCGGGGCGGCAGCCAGCCAGACGATTTCGGCCTGCTGATTGAGAGCGATATGAGATAAGGGGATGACCATGGCCTTCTCCGCTGCAGATAAGATTATAGGTTAGTATATGCTTCACTTAAATCAATGGGAACCGGCCGGCGGATGCACATGGAATGCTCGGTTACCAGGCAGTCGCAGGCCAGAAGCCGGACCCCGGCAGCTTGGGCGCGGGCCAGGGCATGGCCGAATTCCGGATGGGTTTCCATATTGGGGCGGAAGCTTAAGATGCCCTCCATCTGGATGACCAGAAGAAGGAAGGCGGGGATTCCCTGACCGGCGCAGGCCGCCAGCTCATTCAGATGCTTGATGCCCCGCTGGGTGGGCGCATCGGGAAAGGCCGCCACTCCATTTTGCTCCAGGGTCACGCCCTTCACCTCCATGAAGGCCTGCTTTCCGTCTAAGAGAAAGGCCAGGTCGAAGCGGGAGCTTTCATGGGTGACCTCCCGGCGGATTTGGGAAATCCGGGGAGTCTTCGAGGGCGGGCAGGCGGCATCCTCCGGCAGCGCCTTTTGCGGTCCGCCATTCAGCGCCTTTTGCAGTCCGCCGTCCTGCACCCATTCCCAGGCAGCCTGATTGGGGGCCTGGGAATCCATGTTGATGAGCAGCCGCTCCTTCCGGTATCCGGCCGGCTCCTTATAGACTCCGACCACATCGTAGGCTGTTTTCCGGCCTTTTTCGGCGGCATCCGGGTGATGCTCCAGTATCAGGCAGACGCCCGGAAGGAGAAGCTCCCGGCAGCGCCCGGTATTTTTCACATGGCAGGTTTCGGTCCGGCCGTTGATTTCCACCAGTGCGATAAAACGGTTGGGGCGGCTTAAAAAAGTACCCTGGACAATATTTTTATAATACATAGCAGACTCCTTCCGGTGTCCCTCCTGAAAGCAGACGGGACATCCCGTCCGGCGGAACAGATGATTTGGATTATAGGAGTTTCTTTCAGAAAAGGCAAGAGAAAAAACGTTTTTTTCAGTTGCGCGGCCATATAAAATGTGCTAAACTCGTTGCAACAAAAAATCTTAAGCTGTTTTGTACTCATTTACAAAGAAGAGAACCGAAGAAAGGAAGTAATACTATGGCATTATCATACCAGAGCACCAGAGGCGGACAGGCAGGCGTGACTGCTTCCCAGGCCATTCTCCAGGGATTGGCGGCAGACGGAGGCTTATTTATGCCCACCGAGATTCCGAAGCTGGATGTATCCTTAGAAAAGCTGGCTTCCATGACCTATCAGGAAACCGCATACGAGGTTATGAAGCTGTTCCTCACCGATTACACCGAGGAGGAGCTGAAGCGCTGCATCCGCGATGCATACGACAGCAAGTTTGACACCGAGGAGATTGCGCCGCTTGCCAAGGCAGACGGAGCCTACTACCTGGAGCTGTTCCACGGAAGCACCATCGCCTTCAAGGATATGGCGCTGTCCATCCTCCCACATCTGATGACCACCGCGGCGAAGAAGAATCATGCAGATAAGGAAATCGTCATCCTGACCGCCACCTCCGGCGATACCGGAAAGGCAGCTATGGCAGGCTTTGCCGATGTTCCGGGAACCCGCATCATCGTATTCTACCCGAAGGACGGTGTCAGCCGTGTCCAGGAGCTGCAGATGCGGACCCAGAAGGGGGACAACACCTCCGTTGTGGCCATTCACGGAAACTTTGACGACGCCCAGACCGGCGTAAAGAAGCTGTTCGGTGATGAGGCATTCCGGGCCGAGCTGGCAGGAAAGGGCTTCCAGTTCTCCTCTGCAAATTCCATCAACATCGGCCGTCTGGTTCCCCAGGTAGTTTACTATGTATACGCTTATGCAAAGCTTCTGGAAAATGAAGAAATCACCATGGGCGAGACGATCAACGTGGTGGTTCCAACCGGAAACTTCGGAAATATCCTGGCGGCCTACTTTGCAAAGCAGCTTGGCGTGCCGATCGGCCGTTTGATCTGCGCGTCCAATGACAATAAGGTATTATATGACTTTTTCACCACCGGAACCTATGACCGGAACCGGGAATTTATCCTGACCAATTCCCCGTCCATGGACATCCTGATTTCCAGCAACTTAGAGCGCCTGATTTACCTGAGCGCCGGCTGTGACGCGGCGAAGAACGCGGAGCTGATGGCCGAGCTTTCCCGGACCGGAAGCTATACCATCACTCCGGAGATGAAGGAGAAGATGGCAGACTTCTGGGGCGGCTACGCCAGCCAGGAGGAGGATGCAGCAGAAATTCAGCGGGTATTTGCGGATACCGGCTACCTGATGGATACCCACACCGGAGTGGCTTCTGCAGTGTACAAGAAGTATGTGGAAAGCACCGGCGACCAGGCGAAGACCGTGATTGCCTCCACCGCAAGCCCGTACAAGTTCTCCCACAGCGTCATGGAGGCAGTGGCCGGGGACCAGAGCGGCAAGGAGGAGTTTGCGCTGATCGACGAGATGAGCCGTCTGTCCGGAATTCCGGTGCCGAAGGCGGTGGAGGAAATCCGCCACGCCGAAATCCGTCATAACCGGGAATGCGATGTGGATGCCATGAAGGCAGAGGTAGCGGATATCCTGGGCTTATAAAGGGGGACGGAACTGCAGAAATGCTTCCGCCCGCAC
>JAUNPZ010000041.1:0-11473 GCA_030536455.1 Lachnospiraceae bacterium | reverse complement strand
TGCTCCGGCATGCGGAACACAAACCAGCTGCGAAACTCGCTCTACGTCGCCTGAAAGTTCGGTCAGTCCGGCCCGCTGCTGTTCTCTGGCAAAACGCTCGTAATATCATTTATGCAGTTCGGCATTATGCCCATGAAAAGCCAGTACACAGCCGTGAAGCAGACGGACAGAATCAAGGAGCGACTTGTGAACGAATCGAGAAGCTGGTTTGTGTTCAGGCTGCCGGAGAAGCTGCAAAAATCCCGTTTACGGAACGGGATTTTTAGCGGGCTATGTCTGAGGAAATGTACATCAGGTACATTTCCGAGTTGCCCGCGGCAGTTACGCAGGCAGAATGAATGCTTACCAGCTTCCGATGAGAGAACCGGAGTGACGGATTCTGTCCGTCTGCTTCACGGCGTATGGAGTGCAGTTTAAAGCAGCTAGCCAGAACCGCAGTGCTTCCAGTTTAAATTTTCACAATTTCCCCTTCCAATTTTCAGAAAAATAGGCTATAATGAACCTCAGGGATATTATTTTGTATAAGAAATTTTTTCTATAGGAGGGTACAAACATGTTAGTTTCCGCAAAAGAAATGCTCCAGAAGGCAAGAGAAGGCAAGTATGCAGTCGGCCAGTTCAACATCAACAACTTAGAGTGGACCAAGGCGGTTCTTTTAACCGCTCAGGAGATGAATTCTCCGGTTATCTTAGGTGTATCTGAGGGCGCAGGCAAGTACATGACCGGCTTCGGCACCGTAGCTGCTATGGTTAAGGCGATGATTGAAGAATTGAACATCACCGTTCCGGTAGCGCTTCACTTAGACCACGGTACCTATGACGGATGCTACAAGTGCATCAAGGCTGGTTTCTCCTCCATCATGTTCGACGGTTCCCATTATCCGATCGCTGAGAACGTGGAGAAGACCAAAGAGCTGGTTCATGTAACCAGACAGCTTGGCTTATCTCTGGAGGCAGAGGTTGGCTCCATCGGCGGCGAGGAAGACGGCGTAGTTGGTATGGGCGAGTGTGCAGATCCGGAAGAGTGCAAGATGATTGCTGATTTGGGCGTAGATATGCTGGCAGCAGGCATCGGCAACATCCACGGCAAGTATCCGGCAAACTGGGCCGGCTTAAGCTTCGAGACTCTGGCAGCAGTGAATGAGAAGGTTGGCGAGATGCCATTAGTTCTTCACGGCGGCACCGGAATTCCGGAGGATATGATCAAGAAGGCAATCAGCTTAGGCGTTGCGAAGATTAATGTAAATACCGAGTGCCAGTTATCCTTTGCAGCAGCTACCCGCGAGTATATCGAGGCAGGCAAGGATCAGCAGGGCAAGGGCTATGACCCAAGAAAGTTATTAGCGCCTGGCACAGAAGCAATCAAGGCTACCGTTCGCGAGAAGATCGAACTCTTCGGTTCCGCTAACAAGGCCTGATGAGATGCCGGAGCACCGGCAGAACGGAATGGATGCAAGGCATCCGGAAAAAGAAGACGAAGGCGTTCTCCGCAAAAAGGAGAGCGCCTTTTTTCCCTCGTTCCTGTGAAATATTTTATTTATAAACAACACTTATATTTTGATGATACTACTTTACAATTTTGAATAAAACGAGTAGAATATCAGGGAAACGAGTGAGAGAAAGGCTTCCGGAAGCGGAGCTTGGAAAAAAGCTTAGAAAAGAAGCGCAGAAAAAGCTCAGATAAGAGAGGATGGAAAATCTATGGGCGAGCATGTAAACGTAGCTGAAATCTTCGGACAGAACGTGTTTAATGATGCAGTGATGAGAGACCGGTTACCGAAAACGGTTTATAAAAAATTAAAAAAGACCATTGTAGAAGGCAAGGAGCTGGAGCCGGGAATCGCGGATTCCGTGGCGCAGGCCATGAAGGAATGGGCGATCGAGCACGGCGCAACCCATTATACCCACTGGTTCCAGCCATTAACCGGAGTGACGGCAGAAAAGCATGACGCCTTCATCTCCACACCGGACGCGGCCGGCAAGGTGATGCTGGAATTCTCCGGCAAGGAGCTGATCAAGGGCGAATCCGACGCCTCCTCCTTCCCGTCCGGCGGCTTAAGGGCTACCTTCGAGGCGAGAGGCTATACCGCCTGGGACTGCACCTCACCGGCCTTCTTAAAGGAAGATGCCTCCGGCGTGGTCCTCTGTATTCCGACGGCCTTCTGCTCCTACACCGGAGAGGCTCTGGACAAGAAGACGCCTCTTCTCCGTTCCATGCAGGCTATCGACCAGCAGGCGATGCGGATCCTCCGCTTATTCGGCAACACCACCTCCAAGAAGGTGACGCCTTCCGTCGGCCCGGAGCAGGAGTATTTTCTGGTAGACCGGGAAACCTACTTACAGCGCAAGGACCTGATTTACACCGGACGGACCCTGTTCGGCGCCATGCCGCCGAAGGGCCAGGAGATGGACGACCATTATTTCGGAACCATCCGGGAGCGCATCGGCGCTTACATGAAGGAAGTGAATTATGAGCTGTGGAAGCTTGGCGTGTCGGCCAAGACCCAGCATAACGAGGCGGCTCCGGCCCAGCATGAGCTGGCTCCGATTTACGCGGAGGTGAATCTGGCGGTTGACCATAACCAGATGATCATGGAGACCTTAAAGCGGGTTGCCGGCCACCATGGGCTGACCTGCCTGCTGCATGAGAAGCCGTTTGCCGGCGTGAACGGCTCCGGCAAGCACAACAACTGGTCCCTGATTACCGACGACGGCATTAACATGCTGCATGCGGGCCGGACCCCTCACGAGAACATCCAGTTCCTTCTGGTGCTGGCATGTATCTTAAAGGCGGTGGATGTCCATGCCGACCTGCTGAGACAGTCTGCCGCAGATGTGGGCAATGACCACCGCCTGGGAGCCAATGAGGCCCCGCCGGCTATCATCTCCGTGTTCCTGGGCGAGCAGCTTGAGGACGTCATTGACCAGCTCTGCAGCACCGGCGTGGCCACCCACTCCAAGCAGGGAGGAAAGCTGATGACCGGCGTGGCCACCCTCCCGGATTTCGATAAGGATGCCACCGACCGGAACCGTACCTCCCCATTTGCCTTTACCGGCAATAAATTCGAGTTCCGTATGGTTGGCTCCGCGGATTCTCCTTCTTCGGCCAATGTGGTGTTAAATACCATCGTGGCAGAGGCCTTTAAGGAAGCGGCGGATGTGCTGGAGCAGGCGGAGGATTTCGATCTGGCGGTGCATGATATGATTAAGACGCTGCTGGCAGACCACCGGAGAATCATCTTTAACGGCAACGGCTATTCCGATGCCTGGGTGGAGGAAGCAGAGAAGAGAGGCCTTCCAAACTTAAAGTCCATGGTCGATGCCATTCCGGCGCTTGTGACCGATAAGGCGGTGAAGCTGTTCGAGGCCTTTGGCGTATTTACCAGAGCAGAGCTGGAGTCCCGCGCGGAAATCGAGTACGAGACCTACGCGAAGGTCATCAACATCGAGGCGAGGACCATGATCGACATGGCCAGCAAGCAGTTTATCCCGGCAGCGATTCAGTACATTACCAAGCTGGCGAAATCTCTCAGCGCGGTAACGGCGGCATGTCCGGCGGCGGATGTCAGCGTTCAGACGGAGCTGCTGATTGAAGCCTCCGACCTTCTCAGCGATACGAAGGTGGCGCTGGCCAGACTGATTGAACTGAATGAGCAGGGATGCAGGATGGCCCAGGGCCGGGAGCAGGCGGTCTTCTACCATGAGCAGATCGTGCCGGCGATGGCAGCCCTCCGGGCGCCGGTGGACAAGCTGGAGATGATCGTGGATAAGGAATTATGGCCGATGCCAAGCTACGGCGACTTGATTTTTGAAGTATAAAAAAGATTAGAAAGAAATTAAAAAGGCATTCTGCCGTTCCCAGGATTTTCAGAGGAACGGCGGAATGCTTTTTCTTTTTGAAAGGATATTTTGTGATTCTGGCACAGGCTTCAGACATCGGAACCGGACTCCGGATTTTTGGAGGCCTCCCGGTTTCGTGCAGGCTCTGCGGTGCAGGCGAGAAACTCGGACTTCCTTCCTTTTTTGGCCTGATACATGGTTTTATCGGCCAGGCGGAGAAGCTGGCTGAAGTTTGCCGGATAATCGGAGCAGAAGACATATCCGCCGGACAGACGGAGGGGAAGCCGGGTCTGATTATACAGGATGATGGAGGCCTGCATCATCTGTTTGTGAAGGCTGGAAATCATGATTTCCAGTTCTTCTCTGGAGTATTGATACAGGAAGAGGACGAACTCATCGCCGCTTAAGCGGGCCAGAATCTTATTCTCAGCCGGGCACTGAGCCAGAAGACTGGCGGCGGCCTGAAGGGCCTTGTCGCCGCTGGCATGTCCGTAGCTGTCATTAATCTCCTTCAGATGGTCCAAATCCATCATCAGAAGGGCGGCTTCCCGAATCGCTTCCGGTGTCCTTAAAAGAAGCTCCATCTTGGCGTAAAATGCCCGCCGGCTCAGGATGCCGGTCAGCACATCATAATCCAGGTCATGCTGCAGCTTCTGCTTTTCCAGGATTTCATCCGTCACATCGGTGATAACGCCCATGGTGCTGGTGGGGCCGGAGAAGGACTGAATCTTTACATAGCATTCCGTCTCGGCCGGAAGCCGGTAGACATCCTTGTAGGGCAGAAGCGGGTTGGAACGGATGGAGCGGATTTTCTCCTCGAATAATTCCTTGTCCGTCAGCAGGTGGTCGAACTCGGAGGGGGACAGCATAAGCAGGGTTGCCACCTTCCGGGTGCTCAGCACCCGCTTCATATCGTCATTATATTCATACACGCCGTTTGGCGCATTGGTCATATCGAAAATCTGGGACATGGTGTCGGTATTGTCCAGCAGACTTTTTACCATCGCATTCAGCCGGGCGCTCAGCTCGACAAATTCCGGTGCGGTGTCCACCTCCACCCTGGTATCCAGGTTGCCGCCGGTAATCTGCACCAGCTTCTGATTGACGGTGTTGATTCCGCGGATAACGCAGCGGTCAATCTGCCGGGAGATGGCGAAGATGGAGATGACGGCGGAGGCAAGCAGATAGATGCCTACCAGGAACATACTTCTTGGAATCTGCTCATAAAGAGAGGTCATGGACTGGGAAACACCAATCAGAAGACCGTCGCTTTCCTGAAACAGGCAGTAGCTGGGCACACCGAGGATGGATGAGGAAAATCCGGTCTCATCCGGAAGCTTCAGCGGGAGGAGAAAGCCGGCTTTTGCTGCGGTCATTCCGTCCAGCTCCGGGTTGGTGGAGCCCAGGATAATGTTGTTTTCCTGATTGATGATGGTAAGCGTGGTCCCCTTTTCTGGGATGACCATGGACAGGATATGAGCCAGCTCCTCCTTCGCTTCCTCTGTCATGCGGCCGGGATGTTCCAGCAGGAGGCCGGGAGCGCTCTGGTCCAGAACCCGTTCAATCTGATTGATTTTTACCAGGGAACTGTGTACCATGTCGTTCCGGGCATTGTTCATCTGTAAAAAATAATTCAATATTAAGGTAAGCAGTGCGGTAGTAAGGATGACAGCGCTCAGGCGTCTTGTAATGATTTTTTTCATAACGTGATCCTTCCGTGCAGTTAAAACTTATAAAAAAGTCAATATATCCTTATTTTAAACGAAATTAACGGATTTGTCACGGAAAAATCGAAAAAATCAAAAAATAAACCAGATTGTATCTGCAGCTTGCATGATACAAAAAAAGAACCGGCCGGCCTGGACGGCCGTCGGTTCTCCTTTCACATGCAGATTACTTGCCAACGTAAGCAACTGCTTCGATTTCAACTAAAGCATCCTTTGGCAGACGGGCAACCTCTACGGCTGCTCTTGCCGGATATTCGCTCTCAAAGAACTCGCCGTAAACTGCGTTCATGTCTGCGAACGTGTTCATATCCTTTAAAAATACGCCGACACGGATTACCTGGCTCATGTCTGCGCCTTCGCTTGCCAGGATGTTTTTAATGTTGGTTAAGGACTGGCGGGTCTGGGACTTGATGTCATCGCCGGCGAATGCTCCGGTAGCCGGGTCGATCGGAAGCTGGCCGGATACGAATACCATATCTCCTGCCTGAACTGCCTGGGAATACGGGCCAATCGCGCCTGGCGCGTTGGTGGTTGCATATACTTTCTTCATGGTAAACTCCTCCTTGGAATATATATAGTTTCTCCATTGTATCGCATTATCCGGCAGAATGCAACCGGATATCGCAGGCGTTTGTGCATGAAATCCGAAACAGCAGCCTAGTACAGCCGGGCTTTCAGGTCCTATGGGCGGATGCGGGCGATGCCCTCCTCAACCGCTGTATCTGCTACGGCCTTTGCCACCACGTCCGCTACCGATTTGTCCAGGGCGGAAGGGATGATGTTCTCCGCGTGAAGCTGGTCCTCCGGAATCATGCCGGCGATGGCGTAGGCGGCCCGCTGCTTCATGGACTCGGTAATCTCTTTGGCGCGGACAGACAGCGCTCCCTTAAAGATGCCGGGGAAAATCAGCACATTGTTAATCTGGTTCGGGTAATCGGAGCGTCCGGTGCCGATGACGGCAGCGCCTCCGGCCTTTGCCTCCTCCGGCATAATCTCCGGAACCGGGTTTGCCATGGCAAAGACGATACCCTGATTCATGGAAGCAACCATCTCCTTCGTGACCAGATTCGGACGGGATACGCCCACGAAGGCATCGGCGTTCTTTAAAGCATCGGCCAGGGTGCCGTGCTCCCGATGGAGGTTGCTGATGTGGGAGATTTCCTCCTGACCGGCATTCAAGCCCTCGTCACCCTCGCAGATGATTCCGTTTATGTCGCACAGGATGACGTTTCCGAAGCCCATGGAAATCAACAGCTTTCCGATGGCAATTCCGGCGGCTCCGGCCCCGTTGATGACAATCCGCATCGCACCCATCTCCTTATGGGTCACCTTCATGGCATTTAACATAGCGGCAGCCACTACGATGGCGGTGCCGTGCTGGTCATCGTGAAACACCGGGATGTCGCAGATTTCCTTTAAACGGCGCTCGATTTCAAAGCATCTGGGAGCGGCGATGTCCTCCAGGTTGATGCCGCCGAAGCTTTTGGAAATCAGGGCGATGGTATTTACGATGGTGTCGGTATCCTTGGAGTCAATGCAGAGCGGAAAAGCATCCACATCGGCAAATTCCTTAAACAGCGCGCATTTGCCTTCCATAACCGGCATTCCGGCGGCCGGTCCGATATCGCCCAGGCCCAGGACAGCGGTGCCGTCCGTGATTACGGCCACCAGGTTGGAGCGGCGGGTGAGCTGGAAGGATTTCTCATAATCAGCGGCAATCTGGCGGCAGGGCTCGGCCACGCCAGGAGTGTATAAAAGGGATAAATCCTCTCTGGTGGTGATATGCTTCCGGGAAATTACTTCGATTTTTCCCTTCATATCATAGTGAAGCTGCAGTGCTTTTTCATTAACATCCATAATGGTTCTCCTTCTGTGCGGATTTGTGTTTGGTACGGTCTGTATTTATTATAATGAAGGGACAGAAAAAAGCAAATATCACAAAATCACTAAAAAAAGGATGCAATTTTAAAAAATCTGCATTTCCCTGTATAAAAGCGTAAAATGTGGCAAATATTTAATAGAAATTCCTTGACAGGATTCTGGCGGTTGGATATAATGAGAGGGTGTGTGAAAATATAAGGCGTTTTCTGCACAAAAAAAGCTGATGTACAGCAACCACAGTCAATATCACAGGAGGTGAAAAGAATGCCAACATTTAACCAGTTAGTTAGAAAAGGAAGACAGACCAGCGCGAAGAAATCTACCGCTCCGGCTCTGCAGAAGGGATTCAATTCTTTACAGAAGAAGGCTACCAACGTATCTGCTCCACAGAAGAGAGGCGTTTGTACCGCTGTTAAGACTGCTACCCCTAAGAAGCCAAACTCTGCACTTCGTAAGATTGCCAGAGTTCGTCTTTCTAACGGAATCGAAGTTACCAGCTACATCCCAGGTGAGGGTCACAACTTACAGGAGCATAGTGTAGTTCTGATTCGTGGTGGTAGAGTAAAGGACCTTCCAGGTACCAGATACCACATCATTAGAGGTACTCTGGATACAGCAGGCGTTGCAAACAGAATGCAGGCTCGTTCCAAGTACGGTGCTAAGAGACCAAAAGCTAAAAAGTAATCAGAACCGCTAATTCAGTAGGATAATGCCGGAATGATGATATTGAACCTGTAGGTTGCAGGATATAGATATTGATCACCGTTCGATGGTGATTCCGAGCATGAACGCCAAGGGGACGACCCGAAGCGAGTACCTATGATCTAATCCATACGGAAATATTCCGTACTATATTAAGGAGGGAAGTAACGTGCCACGTAAAGGACATACTCAGAAAAGAGACGTACTGGCAGATCCGGTTTACAATAACAAGGTTGTTACCAAGCTGGTAAACAACATCATGTTAGATGGTAAGAAGGGTGTTGCACAGAAGATCGTATACGGCGCATTCGACCGCGTTGCAGAGAAGACCGGTAAGGATGCTGTAGAAGTATTCGAAGAGGCAATGAACAACATCATGCCTGTATTAGAAGTAAAGGCAAAGCGTATCGGCGGCGCTACCTATCAGGTGCCGATCGAAGTGAAGCCGGAAAGAAGACAGACTTTAGCACTTCGCTGGATCACTCTGTACTCCCGTAAGAGAGGCGAGAAGACCCAGGAAGAAAGACTGGCAAACGAGATTATGGATGCAGCGAACAACACCGGCGCATCTGTAAAGAAGAAAGAAGACATGCACAAGATGGCAGAGGCGAACAAGGCCTTCTCCCATTTCAGATTCTAATAGGAGGACAAAGCTTTGGCTGGAAGAGAATATCCATTAGATAGAACCAGAAATATTGGTATCATGGCTCATATCGATGCTGGTAAGACCACAACGACTGAGCGTATTCTGTATTACACTGGTGTTAACTACAAAATCGGCGATACCCACGAAGGAACTGCTACCATGGACTGGATGGCTCAGGAGCAGGAGCGTGGTATTACCATTACTTCAGCCGCTACCACCTGTCACTGGACTCTGCAGGAGAACTGCAAGCCGAAGAAGGGCGCTTTAGAGCATCGTATCAATATCATTGATACCCCAGGACACGTTGACTTTACCGTAGAGGTAGAGCGTTCTCTTCGTGTACTGGACGGCGCAGTCGGCGTGTTCTGTGCAAAGGGCGGCGTTGAGCCACAGTCCGAGAACGTATGGCGTCAGGCTGATACCTACAATGTACCTCGTATGGCATTCATCAACAAGATGGATATCCTGGGTGCAAACTTCTACGGCGCAGTAGACCAGATTAAGAACCGTCTGGGCAAGAATGCAATCTGCATTCAGCTTCCAATCGGCAAGGAAGACGAATTCAAGGGAATCGTTGACCTGTTCGAGATGAAGGCATATATCTACAACGATGAGAAGGGTGATGACATCTCCATCGTGGATATCCCGGAGGATATGGCAGATGATGCCGAGTTATACCGCACCGAGCTGGTAGAGAAGATCTGCGAGCTGGATGACGATTTGATGATGAAGTATCTGGACGGCGAGGAGCCAACCGTAGATGAGTTAAAGCCGGTATTAAGAAAGGCTACCTGCGAGTGCAAGGCCGTTCCGGTTTGCTGCGGTACCGCTTACAGAAACAAGGGTGTTCAGAAGCTGCTGGATGCAATCATCGAGTTCATGCCTTCTCCATTAGATGTTCCTTCTATCAAGGGCGTTGACTTAGAGGGCAACGAAGTGTTCAGACATTCTTCCGATGAAGAGCCGTTCGCTGCTCTGGCATTCAAGATCATGACTGACCCATTCGTAGGTAAGTTAGCATTCTTCCGTGTGTACTCCGGTACCATGAACTCCGGTTCCTACGTTCTGAATGCAACCAAGGGCAAGAAAGAGCGTGTAGGCCGTATCCTTCAGATGCATGCGAACAAGAGAGCCGAGCTTGACAAGGTTTACTCCGGTGATATCGCAGCAGCTGTAGGTTTCAAGCTGACCACAACCGGTGATACCATCTGTGACGAGCAGCATCCGGTAATTCTGGAGTCCATGGAATTCCCAGAGCCGGTTATCGATATCGCAATCGAGCCTAAGACCAAGGCTGGTCAGGACAAGATGGGCGTTGCTTTAGCAAAGCTTGCTGAAGAAGACCCGACCTTCCGTGTTCACACCGACCACGAGACCGGTCAGACCATCATCTCCGGTATGGGCGAGCTGCATCTGGAAATCATCGTAGACCGTCTGCTTCGCGAGTTCAACGTAGAAGCAAACGTAGGTGCTCCACAGGTAGCATATAAGGAAAGCTTCACCAAGGAAGTTACCGTAGACAGCAAGTACGCAAAGCAGTCCGGTGGTCGTGGTCAGTACGGTCACTGTAAGGTTATCTTCACTCCTATGGACCCGAACGGCGAGGAGACCTTCAAGTTCGAATCCACCGTTGTCGGCGGTGCAATCCCGAAGGAATACATCCCGGCTGTCGGCGAAGGTATCGAAGAGGCTGCAAAGTCCGGTATCCTGGGCGGATTCCCGGTACTGGGTGTACATGCGAATGTATACGACGGTTCCTACCACGAGGTCGATTCCTCCGAAATGGCATTCCACATTGCCGGTTCTCTGGCATTCAAGGACGCTATGAACAAGGGCGGCGCAGTGCTGTTAGAGCCAATCATGAAGGTAGAAGTAACCATGCCTGAGGAATATATGGGTGATGTTATCGGTGATATCAACTCCCGTAGAGGCCGTATCGAGGGTATGGAGGACATCGGCGGCGGAAAGATGGTCAAGGGCTATGTTCCGTTAGCAGAGATGTTCGGCTACTCCACCGACTTACGTTCCAAGACACAGGGACGTGGTAACTACTCGATGTTCTTTGAGAAGTACGAGCCAGTACCGAAGTCCATTCAGGAGAAGATTATTGCTGAGCACAAGGGCAAATAATCCATTTTGAATGGAAACATTTGACTGATAGTTCCACCTAATCCGGCGGGAAAAAACCGCCGGATAGTAAAGAATAGGCTTGAAAAATCCGCTTAAATCAAATATAATGGAAACTAGCCTAATATAAACTATAGAAGCCCGGATTCCGGGCGCAAATTAAGGAGGACGTTATAAAATGGCAAAAGCTAAGTTTGAAAGATCCAAACCACATTGTAACATTGGTACCATCGGACACGTTGACCATGGTAAAACTACTACAACCGCTGCTATTACCAAGGTTTTAGCTGAAAGAGTACCTGGTAACGTTAAGGTTGATTTCGAGAACATCGATAAAGCTCCAGAAGAGAGAGAGCGTGGTATCACCATCAATACCTCTCATGTTGAGTATGAGACTGCAAAGAGACATTACGCACACGTTGACTGCCCAGGACATGCTGACTACGTTAAGAACATGATCACCGGTGCTGCTCAGATGGACGGCGCTATCTTAATCGTAGCTGCTACCGATGGTGTTATGGCTCAGACCCGTGAGCACATCCTGTTATCCC
>JAUNPZ010000182.1 GCA_030536455.1 Lachnospiraceae bacterium | reverse complement strand
TTCACAAGTCGTTCCTTTTTCTGTCAGTCTGCTTTACGGCTGTGTACTGGAATGCTATATAATATAGAAGAAAAAGGAGCAGAATGAACGAACACGAAAAGAAAAACCAGAAAGCAATTTTAAAATTTCAAAATATATCAATTTTCTATATAAACTGAACAATATTTTCAACAACTCTTCCCAGAACTGGAAGGTCTTGCATTTTAACTGCCGCATGGCTATACTGAAACATGGAGCGGCTGCGATATGGACAGAAAAGGAGCGTGTGAATGACGATGAAGGACACAAAAAAAGATTCCAAATCCCAGACCAAGACGAATGTGATGCGTATTCTGGAGACGGCCGGGATTTCTTATGTGCCGGGGGAGTATGAGGTGGATGAGAATGATTTATCCGGCAGCCATGCGGCGGATATGATGGGGATAGACCATGATACCATGTTCAAAACGCTGGTGTTAAAGGGGGAGAAGACGGGCTATCTGGTATGCTGCATTCCGGTGGATGCGGAGCTGGATTTAAAGAAGGTGGCCAGGGCTGCGAAGGATAAGAAGACGGAGATGATTCCCATGAAGGAGCTGCTTCCTCTGACCGGTTATATCCGGGGCGGCTGCTCTCCGATCGGGATGAAAAAGAAATTCCCCACCTACATCGAGGAGACGGCCCAGCTTTTTGATGCGATCACCATCAGCGCCGGGATGCGGGGGCATCAGGTTACCTTAAATCCGGAGGATCTGCGGGCATATGTGGAGGGAGAATATGCGGAGCTGGTGTAGGCGAGAGTGATAAAACCACCCACATAATTAACATAATATATAACCGGCCGGATTCGACAAAAAACAACTGATATAAAAATTAACCAAAATGTAATAGTTTTGTAAAAAATCATCCTTGTAATTCTATTATTTATGAACAAAAAATTACAGGTATTCTGTGATAATATTACAAAGAATTTAAAAGTAAAAAAATTCCAAACCAAAAAAGTGCCAAAAATGAGAGGGCTCCATTGACAGTTTTACACGGATTCCCATATAATGTGCCTTGTTACCCCCTAAATCATGCGGAAAGTGGGAGAAACCCGTTTTTTGCATCAGGAAAGTTTTGAGAAAAGAGGAGAAGGCATGTTTCCATTACACTCATTTCTTCAAACCTTGTTTCAGTTCGTCAAGGCACTGATTGGGAATGTGACCAAGCGGATGCACCGGAGCGCAGCGGTATTGACAGCCGGCTGCATGGTGATTTCGGTTGTGACATTTTCGACGGTGGGTTTTGGAGGCAGCGGCAGGAATGCGCTGGCTGCTTACAACCAGGTGCACCCTGGAGATGAGGATGAACTGGAGGATGACCCTGGCGCCGCGGTTTTCGGTGAGGCATTGGTTAATGACCTTCTGGAACAGGGCGTAGATGCGGAAGCTTTTGCGGATGCAGCAGTTGCTGCCTCTTCGGAAGAAGCATCCGCTGACGGCCGGATTGGTTTGGATGAAAGTGGATTGTTTGCAGAAGCGAAGAGCAGGGAGATATCTGCCGGAGGCCAGATTGGCCAGACGGTAATCGGCGGAGTCCTTGAACAGGATACAAGAGCAAAGCTGGAGTCTGGAAGAGCCATCCGGGAGCGGGTGGGCCAGGCGCAGAAGGAAGCACGGATGCAGCAGGTGGCAGACGCGGCGGAGAGAGCGGCGGAGGAAGTCCGGAAAAAGGAGGAGGAAGCCAGAAGAGAAGCACTTCGGATTCCTTACACCGAGGAGGACTACCAGGTTATGCTGAAAATCGTGCAGGCAGAAGCCGGAGGCTGTGATGAAAAGGGAAAAATCCTGGTTGCCAATGTGGTGATGAACCGGGTAAGAAGCAGCAAGTTCCCCAATTCCATTAAATCTGTGGTTTATGAGCGTTCCCAGTTCTCACCGGTCATCGACGGTTCCATTAACCGGGTTAAGGTGTCGGCAGAGACCATCGAATGTGTCAACCGGGCGCTGGATGGGGAGGATTATTCCCAGGGCGCACTGTTTTTCATGAACCGGAGAGCATCCCAGTCCGGCAATGTAAGCTGGTTTGACGGGCGGCTGACTTATTTATTCCAGCATGAAGCTCATGAATTTTTTAAATAATCGTGACGTTGAAGCTGCGCAACGGTTACCAATAATCATGTCAGGAGGGAATACATATGGTAAAGCACAATGAACCAATGAGAAAAGAGCATTTAAGAGACGGCAGGGGCCATGTCGTGATTTATCCAATCCTGAGCCAGGAGGAGCTGATGGGCCATGGGACCATGTACGCAAGAGTGGTGATTCCTCCCCACTGCAGCATCGGCTGGCATCAGCATGTGGGAAACACCGAGCCGTATTATATCATAAAAGGCGAAGGAACCTTCATCGACCATGACAAAACCACTACCCTGGTTCATCCGGGAGATATCTGCACCATCCAGTGCGGACAGTGGCACAGCATGGAAAATAACAGCGAAGAAGACATGGAGATGATCGCTCTGGTACTCAACGAGGGCTAATTCTAAAATTTTCCTAAAATTGCCGAAATCAGGCTGAAATTCGAGAATCTGTATTGACTTTTTCTTAACAAAGTGAGATAATGAAAACAAATTCGAATTCATAAAGGAGGATTACCATGTCAACCAAAGCATATTATCCAATTAGCGAAATTGGTAAGGACAAACCTGGTTTTTCCAAGACCAGATCCATCATTGAAGCAGCTTTCTACGGCAACAACGTCGTAAAGGTAAACACCTTAAAGGAAGCATATGAATTAGCAAAGAATTCTCCAGGAACTATCGTAACCGATATGCCTGTTTACAGAGGCGAGGAGTTTGGTTTAGAGAAGGACGCAAAGGTCCTGTTATTTAATGACGGTGCAATCACCGGGCGTTACGCAACCGCACGCCGCATCTCCGGCGAGCCAGGCGTAAACTGCGCAGCACTTGATCTGGTAGCGATGGACGCTGTTTACGAGTCCCGCTGGAAAACCATGTACCATGCAGAGGTTTTCGTAGGTCTTGATCCGGAATTTATGGTAAAGGCTCATCTGCTGATTCCGGAAGGCGAAGAGAACATCATGTACAACTGGATGTTAAACTTCCAGTACATGTCGGATGAGTATGTAAAGATGTATAAGAATTCCAAGGCAGTAGGCGACGGAAAAGAAGCAGATATCTACATCTTCTCCGATCCTCAGTGGTGTGGTTCCGACCGTCCAAACGTATCTCTGGACTGCTTATCTGACCCACAGAAGAAGACTCTGTGCTACTTCAACACCGAGACCAACTGTGCCTGCATCTTAGGTATGAGATACTTCGGCGAGCATAAGAAGGGTACCCTGACCATGGCCTGGGCAATCGCAAACCGCAACGGTTATGCTTCCTGCCACGGCGGCCAGAAGGAATACACCTTAGAGGATGGCAGCAAGTTCGTTGCTTCCGTATACGGTCTGTCCGGCTCCGGAAAGTCCACTCTGACTCATGCAAAGCACGGCGGAAAGTATCCGGCTATCAAGGTTCTGCATGATGACGCGTTCATCATCAACACTGATACCTGTGCTTCCATCGCATTAGAGCCAACCTACTTTGATAAGACTGCTGATTACCCAACCGGATGCCCGGATAACCAGTATCTGCTGACCGCTCAGAACTGCTCCGCTACCTTAGATGAGGACGGAAAGGTTCAGCTGGTAACCGAAGATATCCGTAACGGCAACGGCCGTGCAATCAAGTCCAAGTTATGGTCTCCAAACCGTGTGGATAAGATTGACTCCCCGGTAAACGCAATCTTCTGGATTATGAAGGACCCAACCATTCCTCCGGTAGTAAAGCTGAAGGGTGCTTCCTTAGCATCCGTTATGGGCGCAACCCTGGCTACCAAGCGTTCTTCCGCAGAGCGTCTTGCTCCTGGCGTAGACCCGAACAAGCTGGTAGTAGTTCCTTACGCGAACCCATTCAGAACCTATCCTCTGGCAAATGACTATGAGAAGTTCAAGAAG
>JAUNPZ010000040.1:22978-24567 GCA_030536455.1 Lachnospiraceae bacterium | reverse complement strand
TTCTCCGTCTGGCTGTAAATCACGATTCCGGTAGGAATGTGGGTCAGACGCACGGCGGAGTCGGTGGTATTGACGCACTGGCCACCGTTTCCGGAAGCACGCATTACGTCAATCCGGATATCCTTATCCTCAATCACCACATCGAACTCCTCTGCCTCCGGCATAACCGCAACGGTAGCCGTGGAGGTATGGATCCGCCCGCCGCTCTCCGTCTCCGGCACACGCTGTACACGATGCACGCCGCTCTCGTATTTCATCTTGGAGTAGGCGCCCTTTCCGGTAATCATGGCAACCACTTCCTTGAAGCCGCCGATGCCGCTCTCATTCACGCTGATCAATTCCACCTTCCAGCGCTGGCTCTCCGCATAGTTTACATACATGCGGTAAAGCTCCGAAGCAAATAAAGCCGCCTCATCTCCGCCTGCGCCTGCGCGGATTTCCAGAATAATGTTCTTGTCATCATTCGGGTCCTTCGGCAGAAGCAGAATCTTTAACTCCTGCTCCAGCTCCTCAATCCGCTTCTTGGCGTCCGAAAGCTCCTCCTTCGCCAGCTCGCGCATCTCCTCGTCATTTTCTTCCTCTAATAAAGCAAGGCTGTCTTCCACATCCTGCTTCGCCTGCTTGTATTCCTTGTAAGCATCCACAATCGGAGTCAGGTCTGCCTGCTCCTTCATCAGACGCTGAAACCGCCTGGCATCCTCCGTCACACCGGGGCTTGCCAGTTCATTCATCAATTCTTCAAAATGGATTAAAATATCCTCTAATTTATCAAACATGAAATCTGTACCTCCTTATCTCCACCGCGCCGCTGCAACCCGGTCCTTTCCGGGCGCGTCCTTCACAATCCGTACCTCCCGGAAACCGGCATCCTCCAAAAGCGCCTTCACCGCTTCTCCCTGGTCATAGCCAATCTCCAGATATATGGAAGCTCCTTCCTTCAGCCAGCTTCCGCTTTCTGCCGCAATTCTCCGGTAAAATTCCAGTCCATCCTCACTGCCGTCCAGAGCCATCCTTGGCTCAAAGTCCCGCACCTCCGGCTCCAGCCCCTCGATTACCTGGGTCGGGATGTAGGGCGGGTTGGAAACCAGGAGATCAAAGGGGCCGTCCTCCGGCTCCAGCGCCGAGAATAAGTCCCCCTCCCGGAAAGTGACCCGGCAGACCTCCTGCCGCCCGGTATCCTCCGGCTGCCCCAGCAGCCTGTCCCGGTTCTTCTTTGCCACCAGAAGGGCCGGATGGGACAAATCCACTGCGGTCACCGGACCGTATCCGCCCATGGCCGCCAGACTGACCGCAATGCAGCCGGAACCGGTGCATAAATCCAGGACCCGTTCTCCGGCTCCCGGATGCTCCTTTAATACCAGCTCCACCAGCGTCTCCGTATCCTGTCTGGGAATCAGCACATGACGGTTTACAAAAAAAGTCATTCCCATAAAATCCTGGGTTCCCAGAATCTGCTGAAGAGGAATTCTCCTTCCCCGCTGGACAATCATCTCCTGGTAACGGGCCGCCATCTCGCGGATTTCCTCATTGTCCGGAAGCTCCCGGCAGCGGTTCATCAGAAAATGCACCATATCCGTCCGAAATGCCTC
>JAUNPZ010000040.1:0-22878 GCA_030536455.1 Lachnospiraceae bacterium | reverse complement strand
TCCGGCTCCTTGGTGGTCAGCCCCTGCATCCACAGGCCGGGACGGCTTAAGGCATTCACCAGCCAGGAATCATTCCGTCCGGCCAGGCGCAGAAACTCATAGGAAACACCTGCGATCACCGGTATCAGCACAATCCGGCTGACAACCCGCAGCCACACCGTATCCACGCGGACCACCATAAAGAACAGGATGCTGATTACCATAACAATCAGAAGAAAGCTGGTACCGCAGCGCTTGTGCTCCTTGGAGCTGTTCCGCACGTTCTCCACATTCAGCGCCAGACCATGCTCCAGACAGTTGATGCACTTGTGCTCTGCCCCGTGATACATAAAGGTGCGCCGGATATCCTCCATCCGGGAAATCACCTTAATATAAGTAATAAAAATTCCGATGCGGATGAGGCCCTCCAGAACCGCCATCACCGTCTCAGACGGAATGAATTTCCGAAAAATGTTTGATATGAGCAGGGGCAGCACCATAAAGATGCCGATGGCCATCACCACGGAGAACACCATCACCAGGCTCATCAGCGCCGCCTCCAGCTTCTCCCCGAACACCTTATCCAGCCACAGCTCGAACCGGCTGGGCTGGCTGTCCTCATCATCCTCAAAAAACCCGGCCGACCAGGTTAAGGTCCGCATTCCCAGAATCATCGAATCCGCAAAGCTGAAAATTCCTCTGACAAACGGAAGGGAAAACAGCTTCACCTTCTCCGTCAGACTGACATAGGTGTTTTTCGACACCTCGATTTCCCCATCGGGCTTCCGGACTGCCGTCGCGTAGTCATCCCCGTTCTTCATCATGATGCCTTCAATCACGGCCTGTCCGCCTATTCCTGAATACTTCATCCAATCTCTCCTCTATCCCGAAATCCAGGTAAAAAAAGCGTCCTCTTCCATACGCTGTATACGCAAAAGAGCACGCTTTATCTACAATCTTATACTGTAATTCCTACTGAGCGCTGATGCCGTACTTACGATTGAACTTATCAATACGTCCACGAGCTGCAGCAGCCTTCTGCTGGCCAGTGTAGAAAGAATGGCACTTGGAGCAGATTTCTACGTGGATATTCTCCTTGGTAGAACCAGTTACGAACTCATTGCCGCAGTTGCAAACTACTTTTGCCTGATAGTAATTTGGATGGATTCCCTCTCTCATGTTTTTCACCTCACTATTTGTATTTGCGGTTTCCGACCGCATCGAAATGCCTTCGGCATTTTGGTTTCCTGTCTGATTGTCTAATTAGACAGCCTAATCAGTATAACATAGGGATTTTTAAATTGCAATCCCTTTTTTTCGATTTTTCCCGCGCAGAATGCCGTACAGCAGGGCCGACTGGGCCATCGGTACCAGCCAGAGACCGGGGCCTGCCATATTTCCAACCAAAACGCCTGTCACGATTCCAAGAACCCATACCGCCGGAGCGGTCCAGCCGCCGCACCTCTTTTCGCGGTTTCGCAGGACCACCTCCGCTCCGCCGATTCCGGCAAGGGGCGCCGTACAAAGCAGGATGAACTGCGCCATCCCCGCCAGATACCGGAAGAGGTTCATCACTCCGAGGACACTCGACAGTCCGCCCAGAAAAAGCATCGCCGTTTTATGAGAGATATTGCCCTCCATCCAGGTTCCCCGCACCAGATTCTGAATCGCCAGACCGCCCACATACAGATTCACATTCTGGGTGCTGTAGATGCAGAGCACCATCCAGATGAAATTCAGACCGGCAGCTCCAAAACAGAACATGCCGTAGCTGATTTCCTCCGCTCCCGTCGCCTGGACAATCAGAATTCCGCACACATCACTGACCGTCAAGACCAATATATAGATGCCCACGCCCAGCAGAACGGAACGCCTGTTTTTCGCAAACCGGCAGATATCCGGCATGGTAGTCGCTGACAGCGCATAGTTTCCCATAATCATGGAAATGGCCGCCGCCACTCCCAGACTGCGGTTCGGCTGAAAGAAGGAAAGGAAGCCCACGCCGCCGTTCTCCTCCACAATCTGCAGGATGAGGTAAACCGTAAGGATTACCAGCGCCGGAAGGACCCACAGATTCATCCGCCGCATACTGCGCCAGCCATCTGCCGTGCTGACCACGCACAGACACACTGCAAGCTGGGTGGTCACCGCAGCCGGCAGCCGCCACTGTGAAAATCCGGCAATCAGAAGCCGGGCCAGCATATTGCCGCTCATGCCAATCCACACGCTGGCCGCCAAGGTAACGAACACGGCAAATACCGCCGCTGTCTGGATACCGAACATCTGCCGGACAAGAGACACGCTGCTTCTTCCGCTCCGATATCCCAGCATGCCCCAGAAGCAGGCAAGCGCTCCCAGAAGAAGATTCCCGGCCACGCAGACAAACACCGCCCGGCCAAAGGGCATCGACAGTCCCGCCCGCATACCCAGGGAGGCCCCGGAGGTGGAAAAAGCCACCCCGGCAAGAATCGCCATCAGCTCCCCCGCCGGCTTCCGCCTCTTCTCCGGAACCGTAGAAAACGCATATTCATAGTGGTCATTTAACACAAATTCCATATTATGCAATAAATTCATATTCTCTGTCCTATTCCGATATCGGCAGGATGCAGATGCTGTTCCTGCCGCGCTTCTTTACGATGTAAAGCGCCTGGTCCGCATCACGGAACACCTCATCCAGAGACCGGGAGCCAGCCACCGCTCCGCCGATGCTGAGCGTAACCGGAAGCGCTGCTCCCTCATACCGGTAGGCCTGCATCTCCTGCTGCAGGGTCCTGCACCGCCTCCGGACTACATCCCGGTGCGTCGATGCCCCGATCATATAAATCAGGAATTCATCTCCGCCCCAGCGGCAGAGGATGTCATCCTTGCGGAACAGCTCCTTTAAGCAGCGTCCCATATACACGAGCACATCGTCCCCGCACTGATGGCCGTAGGTGTCATTAAACCGCTTAAACTCATCCACATCGATTAAAAGCAGCACATCCTCCCCCGGCTTTCCGCCATTTTCCCGGCTTCCGCCGTTTTGGTCTTCTCCTCCTGCATCGGTCTCCGCCATCCGGGCCGTCTCCCCGGCTCTGCGGTCCAGCTCCCGCGCCCGGTGCTCCTCAAACTGCTGCTCCAGTCCCGCCCGGTTAAACAGCCCGGTCAGCCTGTCATAAAGTCCCAGCGCCCGCAGCTTCTCCCGTTCCCGGTAGGTTGCCTCTGCAGAAACCAGACAGCCAATCAGGCGAATAGGCCGCTTGTAGGACTCCTCCGTAGTAATCACGGTGTAGATCATACGGAAATGCATCCATTCTCCGCTCTTGATCCGGCATTCCAGCTCCGCCTCGCAGGCCTCTCCCTTCATGCCCTGAACCAGAATGTCCTCAAACTGCTCCCTGGTCAGAGAAACACCGAAATCCTTTTTTCCCAGCGATGCGCTGAAGTTTTCTATCCGTGAAGGAAGCCAGAGCTTGTCCGCATTTGCCCCGAACACGGTCAGGCAGTCCTCGATGTAATCGTACTCCAGTCCGGCCTCCCCGAACGCATCCGCCAGCATGTGATAGCTCTCCGCATAACCCTGAAGCGACGCATTCTGACGGCTCCGGATCCGGTAGTAGGTGGCAAACAGCACCACCGCAAGAAAGGCCACGGTAAATACGATGCAGATGATTTCATAAGGATGATGGTAGATCAGGTCTTCAAGATCATCGTCCGCCATCCTCCAGCTCACTGCCAGACTCTGGTTCCGCTCTCTGCGGCTGATAGAAGCGATTTTCTCATTCAAAAGCCCCAAAAGCGCCTGGTCCGCCTCCTCTGATACGCCAAACCGGAACCAGGTTTCCGTCTCCACCGGAAAAGCCACCAGATCCCGGTTATCATACTGCTGCATATAAACCGATCCCGTAAAGATATCGCAGTACATCAAATCGGCCTGTCCGGAGCGGACGGCATGAAGACACTGCTCCGGCGTATCAAAGCAGATATGGCTGTACTTTGGATTATCCGAGAAAACAGGGTATCCCGCCACCTCCGCTGACTTCAGAATCTCCGTTTTACCTAAATCCGCGTCCTTCTGATAAATCACCAGCATCTGCGCCTTCAGATACGGCTCCGTCACCAGGAGAGGCGGGGCTGCCTGTTCCAAGTCCTCCTCATTCGGATACTCCACGTTCACTGCCATCACATCCGTCACGCCCGTCCGGGTCAGGTGCAGCGCCTCCTCATAGGTTTCAGCCTCCACATAAACCAGTGACAGCCCATGCTCCCCCGCAAAGGACTCCAGGATATCCGGCGCCAGTCCGCTGCAGCTCCGGTCATCCTCCTTCACGGAAATCGGCTGCAGCTCCCCGAACACAGCCACCTTCAGAATATCCGATGACAGTTCCGGCTCAGACCGCCCTGTTTCGTGCTGTTCTATTTCACGCTGGTCCATTTGGGGCTGTTCTGTCTCAAGCTGCTCCTCTTCGGGCAGAGTCCGGCCAAAGGCCTGGCCGCCCGGCCATACGCCCATGCAAATCATCATCAAAATCAATATGCCGGCAGCCAGTCCGGCTTCCGGTATTTTTCGTCTCCCCTTCATAAAAATCCCCACATCCGCTGAGCTTCAGAGCCTACCGGTACTCCTTCCGCGCAGCCTCTTCTACTATGGATTGATTGTTCTGCTCATACATCTGGAAAATCTCTTCCTCCACCGTGAAAAAAGCCTCCAGGAGCTTCGGATTAAACAAGCCGCACCGGCCGTTTCCAATCATCTCCAACACCGTTTCTCTGGTAAATGCATCCTTATATACCCGCTTGCAGCTCAGCGCATCGTACACATCCGCCAGCGACACAATCTGGGTCCATATGCTGATTTCCTCTCCCCGAAGCCCATCCGGGTAGCCGTTTCCATCCCACCGTTCATGGTGATGACGGGCAATGTCATAGGCATACTTATAGATGCGGTTCTGCCGAAGCACCGGAATCCGTTCCAGAAACAATGCCCCCTGTATGGAATGGGTCTTCATAATCTCAAACTCTTCCTCTGTCAGCCTTCCCGGTTTATTCAGAATCTCATCCGGAATCGCGATTTTTCCCACATCATGCATAACCGAGGCAAGGGCGATATCCTCCACTTCGCTGCGGCTGAAGCCCTCCCCAAGACCGGTCCGGGTCAGCATACATTCCGTAATGCTGCGGATTCGCTGAACATGGCCGCCCGACTCCACATCACGGAACTCGATTGCCGTGGCCATGGCTTCAATCATGCCCTGGTTCAGCTCCTGAATCAGCCTTGCACTCTCAATCAGCTTCTCCTGCTGCCGGTTTACCTGGCTCCGCAGCACCTTTCTGGCGTCAAACAGCTCCAGCACGGACTCCACCCGGCGGTGTACCAGATAAGGGACAACCGGTTTTCCAATCACATCCATGGCTCCCAGCTCATACGCCTCACGGATATACTCCGTTCCGGTCTCCGCCGTAATCATAAATACCGGCATCTGGCTCATAATCCCACGGTCATGGAGAATCCGCAGCACCTGAATGCCGTTCATCTTCGGCATCATCATATCCAGAAGAACCGCGCAGTACCTGGCAGGCGTCTTTAAAATCCGCTCCACCGCATCTGCCCCATTCTCCGAAGTCTCAATCCGGCAGTCCTCTTTAAAAATATCCACCAGGATTTCCCGGTTGATTTCATCATCGTCTACAATTAAGATCGAGCCGTCCTGAAGCCTCATAAATTCTGTCCTCCGCCTGCAGTAAGTGCTGCATGGATTCCATTCTGTATTTTTTCATACCAGGCCGTAATCTCACCCATCGCAAGCTCCGCCTCCAGCCAGTTTTCTGCCCGCATAGCGCACACCTGCCTGGTCACGATCTGATACAGTTGGTCCATCGAAAGATTTCCCGTCATCCCCTTCAGGGTGTGAGAAGCCATTAAAGCAGCCTCCCGGTCGCCCGTCTTCATGGCCTCCGCCAGCTTTTTATAATTCTCATCCTCCATAAAGCGCCCCAGCAGCCGACACAAAAGCTTCTCATTCTGTCCAATCCGCCCCATCAGCGCCTCAATATTAATGCCTGCCAAAACCAGCATACGCTTCATCTCATCTGACATAAATTCCCTTACCCTTCCGCAGATGCCCGGCTCCTCCACGGCCATGTCTGCTGTCTCTGCTTTTCCTTTGAAGTTCCAATTTCGAGTCCGGGACGCTCCATAAAGCGCCCTTTTCTTATGCCAAAACAATACATACTACCAGAAAGAATATTTTATCCTTTTATGCGTATTTTATCGCATAGCGGCTCCGGAAGCAACTGTTTTATTTCAAATTTTGTTTATTTTTGGCATCATCCTGTTTGTGTAACAGCGCAGTGTTCATTATCTGCACCAAAAATGCCAGAACTGGCTGACAGCGAAGTTCTGGCATTTCTGCGGGTTTTCATATCCATATTTTTCGTGCGGACATCCTTTTGGGGATCAGGATGCCCCGCGCCGGTATTTTTCTTTCACAGCTTTGCTGCCATTTGCCCCCTACAGGTATCTTCTTCTGCGGATTTCCGCCACCAGCTCCTGATTGCTTCTGGTCTTTGCAAATAAATCCAGCAGCTTTTCCACAAAATCCTCCTGCTTCATCGAGTTGCTGGCCCGGCGGATAATTTCCACCGCCTCGGCCTCCTCGCGGCTCAACAGAAGGTCATCTCTTCTGGTTCCTGACTTTAACACATCCAGAGCCGGGAAAATCCTCCTCTCCGAAAGCTTCCGGTCCAGAACCAGTTCCATGTTGCCGGTTCCCTTAAATTCCTCATAAATCACATCATCCATACGGCTTCCGGTATCGATCAGGGCCGTCGCCAATACGGTCAGGCTGCCGCCCTCGCGCATATTTCTTGCCGCGCCGAAGAACCGCTTCGGCATGTGGAGCGCCGCCGGGTCCAGGCCGCCGGATAAGGTGCGCCCGCTGGGCGGCACCACCAGGTTGTAGGCCCTGGCCAGACGGGTGATGCTGTCCAACAGAATGGTCACGTCACGGCCATGCTCCACCAGTCTTCTGGCGCGCTCGATTACCATTTCCGACACCCTCTTATGGCGCTCCGGAAGCTCGTCAAAGGTAGAATAAATGACTTCCACATTCTCGCCCACGATGGCTTCCTTAATATCCGTAACCTCCTCCGGACGTTCGTCAATCAGAAGGATGATCAGATGCATATTCGGCTGGTTGGTGGTGATGGCCTTTGCCACCTGCTTTAACAGCGTCGTCTTTCCGGCCTTCGGCGGCGACACGATCATACCTCTCTGTCCCTTGCCGATCGGCGCCATCAGATCCAGCACCCGCATCGCCAGGGAACCGCGGCTGGATGCCGTCTCCATGTGAATCCTCTGATTCGGGAAAATCGGAGTCAGGTCCTCGAAATTCGGCCGTCTCTCCGCCACGCTTACCGGAAATCCGTTAATGCTGGTTACATAAAGCAGCGCCGCAAATTTTTCCGTGGCCGCCTTCACCCGGCGGTTTCCCCGGATGATATCGCCGGTCTTCATATTAAAACGGCGGATCTGGGACGGAGCCACATAGACATCATTATCTCCCGGCAGGAAATTCTCACAGCGGATGAATCCAAACCCATCCGGCATGACCTCCAGAATACCGTTGGCCTCCAGTCCGCTGTCCAGAGTCTGCGCCTCCTCCTGGCTCATATCTGCGAAACGGGTGTCGGAGCGGGTATCCGGGCGATTGTCGGAACGCATGTCCTGACGGCTGTCCGGATTTCCGGTGCTTCCGTATTCCGGAGTTCTTCCGACATTCTGGAATCTTCCGGAATCCGGCATATTTCCAGAATCCATGCCCTGGGAATTTTCCGGCTGTCTGGCTGCATCCTGACTTCTGCTGTCTGGTCCATTGCTGTAATCCTGATTCCGGCCGCCCTGCCCCCGGCTGTAATCCTGGGTCCGGCTGTCCGAATTCCGGCTGTCCTGGCTCCGGCCATACTGCTGGCTGCGTCCATTATTATCTCCGTTCCGGCGGTTCTGGTAGCCGCCGCTCCGGTTCTCAAACCGGGTCACCACACGATTGCCCCGGCTGTCCGCACGGCCTCTTGGCGGACGTCCGCCATCTCTTGCGCCATCCGCGCTGCCGCTTCTCGGTTCTCCGGAGGATGCCTGGGCTGTCCGCTGGCCGCCCTCTCTGGCCCCTTCCGCGCTGCCGCCTCTCTGCTCACCGGCATTGCCATACGGTCTGCGTCCCGGCTCCTCAGCTTCCGAAGTCCGCACTTCCCTCCGCTCAGCCGCCTCCGCCTGCTGCCCGCTTCTCCTCACCTCTGCTGCCGAGGCCTGGCTGTCTGCTGCCGGGGTCTGACCTTCTGCCGCAGCAGTCCGCTCCTCGGCTGCCCGGTTCTGGCCTTCTGCTTCCCGATTCCGGCCTTCGGCTGCCAGGGTCTGTTCCTCTGCAGCCCGGCCCTCGCTGTTTCCATCCTCCTGACGGCACAGCAGTTCAATCAGTTCCGCCTTCCGAAGCGCGCTGATTCCCTTAAGGCCCTGTGCCTTTGCTAATTCCTTCAATTCCGCTAACGGAAGCGTATTTAATTTTTCACGCATCTTTACTCCTTATCCGATTTGAAATCTCCGCAAATCTGCAGTTCTTCCAAATCTTTCATATTTAGCGGAATCACCTGTATGCCATACAGCCAGGTGATTCCATTCTATTTCTTCATAACGTAACGGGGATTTCCATTCAGATAGAGAATCTATCGAAATAAGCCGCTGTTTGTTCTTTTCACAGCCGCGAAATTATTACCTCTTAAGTATAAGCCTATTTTACGAAAAATGCAAAACATTTTTCATCCATTACTGCTCCAGCGCCTTTATCGTCCGCATCAGATGATTTTCCAGTTTTTTCTTCCACTCAAACTCGCTCGTATCATATACAATCGCCCTGCGATGCCGGTAGTCAAATGGGATGTCGCTAATCTGCTGCGTGATAATAATCACCTGCTTTTCCAGCGCATGCGAATATCCCAGCTCATAGTTCACGTTGGGATTCTTCCCTGTGGCATCTGCAATCAGCAAATCCGCCTCTTTGATTTCTTTTGTAATATCATCAATAATCGCGTTGGTTCCATAAATTTCGTCCGCCCGCTTTACCTCATAACCGCAGTTCTCCACCGTGGGCTTAATCAGCTTTGAATAACATTCATCCAGCTTCTTCTCAAATGGCATGATAACAAAACACTTCTTTTTCCTTCCCATCACCGTTTCTGTTTCCCTCCGTATTTCCGCCTTGGATGTGAGACGCTCCCCGGCATCCTCTTCCCGGACGACTTTCTTTCCTTCCAGATAATCACGCAGACACTCCGCATATTGTCTGCAGATTCTGACATTTGACGCATGTATCAAATATTTTTGCAGCACAGCCTGATTGCTCCCGGACAATCGAAATTCATCCGGAAACCCTTTCAGGCGCTGAAGTTCCCGGACCGATATCTTTCGAATCCCGGTATCATCACAAACCAGAGGAACCATTCTGGGATTCCAGGAAACCGCATCACTCTGCTGATAACCATTTCTCTGCCAAGAATACACGGCCCCTCTTTTATAAGGCAGTACATCTGCAAAACGCCGCCCGCCGCCGGAAGCATCCTCTCTTTTCATCTGAAAATCAATCCATTCCTCCGCGCTGTTCCACAGGCCTGTCAGTTTCGGGTTTTCCAGCTTTACCGCCCTGTCGCAGCGCATTCCCATCACATACAAATACCTTCCGCTGAGTCCGCCCAATTCTCCCATATCCACACATTGCCACACGGCCTGATACTCTGACTCCTGCAGCTTGGAAACAAATTCATCCGGATTTTCCCGCCGATTCAATCTCTTTTCGAAGAAAAATGCCTGCGGCCGCTTCTCCTTGAGCACCTGGCTGGCCATCTCCTCTGCCCATTTCCGCTCGTCCGCCGGAAAATCCTTATCTAAGCCGAACTCCTTCTGCCGGAACTCAGCCGCCGGAATCGTCCCTGTCAGAATCTCCATATCCGGAATTTCCGAAATAGAAAACGTCCGGTCATCCGCCTCGATTAACTTCGCCTCCAGATTCTCTTTAAAAATCCTTCCGGCATCTCGATTTTCTTCCACACCCGCCATCTTGTATTCCGCAAACCCGGCCTCCCGGAACGCCCAGGCCATACCGCCGATTCCGGCAAACAGATGAACCACCTGGTATCTGTCCATCATCTCCTCACCCACTCCTTATCTCATGTATTTCCCTGATTTTTCCTCTCGTAAATGCTGCATTCAAACCGTTTCCGGCCAGCTATCCATTCAGAAGATACAGCTCATCCGGATAGAGATTTCTGGCAAATCCAATATCCTGATACTTTCTCCGTTCCGTCTTGCCAACCCGGATCCGAACATGCTGGCCAGGCATCAAGTCTTCATACACTCCGCCCTTAAAGAAAATCCAGTGCGTCTCATCCTCCGTAAAAATCCCCGGCAGTTCCAGGCGTCCCCTGATTTTATAGCATCGAAACGGCACCGGCACCTTTCGAACCGCCTCAATCCACACCGAATAATAGCCATCTTCATCCGGTTTTATCACCCGGTTTTTCCCTTCTTCCTCTCGCGTCACCTGCCCTGCGAAACCCTTTACTTCCAATACAAACGGAAGAGGCGCCCCTTTCATCTTTACCTGCGCCGTCTTCAGACACTGATAAATATTCCCGGCAAACTTCGGATCACACAGCCAGCTTCCCTGCATTCCGGAAAATACCGTCCCCTCTATCCAATCCGCCTGAATATCTTCCATGAACATCAAATGCACATAAGGATTCACGCCCCATATCACTCCGGTTCCAACCATACAGCCATAGCTTTTTAAAAAGTGCTGCGTGACCACAATCAGCACAAGTGCTGCGTCCCCCGCTGCATCCAGCAGCGCATTCACATAGCCTTCGCCATCCAATCTCTCTCTGCCCCGCATGGCCTCATCCGATGCGTCTTTCCCTCGCATACCGCCATCCAGCACGCAGACTGACGTCTGCTCCCAGTCCACGCCTGCCTTTTCACATACCACCTTCCGAAACCATTCCGCCCTTCCTCTGTCCGGTTCACTGCAGCAAATCAATACCCGCTCCATCTGTTCCATCGCCTCTTTCCACACTCCACTCACTTTTTTAATCTTTCGATGCGCTTCTTTTTATCCTTCCGCGCACCCTTTCCATCTTGCCATGCGCTTTCTTCGGCCTGCTAATCTGCCTCTGTCAGCTGCCTTTCCATGCACTTTCTCCGGCTTTTCCATGCGCTTTTTCCGGCCTTCCCAGCGGATAGATGGGAATTTGTCAATTATGTATTTCAATACATAATTGAAATTTCTAAATGAGCCACTGGCTATCCAAAACCAATGGCTCGTAGGTCGTACACATCTATATTATTCACTGCTTGTTTCATCCGATATCGAAATTCATTTTTTCCGCAAAAATCAAGATTTCCTTCGCCGCCAAGTCTTCCGCATCCAATGCCTTCTCCCAGCGTCCGGCCTGGACATACCTGGTTTCTAAAATCCGAAATCCTGCCAGTTCCAGCAAACCGCAGATCTCCCGCCTGCTGTAACGCTTATCCCGGATTACATACTCCGCAGATAAATCGCCTTCATTTTCAAACTGCTCCTTGCGGTACACCACGCCGGTATTGGTCTCCAGAAGATAATAATCCGGATTAAAGATATTTCCACTGCTCTGCATAATTCTGCTGGGCGGCAGTTTAACCAAAGTCTCCAGCTCCTTCTGCAGATCCGAAACCCAATTCTTCGCAAGCGCACTGGTTAATTCCAGATTCATCACGCTCATAACCAGCAGCCCCGATTCATTCAGATGACGATAAATATTTCTGATGATATCCAGATTATCCTTTTCCTTTACAAACGAACCTACCACATCATAAAGGCAAAGCGCAAGGTCCGCGGTTTCCTTTAATTCAATGCTCCGGCAGTCTCCCTCTACAAACCTTACTCTCGGTGAATCACCCTTGCTTTTCGCAATCCGGATGTTTCTTTCTGAGTAATCAACACCAAGTACGTCAAAGCCTCTTCCGGCAAATTCCAACGCATGCCGGCCATTCCCGCAGCCAAAATCAATCACCTTATGAATACGTTCTGCATCCAGATGCTGAAGCACAAAGTCCACCTCTTCCCTCTGATGCCTGGTCCAAGGCTGTTCCGAAAGATTCATACGATTATAGGCATCATTGACAATCTTTTCGGAATTTTCAAACATCTCCTCATATTCTTCTTTCGTAATCTGACATTCCTGATCCCGAAACGTGAATGCCAGCCACTCATGTCCAATCGGCAGCGCTCCAAGCTCCCATTCCCCTTCATATAACTGAAGATTATGGTCAATCACCGCACGGTCCACTGGAAAACCAGAATCCAAAATGGAAACATTCTGCTCGATCATCAGCTCATTCTCTCTCGCAAAAGGAATTTCTTCCTTGACCATCAAAATCTTTTCCTTGTGTTTTATCATCTCTTCCGTTCTAACCTTGCGGAAAGTAGCCTTTTCCAAAGTTTTGACTGTCAGCGCATTCGATGTCGCAAGCCCCCAGGCATAATCATCCGAAAATCCCCAAATCGAATACAAAAGCGTCTTCGCAATACCACGTTTCCGGTATTTCTCATGCACAACCAGCTGAAGCACCCAGGCAACTCGGTTTTCACCTTCAATCACCTTTTTCAAATAAAAGGCCTGGCCAATCACTTCCCCATCTAAAAAAGCCAATGCGACATATGTATTATCCGAGTTTCGATAGGTTTCATATAGACTCTTCGGGAAACGAATCCTGGCGCCTTTATTCGAACTCCCCTCGCCCCAGATTCCATAATGATTGTCAAACAAAGCCTTACACTGCCGAAGTTCTTCATCTGTTAATCGGTTACAGGCAATCGTCTTAAATTGGATATTCTGAATTCCATTCTGCGAAAAAAAAGCCATGTTTTTACCTCTTAAAAAAGAGTTCGATCACAAAACCGAACTCTTCCTGTTATAAATCATAGTAGTTCTCTTTTCAATTATAAATCTACTTCTATTTTACCATATTTGTCAAGTGCTATTGCAAGCTTACAGCAGCAAGGAATGAATCTCTGCTTCCAATACTTTGTGATACTATAGTTTCATCGTTTTTCCATCTTTCTGGTTGTGCACAGACAGTTATCACAATGCTTTTCCTTGAAATAGAATAACCCGGTTCCATCCGGAATAACGCTCCAGTATTTATACAATATTCTCACAAATTCCAATTCCAATCCTCTTCCCGCAAAGAAAAATCTTCCTTCGTCAAAGTCAGATTCGGATTATAATATGGATCACCTTTCTGAAGTTCCTTCTTCCATCTTTCGCGGAATCGATTTATTTCTCCCATCGCCCTGGTCTGCTTCTCCCTGGTATCTTCCCTTCCTCGACTCTTCGATTCATAATGATATGCCTCTGCATAGGGAGTAAATACAATCAGATAACCTGCCCGCCGGATTTTCATACATAAATCCACATCATTAAAAGCCACCTGATACGCTTCATCAAGCCCGCCAACCTCTTTGTAAACCGCAGTTGGTATCATCATGCTGGCAGCAGTAACTGCACTCAGATTCTGCGCTAATGTCAGACGATAGCTGTAGCCAACGTGGTTACGCGGAAAATACTTATGTGAATGACCGGCCACGCCACCTATTCCCAATATGACCCCGGCATGCTGGACGGTATCATCCGGATAATACAGCTTCATGCCGACCGCTCCTACATCCTTTCTTTGAGCAAACATCAGCATTTCCTGGATCCAGTCTTTCGATAAAATCTCAATATCATTATTTAACAATACCAGATATTTTCCTTTTGCATAACCAGCTCCATAATTGTTAATAGCAGAATAGTTAAACTCCCGATCCCAATATACGACACGTATTTTTTGATTTTTCTCTAATTCTTTATAATACTGATAAATTTCCGGATCAGTACTGTTGTTTTCAATTACAATAATCTCATAATTTTCATAACTGGTCTTTTGCAGAATGGAATCGATGCACTTTTTCAATGTTTTCATCTGATTCATATTCGGAATCAGAATTGAAACCAAAGGTTTCTCCTTCAGTTCATACCGAATTCGATAAGTAGATGGAACCGAAGAATCCAACACCTCACCGTTCAGCTTTAAGCGGCGCAGATGCTCTTCCAATGCCTTATGTGCCGCCTGAATTACATATGGCTTAGCTTCCAGCGATTCCGCTACAGATGCTTTATGCGCTCTCCAATAATACAAAATTCTGGGTATATGTACGATCACTTCCGCTTTTTCAGAAAGCCTGAGGATGAAATCATAATCCTGACTGCCATCCAGCTCCTTACGAAAGCCACCCACTTCCTTAAACAAAGTTTTCTTAAACAACAGGAAATGACAAACATAATTATAGCTTCTCAAGGTATCCGGAGAAAAATCGGGTTTAAAATGCGGACAATACGCATCCTTTGGATGGTTCCGGAACGTATCCTCATCTGTGTAAATCACATCTCCATCCTGTTCATGAATTGCTTTCGCGCACTCATATAAAGCAGATGGATGCAGCCAATCATCATGATCCAATAAACCCAGATAACGTCCCTTTGCCATTCTTGCCGCTGCATTCGTATTTTCTGAAATCCCCAGATTCTCCTTTAAATGCTGATAACAGATTCTGGAATCTTTTTTTGCATACCTGCGGCATATTTTCCCCACATAGCTATGAGAAGAATCACTGCTGTCTGCAAGGCAAAGCTGCCAGCGGCGAAATGTCTGAGCCTCTACAGAAGCAATCATCTCTTCCAGGAATTTTCGATCCGTATTATAAACAGGCACCAGAATGCTAAATGAAATATCTTTTGAAAAACGTTCTTTCGTCTGCTTTTCTCTCTCCTCTTCCGTTAATTTCCAGGAAGACGTTGATGTATTATCCAGCTTCTTGTTTTTATTGCCAGTCAGCCGTTTCATCACATCACTGAAATCTCGCAGCGGCTTTGTCATTTTCCAAAACGTTGCATTCTCCAAAGCATCCTTTGATTCTTTCAGAATTTTCGCATACGCAGTCAAACTATTCCTCTGATTAATTGCAGCCAGATAATGTTCCTGAAAATGCTCTGCTATCTTCCGGCTTTCTTCCAGTTCCTCCAGCAGCTTTTTTATTTCAGCCTCATACTGCTGCGGTTCCGCCAAAACGTTCCGGCTCCGGTTAATCCCCCGGCTTAAATCTAATCGATTATCCAGGTTCAGATTCTGCGAATCAAAATATTCCTGTTTCACTGCCGTCACCACAAACTGATACACATCCGAAAGTCTTTTTTCCGCCAAAAGCGTCCGAATTTCCTCCGGCAGGCTTGCCGCCGAATTCCGGAATTCCGAATCCGCTATCCCAAGACGAGTTCCATCTGCAATTATCACGCGAAATCCACTCTGCTCCAACATATCCAGCATCGAATAGTAGGAAAAGAAATGACAGTGTGTTTCATCTAACAATCCAGTTTCCCGATAATCAAACCGATTTCCGTAAAGCTCCGCCAGCACACCTGCATATCCAATATTCGGTACAGAAATAACCAGTTGTCCTTCCGTCCCCAAATATGTACTCACACGTTCCAACACACGCCCCGGATTATGTAAATGTTCCAGCACATCTGCAAATATAATATAATCAAACTCTTTCTTCTTAAACAGCGGCTCCCATTCCTCAGATTCTACATCTCCGCACCAGCCATCCTCTGCAAATACAGATGCACTCCGAAATCCTTCTTCGCTTTTTTCAATAATCGACACCTGACATTCTAACTGTTCTTTCATGTACTGCGTCATTGCGCCGGATGCCGGTCCTACTTCCAGGACACGGCTTCCCTTTCTAATCTGGCGTAAAATCAGTGAATGAGAATCGTCCTCTTTATTCATATCAATTATGGTTTTATATCTGTCTTCCATGCGTAAAATCAGCCCTCCCACAGCTAAGTAACATTTTCAAAATCCTCTCTTAGAATATCCCATACAGCATCCTCGCAAAAATATCTTTTTACATACTCCTGCGCTTTCCTTGACATATTCCGCAAACGCTCACAATCTTCATAAAGACTTAAAACATGCTCTTTAAATTCCTCTTTTCCATCAACAATATCCATAATTTCTCTGCTCCGCGCTATCCCTTCTGCACCCACTGATGTGGTAACAACCGGGACCCCATGATATAATGCCTCGATTACCTTTCCCTTCACACCCGCTCCATATCGCAGCGGCACTACCACTAATCTGCATTTATCATATAACCGTTGAAGCTCCTCTTCCGAAATAAAGCCCTTTATCTCAACACCTTTCTGATGCAGACTTCGTATCTCCTGAGGCGGATTCGAACCGACGATATAAAAAGGAATTTTCGTTTTCTCATAAATCTCCGGATAAATCTGATGCACAAACCACTCCGCCCCATCCCGATTCGGCGGGTGATTGAAACCTCCAACAAAAAGAATTCCCTCTCTCTTCGCAGCATCATATAGAATATCCGAGCGAAACGCTTCAAACACATATGCCGTTACTGCCTTCACCGGAATCATCGGTTCAAGCTGATGTATCATCCGCGTCTCAACGCAGGACGGATAATAGTTCATATCCGAACTTCGCATGATAGACAGCTCCTGCTCCTTCCACTTCTCGCTCTCTGCTTTTTTACAAACACCTCCTGTCAGTTCAAAATCCCGCTGCAAGCGCAAAAAATGCAGATCATGCCCATAATAAATAATCTTGATATGAGTATTTCTTTTTAAAAAATCAATATATTTAATCGCCACATGTGGACGGTTCATATATACCACATCAATATTTTCTGAATTTTGCTTCAGCCACTGCATTATATTTTCTGCATAGTAAGAACCATACAGCACCTCAATTCCCATCTGCTGTAAAACAGTTGTATATGGTTCTCTTGGATAAAAATCATCTGCGATAAATTTCACACAATATCCCCGCCGGATAAACATTTTCAGATACTGAAATGTGGTTTTCGAACCGGCATCCTTATCATACTCAGGAACATAATGATCAATTACCACGATTACTTTTTTGTTCCTGCTCCGCTCTCTTGCCCGGAACACCTGCTCTCCATTCTCATATGTCTTTGCCAATTCCGTTTTCCATTTCTCATAGAACTTCTTCCCGTTCTCCACCTGATAATGCTTAAGTCCGGCCGAAATATCGGTTCCATTTGAAATTCCCTCAAAATGAACCACCACCGATCTGGGCTGATATACGACACGATATCCCCGCCTTCTTACCTCAAAAGCCAGGTCTGAATCTTCACAGTACGCCGGCGCAAACCGCTCATCAAAACCACCGATTTCCCGCCAAAGCTGCTTTCGAATCATAATTGCAGCGCCGGAAATATAATCTGCCTCTTTCACATAATTATACTCTGGCTCCAACGGGCTGTTTCCGTTCCCATAATTCCAGGCAGAACCATCCCGCCAGACAATCCCACCCGCTTCCTGAAGCCTTCCATCCGGATAAACCAGCTTTGAACCAGTCAGTCCAATCGAAGCATCCGACTGCATGACTTTCAGCAGCGAATCCAGCCATCCCTTTTGAACCTGCGTATCATTATTCAAAAATACAAGATATGTCCCGCAGGCATACCGGGCGGCATGGTTGCAATTCAGCAGAAACCCACCATTCTTTTCTGTTTTGATTACTCTTACATGTTTCACGATTTCCGTCAACCGAATCGTAAAATCATCCGAACCGTCATCTGCAATAATAACTTCATAATCCGATTCCATGGTATTCTCTAAGATTGTCTTCAAACAACAATAGGTGTACTGAAATTGATTCCATACCGGAATTATAATTGACACTGCCGGATTTTCACATACCGGAAACTGCAGCATCTGATAATGCTCAAAAGGCTGTCCATCTGCCACTTTTTCCAGCACCAATTCCATTCTTTCCACACTTCCGCTGCTGATATCCAGATGCCGTTCTATACCAGATAACCCCATCTGTCTTAATGTTCTGAATGTACCGCAAATGTTGCCCGGCAAAACCTTTTTCAAAGAAGAGACCGGATGCGTAATGCATCGTTTAATAAGCTTCATCATGATCCGCTGTTTGCTTTTCGGAGGAAAACATCTGTCCCACATCCAATCACCAAAGGATGCTTTCTCTAACTGCCTCGCCGGACCGCTGCTGTCATCCTTCCGTTCTATCGTCTCCAGCAGATGAATATACTGCATGACCGACTTTTCAATATCAAACTGCCCCTGAATACAGGCTTTAGCGCATTTTCCCACCTCATCACAATTAATTTTTCCGTTTAAAATATCCTGAATCGCTTTTACATACTCCTCTTTGTTCCTGCAAAACAGAAAATCTCTTCCGGAAACAGCAGATATCCCTTCTATCCCGATTTCATTCGTCAGTACAGCCACACCCGAAGCCATGGCTTCCAAAACCTTAATCTTGATTCCCGCCCCCATAAGCAGCGGCGCCGCCATACAGATGCAATCTGCAAAAACATCCGCCAAACTCGTTACATATCCCCTTATCTCAACCCGTTCTGATTGGTAACGCAGCAAGCTTTTATGTGGATTCCCTCCGATAATACAAAAACGAATCTGAGGAAGCTCCGGCATCACATTTTCAATAAACCATTCTGCGCCCTCATAATTCTCACGCCTGGACATATCCCCAAGAAATACAACCTGCTTATTGCGCTTTGAAGATTTCGGCAGATTTAATGATTTATAATACGGGACCAGAACATGAAGCTTTTCATCCGGCACGCCATGATCCAGCAAAAGAAGATAATCCTTCCGATTGTGCGGCATGACCACATCGCATCGATTCAAAGCCATCAGTTCCTTTTTCCGGAGCTGCTCATAAGCAAGCTTATAATACCGTTGCTTCAGCCAGCCATCTGCCTGTTCCCAACTGCGATACGCTCTCTGAAAAGTCACATCATGCTCCGAAGCAATCACAACTGCTTTCGGATAAATCTTTTTAAACGCTTCAACCTGCAATACAACTGCGGTCCACTCCAAGACAAGAATATCCGGTTCATAGCCAGCGTCTTTCCATTCGCGTAAAACAGCCAAAACCTGCTGCGTCCGCTCATACATCAGCGCTCGATAATATCTGCTGTATGGATTAAAGCTGGCATTCGCGGTTCGCAGCTTGCGGATCATTCTTCGAATTCCCTTTTCATCGTAGAAAAAAACCTTATGATCAATTCCATAATCCTCTAAATCAATCTTTTCCCTCTCACTGACCTCAGCCATCGTAAGAAGGCGTATATGAAATGCCGGTTCCTTTGCAAGTCTTTTAATATATAAATTATGAGTCCGGCCGCCGCCATGTGGTACGGTATCATATGGTACCTTCCAGGATATGAACAAAATCTGTCTCATACTATTCTGTCTCCCTACGCCCTGCCATTTTTCTAAAAAGCAGATATTATATCCCTTATTTCGATGTTGTTCTCTTCGGGACAAACTCTATTGTCACCCATCCATACATCAGGATCATCCAAAACATTGGCTGCCTGTAATTCACCAACAAAAAACTCTCTGCCAGCAGCGCTGCCGCTGCGCACCACATCCGTCCCCTCATTTTCTTCAAGCTGTCAAAAACCCAAACAGCCAGCGTTACCGCAGGAATCGTCCCATAGCAAAACCATATACTTAAAAAGCTGGAATGAATCTCATTTACCTGACTCACCAGCGCAAACCTTTCAAAGCCGCCCTCTCCAGCGCCAAGCACCAGATATTCCGGATATACAAGTATTTTTTCAATCCCTCTGTCTAAAATCATTCCAAGCAGACCGCCATGTGCCACCTTCCAAATCTTCTCCTGAATCCTGGTAAGCATATTATATTCCACTGCCTGTACAGAAAAATCAGAAGGAGGCCATATCCAGATTAAAAAAGCCGCGCTCACTGCAGAGATGCACACCCCACTGATAAACCATACTTTTCCCGAATACTTTCTGCTTCTGTACACTTTAAAAACCTGACAGAGCAATACACTAAGCAGAAATACCCCGATTCCCAGAAGAATCCCTGTAGATTTTGATGCAAGAACAACCGGAAAACCCAGTACAAAAAATATCCAGAACGTTTTATCTTCAAAGCAGCACCGATACATATAGGAAAGCAGTATCATCATAAACAGAAAAAAAGCCAGTTGATTCGGATCATTAAACGTTCCCATATAACGCGTTGCGCCCCAGTACTCTTCAAACACTCTTCCATGCCTGGAAAGCATAACTACAAGCTGTATGACAATATTCCCCTTTACAACCAAGTTCAGATACGAAAAAAAACGTTTGCCCCCGGCTTCGGAAAGCCGCTGAAAACTCCATATCGCGCAGCCATTATAAATCCAGAACAAAGAATACTTAAAATATTCCAGATTTCTTCCATATAATCCGTAACTGCCATTTATTAAAATCACAAAAACCAGGAAAAGGCAAAAGAGCAAATCCGTTTTTCTGTTCAGAAAAGGTTTTTTCGCTTTTCTGCCTTCAAAAATGAGCACCAAAAAACAGCCTGCAAGGCAGATGTCTGCCACTCCCAGGCTGCCTGATGGAAAGATATAAAACTGTTTAAGAAAAACAAATAAGAAAAATAAAATTGCCGCCATAACAAATGCCCTTATTTTTTTGTTTTCATTCTAACATAGCGTATAATGATAAGCAATCTTATTTTTCACGCTCCTTGCTGTTATCACGGAAATATCTTCTCACACATCTCCAGTGCCGAAGCAATCACTGCATCCATATCATAGTACTTATATTCGCCCAAACGTCCGCCAAATATAACTTTCTCTTCCTTCTCAGCCAGTTTACGATACTCTGTGTACAGCACACTATTCTTTTCATCATTAACTGGATAATATGGTTCATCCCCTGGTTTCCATTCAGAACTATATTCCCGGCTGATTACTGTTTTCGGCTGAGTTCCAAACTCAAACCATTTATGTTCAATAATTCTTGTCCATGGAGTTTCTGCATCTGTATAATTCACCGCTGCATTTCCCTGGAAATTGGGTTTGTTCAGCACCTCTGTTTCAAAGCGTACCGAACGATATTCCAATGTACCCAGCGAAAATCCAAAATATGCATCGATAGCACCTGTGTAAATCACATTCTTTGCCGCCGCATCAAGCGCTTCCTTGTTTTCCAGATAGTCTATACCAAGCTTTACTTCAACACCATCCAGCATGTTCTCTACCATCTTTGTGTAACCCCCCATCGGGATTCCCTGGTAAAGCGCATTAAAGTAATTATTATCAAACGTAAAGCGTACCGGAAGACGCTTGATAATAAACGCCGGAAGCTGGGAACATGGACGTCCCCACTGTTTCTCCGTATAGCCCTTTACCAGCTTTTCATAAATATCCGTTCCAACCAGACTAATTGCCTGTTCTTCCAGATTCTTCGGTTCCGAAATCCCCGCAGCCTGCTTCTGCTCTGCAATTTTCGCTTCCGCTTCTTCCGGAGTTACCACTCCCCACATTCTGTTAAAGGTATACATATTGAATGGCAGCGAATACAGCTCTCCATGATAATTCGCCACTGGCGAGTTTGTAAAACGGTTAAACTCAGCAAACTGATTCACATAATCCCAAACCCGTTTATTATTGGTATGAAAAATATGCGCTCCATATTTGTGAACATTAATTTCCTCAATTTTCTCCGTATATACATTTCCGGCAATATTCGGCCGCTTGTCAATCACCAGCACCGACTTTCCTCTCTTATGCGCTTCATGTGCAAAAACTGCTCCATATAAGCCAGCTCCAACTACTAAATAATCATACATACCGTATTTCCTCCCTCTGGTTATTTTTACATTGCTATTTTCTATTCCATACCTTTGCTATACTCGTTTTCTTCTTACGCCAATCCATTTACATATTTTTTTGTGAAAATATGCAATCAACACAATTATAAACATAGTAATCATGCTTACCGGCACACAGGGAAAATATGGTGTAAGAAGAGAAAGAAGCAATCCGCCATAGGTCATATGAACTAAATAAACATAAAAACTAATATCCGATACCTGAGCAGCCAATTTGCTTTGCTTTAAACCGTATATTGCCTCTATACATAATCCTGCTATTACAATCAACACCGCATAGGCAATTGAAATCAGATAGCTGGATTCGCTTGATGCATACTGCGGCGCATACATATATACACCAACTAACAACAGAATGTAATTCAATCCCGAAACAAATACAGCTTCGTTAAGCCTTAATTTCTTATGCTGAATGCAATAGATAATTACTCCATATATAACAATGTAAACATACCAGTTATATGAAAACAAGGATTTAAAAATGCCTTCGTTACTCAGGGAACGCGGCAGACACATTAATATTCCAATAAAAATCTGTGTTGCCGCAATCCCCTTTCCCGGTGTCTTTTTAATCAATCCGGCAAACAGCAAAATATATGTATACGCAAAAAACGTAGCTACCAGATACCAGGTCGTACCATTTACAACATCTCCCCTGGGTGTAAAATACGCAAGCAGCGTTCCCCCCAGCAGCCAGTCTTTCGCAGAAAACTGTTTAAAATACCTTCCATATTCCGAAATCGCAACTATTCCCTGAAACACATAAAATGTAGCATAGGAAATCATACATGGAACATATAGTGAGATAATTTTAGATGGCAAACACTTAATATCATATCCTTTCCTGTCAATTCCCATAACCAGCAGATATCCGCTAATGATAAAGAATAACGATACTCCTAATGCACCACCCCATTGTATCACATTAAACGGAATCATAAAAAGCTTATCTATGAGAGTAACCAGATAAAATTCCGACATTCTCATTCCCCAAAGATGGTCGTATATAATTAAAAGTAATGCCATGCACCGTATAATGTTCAAAACAAC
>JAUNPZ010000181.1 GCA_030536455.1 Lachnospiraceae bacterium | reverse complement strand
AAGCGGTACAAATTCCTTGTAGCGGAAGTTGCTGTTTACCCGGTCCCAGACACAGTTTCGCACAATGCTTCCTCTTCCATCCGGTGCTATGCCAAGCTGCCGGCAGTAATTCTGAAAGCTGGTATCATCCAGAATGATGACAGGCGCTTTCACCGGATAATATCCGTCATCTTCCATAACAATTTTTTCCAAATCTGTCTTCCCCAGCACCATTTCCAGGCCGCCGGTTTCCGTGATTTCCTCACTGATAGCTTCCTCCGGCACCAGACATACCGCCTCCGCCTTCTGATAGATGACGCAGTCTCTGGCATTCGCTAAGGAATGCAGCGCTTCCCATTCGGCTTCATTTTCCAACTTGTCCCCAGCCGCTTCTTCTCCCTTTACCGTCACCATCACATCCCACGCATCCTGGTACCGCTGAAAATAAGTATGGCTGGTGCTGATATCGGAAAGCGTAAAAAAGCACATCATCAGCGTAAAGCCCAGGAAGGAAAAGGTCAGGGACAGGGTGGAGGTTCGCAGCGCGTGTCTCTGCGCCTTCAGCGCATTTCCCGCCAGCTGTCCCTCAACTCCGAATAACGCCTTTAATACCGGAGAATGCTTTTTCCTTGTCAGCCGGAACTCCCCGCTGCTGTGCACTGCCGCCAGCGGCGTCATCCGGCTGAGCTTCCATGCCGGAAGCCATGCGGAAAAAAACACCGTCAGGACTGCCGATGCCATAGTGATGGCGAATACCAGCGGATGGCAGGAAAATACAGCCGGATGACGCCCAGGAATCCCGGAGGCCAGCGCATTGAGCAGCTTGATGGTTCCGAAGCTGAGGCCGGTTCCCGCCAGACATCCCAGCAGGATCGGCGCTGCGCAGAGCATCGCGGCTTCCTCCAGCAGACAGGCCAGAATCTGTCCCGGTGCCGCCCCGATGCTGGAAAGGATTCCGAACTGATGAATCCTGGCGTTCATGGAAACCGCAAAGGAATTATGAATGATGAAAACCAGCGAGAGGCACACCAGAACCAGGATTCCCAGATAGAATGCCGGCAGAAGCGGCGGGCTGGAATCCTGCGGGTCATAAATCAGATACCGGGACAGCAGCCGTTCATGGTAAGAAACCGCCGTCTCCCCCAGCCCCAGCTTTTCCGCAATCTGCGGCATATCCTGATAAATGGTCCTCTTGTTTTGAAAAAAAACCTCTGCCACCTGTCCCTGACTGCCGGACAGGGCTTCGTTGATTTCCACATGGTCCACATTGGCAAATGCCTCTATGACCGATACTGCATCCCGGTCCAGACTGCCTGAGATTCGTCCCTGCCAGCCTCCCTCCTCCATGGTGATGGTCCCCACTTCATACACCCAGACATTAAAAAACAGGCTGCACAAAAGCGACAAAAACAGGGAGGCGATGAGAGACGCAGTCATGATCGACAGGCTGGAAGCCCGGTTCTTACGAATAAATTCCAGGGAATATTTCTTCCACATTCTCCTCACCCCCGTTTCCGTCCGCTGACAATGCGCCCATCCTCCAGGGTCACGATGCGGTCCGCCTCCAGCGCAATCCGCTCGTCGTGGGTAATCAGAAGAATGGTCTGGTTTAAGCTGCGGTTCGACCGCTTCAGCAGCTCGATAATCTCTTTTCCATTTTTCCGGTCCAGATTGCCCGTAGGTTCATCGGCCAGCAGAATGGCCGGACGGTAAATCAGTGACCGGGCAATGGCCGCCCTCTGCTGCTGCCCGCCGGAAAGCTGTCCGGGAAGAGCATCCAGCCTGTCCCCAATCCCCAGTGTCTGTACCACCTGCTTCAGATACTCCGGATCCGGCTTTCTCTTATCCAGCAGAAGGGGCATCTGGATATTGTCCAGAACGGTGAGGGTGGGAATCAGGTTATAAAACTGATACACCAGGCCCACCTTCCTGCGCCGGAAAACAGCCGCCTGCGTCCGGTTCATAGAGGAGATATCCGTTCCTTCCACCAGGACCTTCCCCTCCGTCGGTCGGTCCACGCTCCCCAGAATATGCAGCAGCGTAGACTTTCCTGAACCGGAAGCCCCGACAATCGCCACAAATTCTCCTTTTTCCACAGATAAATCGACCTGGTTCAGCGCCGTCACCTGATTGCTGCCGGAGCCGTATACCTTGCTGACTCCCTCACATCTTAATATTTCCACCGTTCATTCTCCTTCCTGCGTCTTTATAACGTATCTTGATTCCTCTGCAGTATACCAAAGAAAAGTGACAGCTCAGTGACGGTAAAGCCGTATTTCAAAGCAGGCCCCGCCCTCCGGCAGATTGCGGGCGGAAATTACTCCATTCTGCTGCTCCAGGATGGAGCGGGCCAGGGACAGGCCGATTCCAATTCCATGGCCGGATGCGGACCTGCCCCGATAGAACCGTTCAAACAGGTGCGGAATCTCATCCGGCTCAAAGCCCTCCCCCTCATCCCATATCCGAATTTCGGCATACAGCGGATTCCCGGAATAATCGCAGTAAACCGTTCCTCCCGGCCGCGAATGCTCCATGCAGTTTTTCATCAGATTCATCAGCGCCTCCATCGTCCACTCCATGTCCCCCGTAAAATCCACACAGCCCCGGTCCGGAATCGAAACCGAAACCCGGCCTGCTTCCAGCAGATCATTCAGATTTTCTGCCGCAAGGGTCAGCACCGTATAGAGGTCCACCTTTCTTCGTTCCAGCGTCAGCGCACCCGCGTCAATCCGGGACAGGGTCAAAAGCGCCTCCTCCAGAACGTTCAGCCGCTTCAGCTGCTTTTCTATGGCACCTCCATATGCGCCGGGAGCTTCCTGATTCATAAGCTGCAGGGAAAGGGAAGCTGATGTAATCGGCGTTTTTAACTGATGTGCAATATTCGCCAGATTCTCCGCAAACCGCTTTTTCGCCGCCACCGCCTGCTCTCTGGTCTGATAAAGATTCGTGACGGTCTTGTAAATCTCATCCTGAAGATGGGAGAATGCATCCTCCCGCGTCTGCAGCACCGTCCCGGCCCCATTCCGGTTGACCTGCTCCAGATACCGGGTCAGCTCCTGGATCCGCTTCTGTTTCTGCTTTTGCATAACCTGCTCCGAAAGCCGGAAGCTTCCAAGCATTCCCGCAAAAAGCACCGCAGACAGGAAAAGCATCGGCTCCGCCGTTTCCGGAAAATCAGGAGGGAAATTCCGAACGGAATAGCCATAGGATTCCAGAAAATCCTGCCGTTCCTTCCCGCTCCCATCGGCGGAGCTGACTTCCTTCACGGCCGATAGTATGCTGGTTTCCATCTCCGGCTCTCTTTCCAGCAAAACCCCACAGAATGCAGAAACCGAATCATAGGCCGCCCTCTGGTAAGCTCCCTGCCACGCAGTCCAGCCGCAGGTGATGCAGAGAACGCCAATCAGCGCCGTAAACCAGAACCATAGCGTTTGTTTTCTTTCTTCCCTCATAAGGTATCCTCCATGCGGTATCCAAAGCTCCGGATGGTTTTCAGACAGGCGGGATGACGAAGCTTTTCTCTCAGCCGCTTCATCGTAACCGTCAGCGTATTGTCATTCACATAATTTCCGCTGCTGTCCCAGATTTTTTCCAGCAGCACATTTCGTGTCACCGTCCTCCCTTTATTTTCCATCAATACCAGAAGAAGCTGGTACTCCATCGGACTTACCGGGATTTCCTCCTGCTGCTCATAAACTGCCATCTTTTCCCGATCCAGCATCAACTTATCGCAGAACAGCCTGGTCTCTCCAGCCCTTCCGGCTCTCCGGAGCAGGGAGAGGATCCGCGAATGCAGAACGGAGAGTTCAAAGGGCTTTACCACATAGTCATCCGCCCCATGCTGAAAGCCGGACACGATGTCATGAGCATCTCCCCGGACCGTAAGAAAGATAAGGGGCAGCTCCTCCCACCGCTCCCGAACCCAGCGGCACAGTTCATCCCCCTGGCCGTCCGGCATATTCCAGTCCACCAGAAGAACTGAGGGCAGATGGCTTTTCAGCGCCTGCCTAAGCTCTGCAAGGGTAGGGAAAATCATCACCTTACAGCTCTGCTGTTCCAGGTATTCCTTCACATACTGCGCAATTTGTTTATCGTCTTCCCCGTAATATATTTCAATCAT
>JAUNPZ010000180.1 GCA_030536455.1 Lachnospiraceae bacterium | reverse complement strand
CCATGTTCCATACGGGATTCTCAGCGAATCTGCTGATTTCTTTTGCGAACGCAAAGACAAACGGACCTGCAGGCATGTCCTCGCAGCTCGCTGCCTGCGGAAATAAACTGCCGGCTGCTATGTTTCCGCACACATCCGGAGCAGCTGACCGTTTCCTAATCAAAATTTGAATTGCTTTGATTGTTCCATTTATTTACAATTAATATAACATATATTTCCAATTTGTGCAACTACTTTTTGCTTTCTCTTCCGGCTGATTTTGGCGGAAAACCAGGACTGCCGTACATAAAAACAAGAAGTTTAAAAATCCCCCGGCTTCTCTGTTCCAGAGCTTCCGGGGGATTTTTAAACTTCTATGATTTTGTTGTCGGATTATCTGCGGCATCACAACGCCGCGTTTATAAAATTCATTGGGGACCGCTACTGAATTACCTGGTCGCCGTCCTTTATCGCCACATGATACGGAACGCCAAGCTGGGTCATCCAGCGTCTGGTTTCTATCGTTCTCCAGTTTCCTGAATTCATTCCGCTTCCGCTGTCATTGTTCCACAGCCAGTCCGGGGTCGGCCACAGACATACCTCCGGACGGAACACCTGATAAACCTCCTGGGTCACACCATTCTGTCCATGATGCGCCATCTGGAGGATGTCACATTTCAATGCTTCCGGCGGATTGTCCGCTATGAACTGCCTTCCGGCCTCCTCGCCCATGTCTCCCAAAAACAGCGCTTTGCGGCCGTTGATTTCCAGCATATAGGCAACGGAGCTGTTGTTGATGGAATTGTTGGCGTAGAGATACGGGGTGTTCATCACCGTAATCTTGACATTATCCACCCAGATTTCCTGTCCCTTATAGAGATCGCCGTGAAGCTTCTCCTGGGGCAGAGCGGCAAAGGTGTTCATCAGCTCCTCCACCATCCCGGCCCGGTAAGACTCGTATTCCTGATACCAGCTCAGATGGGTGAATGAGTAGTAAATGTTATCGACCACAATTCCATTCTCCGGGTGCTTCAGAATCTCATTCAACGCGCCCACATGGTCCGAATGCGGATGGGTCACCAGCCATGCAGATACATGGCCGCCCCTGGCTGCCAGCACCTCATACAGATGTCCTGCATCCTCCGGTACGCCTCCGTCAATGACAATCAGCTTTCCCTGATTGGTCTCGATTACCACAGACATCATCTGGCTGGCAGTCTGATTCGCCAGAAGGTGGATTTTGGAGCCGCCCAGATATCCGGTAATCGGGGTTGTCACGGTATTGACCGGCGCATAGGTTTCTGCTCCCGGCCCAACCTTTCCGGTTCCACCGCCGCCTCCGGAGCGAATGACTCTGGTGGTGGTTCCGGTTCCATTGCCGGTTCCAGTTCCGTTTCCGGTTCCCGGATTCGTAACACTTCCGGTCTTATTGCTGCTTCCATTCACATATCCGGTTCCGTCGATGCCTCCGCTGACAGCGTTTCCTCCTGCGGTTCCGGTTCCCGGCGTCACAACGGTTCCGTTCGTGTCCGTTGATGCCGCTCCTCCGCCGTTTCCGGCCGGATTCTCCACATTCTGGATGACATCTCCGGAGGGCTGGGGCGATGTCTGATCCGGAAGATTCTGCACCACGGTATTGGCTGAATTCCATACCGAAGTCTGCTGATTTCCGTCCACTGCCGTCTCAAATCCTTGTTTTCTGATAATCAGCGCCGACGGAATCATCCCTTCCTCTGCCGCCTGTCTGGGCCATCCCAGAACGCCCGCCCGCGCTGCCTCGTAACCGCTCGGAAGCAGCATCGCACAAAGTGCCATTACGCCTGCCTTCCTTGTAAACTGAAGCCATCTCTTCATGATTTTCTTCTCCTGCCTGATTCTATTTCTGCCTGCTGCGTCCTATTTTCCTTCTATCGGTGCCACCGGGGTATGCGCTCCGGCCTCAACGGTCATATTCACCAGCCAGGTGCTTTCATCATCCTTGGTGGCCTCCGGCATTACCTGCACGCTGAAGCCGTAATCATCGAAGAAGCCGCCGTAGTTCTTGTCCGTGGACATCGCCAGAGAATTATTCTGGATGGCAATGGAGTCATTGATATAGCGGATCAGGTCAGCCGCGTAGGAAGCCGCCTCCTTGCCGTCCACCGTATCATCCACAAACATCTGGGCCTTGATCATCTTCTCCTCATCCTTATGGGCATAGTTAAAGGTAACCAGTCCCGGATACTCGTCCGTATCCTCATAGCAGCTGATAACGTCCTCGCTAATCTGATTCCAGTCCAGCTCCACATCCGTCACGATGGTAAAGTCCGGGGCGGCCATCTCCGGTTTTAAGATATTGCTCTTGGTACATCCAGCCGATAAAACAAAAACGCAGCCAATCACTGCTGCAAGAATTTTTTTCTTTCTCATTCCTTATCTCCTCTTTCACATCCAATTTGATTTCGTATGCAACATGTATTATAACGAAACAAGATTTGTTTGGATAGGGGTTTCGGAAAAATGTCAGAAAATCTTCACAAATTCCCTTGCATTTTCCTTCCGTCAATGCTATTATGTTCAATAAATACTGTTTTTTTATTTTTTTGAACGCTGTCTAAAAGGAGGTTCTACCATGACATCACCAAACCATACATCAAAGCAAAGCCCGAAGCACCGGCTTGACTGGGTAACCACGCTGGTTCCGCTGGCCGCCATCATCCTGCTGTGCATCCTTTTCTTCCTTTTTCCGGAAGGCTCCACAGCGGTTTTAAATTCCATCCGCTTCTTCCTGGGAGACCAGATGGGCAGCCTTTACCTGCTGGCCGGCCTTGGCGTCTTCCTCTGCTCCCTCTATATCGCCTTTTCCAGATACGGAAGCATCAAGCTGGGCGGAGCGGAAAAGCCGGATTACACGCCATTTCAGTGGGGTTCCATGATGTTCACCGCCGGTCTGGCTGCTGACATCCTGTTCTACTCCCTCTGCGAATGGATGCTGTACGCCGCAGAGCCTCATATCACCGACCTGGGAACCATGCAGGACTGGGCCTCCACCTACCCCCTGTTCCACTGGGGGCCGATTCCGTGGAGCTTTTATGTCACCCTGGCCGTTGCCTTCGGCTTCATGCTCCATGTGAGAAAGCGGACCAAGCAGAAATATTCCGAGGCCTGCCGCCCCATTCTTGGAAAAAGGGTAGACGGCTTCTGGGGAAGAATCATTGACCTGACCGCAGTCTTCGCGCTGCTGGCCGGAACTGCAACCACCTTCTCCCTGGCAACCCCGCTGCTCTCTGCCGCCATCAGCAAGGTACTTCACATTCCCCAGTCCCATTTTCTGACCATTGCCATCCTGGTCATCATCGCCGTGGTGTATACCATAACCGTTATCTTCGGCATGAAGGGCGTGGCCAAGCTGGCCGCCTCCTGTACCTATCTGTTTTTTGCCCTGCTTCTCTATGTGTTCATCGGCGGCGGTCAGCCCCGGTACATCTTTGAGACGGGAATTACCGCAGTCGGAAATCTGGTGCAGAACTTTATCGGACTTTCCACTTGGACGGACGCCCTCCGCACCTCCTCCTTCCCCCAGAACTGGACCATCTTCTACTGGGCCTACTGGATGGTATGGTGTGTGGCAACTCCGTTTTTCATCGGCTCCATCAGCCGCGGAAGAACCGTCCGGCAGACGATTCTGGGCGGGTACTTCTGGGGGCTTTCCGGAACCTTTACTTCCTTCATTATCCTCGGAAACTACGGATTGAGCCTGCAGATGCATGGAAAGCTGGATTTAATGGGAATGTACGCGCAGACCCAGGACTTATACCAGTCCATCCTGACCATCCTGGATACCCTGCCCTTTGCCAAGGCCGGACTGATTCTGCTGGCCCTGACCATGATTGCATTTTACGCCACCTCCTTCGATGCCCTGACCATGGTAGCCTCTACCTACTCCTATAAGGAGCTAAAGGACGGCGAGGAGCCGGACCAGAAAGTGAAGCTGTTCTGGGCCGTGCTTCTGATGCTGTTCCCGATTATCCTGATTTTCAATGACAGCTCCATGGCGAACCTGCAGACGGTGTCCATTATCGCGGCATTCCCAATCGGGTTTATCATCCTGCTGATCATCGGAAGCTTTTTTAAGGATGCGGGCCGGTATCTGGAGGAGCAGAAAAAGTAA
>JAUNPZ010000179.1 GCA_030536455.1 Lachnospiraceae bacterium | reverse complement strand
AACGCTCCCCATTGGTCGGAATAAGCCTCAAAAATTATCTCAAAAAATATTTTTAAAATTTTTCAAAAAAGTGTTGACAATTCGAATATTATTTAGTAGAATATCCTCGTTGCTTGTGATTGACACAAAGCTTCGGAGGCCCAGATAGCTCAGTTGGTAGAGCAGAGGACTGAAAATCCTCGTGTCGCTGGTTCGATTCCGGCTCTGGGCACTGTATCAAACCGATACAATTTCATATTTTTTATGCGGGTGTAGTTCAATGGTAGAACACTAGCCTTCCAAGCTAGATACGTGGGTTCGATTCCCATCACCCGCTCTATTTTTTTGCCGCCGGAGTCTTATTTTACAAAGACTCCGGCGTTTTCTTTCTCTCTATTCGAAAACCGCCAAATAAGGCTCCGGAAAGCAGCCAAAACAGCCGCTTCCCGGAGCCTCATTTTCTCTATCCATTTCCCGGATAGTTACCTTTTTTATTTCTTATACCCGAAATCCGGAATATTCGTCCAGCGGTTTCTCAGGTAATGCGCCGCCAGCTTCGGCTTTCTGTCTCTGGTAAAGATGCCCTTCTTATTGCCCTGGACTCTCATCAGGCCCTGGCTGGTGGCGAAGTCCGCAAAGTTCCATACCTGCTCACCGACGAAGTTCTCCAGCTCATCCACTACCTTGTGGTTCATCTTATAATAATCCACCTGATATTCCTCGGTCCACATAACCGGAACGGTGTCATGGAGACCGCATACGGTATCTGCGCCGTACTCGGTGAACATGAACGGCTTTCCAAGGCTGTTCCAGAACTCCAGCTCTTTTCTTAACATGGCTTCTGCCGCCTCTAAATCGCCGCCGCATGCATACCAGCCCGCATAGCGGTTCAGACAGAATACATCGCTGAGGCGGATGGTGCAGTCATCCTGATAGTTCATCATCTGTACGCTGACGATGGTGCACGGACGATGCTGCGGGTCCTCTGCTCTTGCGATATCGTACAATGGCTTAAAGTATTCGTATGCGCCCACACTGCCGGAATCGGATTCATTTGCAATGCTCCACATGACCACGCAGGCATGATTCTTGTCACGGGCAATCATGTCGCGGACTACGTCCTTGTGGTGCTCAAAGGTACGGATTCCGCCCTCCTCGATTGGGTCGAAGGTATTGACCCGCTTTCCGTTCTTAAAGTTTGCGCCGCCGCCGAAGTTTAAGTGTACACCGACAGCCGGAGTCTCATCGATTACCACGATGCCTTCCTGGTCGCAGAGACGCATCATCTCTTCGCTGTATGGATAATGGCTGGTCCGGAAGGAATTGGCTCCCTGCCACTTCATCAGGCTGATGTCCTTGGTATTCATCGGAAGATTCAGACCACGGCCTGCCGGATAGGTATCCTCATGCTTTCCATAGCCCTTAAAGTAGAATGGCTCTCCGTTGATCAGGAACTTTCCGCCCTCCACCTTTACCGTGCGGACGCCGTATGGCAGTGTATATACATCCTCACCAAAGGTCACTTTTACTTCATACAGATATGCATGAAGAGGCTGCCATAAATGAACGTCCTTGATTACCAGCTTTCCTTCTGCGCCGGAGACCTCTGCCGCCAGATTTCCTTCCTTATCGTATACCTGAACCTTTACCTGGCCCTCGCCTGCGGTTGTCACCTTATAATCAATCAGGCCGTCTCCGTCCTTCACATCCGACACCAGTGCCACATCTGCGATGTAGGATTTCGGTGTAGTGTAAAGCTTTACCGGGCGGGTGATGCCGCAGTAGTTAAAGAAGTCAAAGTTGGGATTATTTCTCGGCTTGCTCTGGGTATTGGCATTCTGCGCGCCCGGCATACCGGAAAGAAGGCCGCCGCCATTTTCGCTTCCCACCGGAAGGGTGGAATGGTCGATGCGGTTGTCCACCGCGATGGTCAGCAGGTTCTCACCCGGCTGCAGCAGCTCCTGAATCTCCACTTCAAACGGCAGGAAGCCGCCCTTATGCTCACAGATTAAGGCGCCGTTCAAATACACCTTTGCAACATGGGTAACGGCTGCCATGCGGAGTACGATTCTCTGCTCCTTCATATAAGACGGAACCGCGATGGTACGCTGGTAGAATACCCAGCCGTAATGGTCACGGAAATCGACGCCGTCCTTTAAGTCATTGTAGGAAGCCGGCACCGGCATGGTCATCGGCTCGGTCAGCGGCTTGGCGTACCACTCCTCCTCAAATCCCTTTCCATTGTCCAGCTTAAAATCCCACACGCCGCTTAAGTCCATCAGACCTCTGGATTCCGTTAAAATTGGATACAACATGTTTTTTCCTCCTTGTTTTGATTGGATGCAGCCGTCCCCCTGTCCCTGCAGTCACGGCTGATGACTTTGGTTTCCCCTTGCCCTCATTATAAGAAAAATGCGTTCCAAAAACGAGGGACAATTTTCACTGTTTTTAGCATATTTTTATCATACCACAAATTGCAGCGTAAAAACATACGATTTTTCAGTAAAATTGTGTGAGCTGTCTTCCGGTGTCTTTGTATTTTACAAAGATTTTACAAATTTCAATTGATACCGGGTGGCGATATCTTCGCCTATATGCGATAATGAAAATGGTGTATTATATTTTTTATTTTATACCCCGTTTTTATTATTTTTTATCCGTATACTATCCAGGGGAGGATATCTATGAAAGAAGAACACAAAATCGTCCGGCAGATCCGCATGGCCCAGGACAGCCCCGATGCTGCCGACCGGTTCATGCAGCAATATCTGCCGTTTATCAAAGCAGAAACCACAAAATTTATCAACCGGGTTCCGGTGGAGGGACGGGATGATGAGTTAAGCATCGCCATGTTTGCATTTTACGAGGCGATGATGGCATACCGGGCGGAAAAGGGCGCTTTTCTGCGCCTCGCCTCCATCAGCATCCGGAACCGTTTGATTGACTATTACCGGCAGGAGCAGCGCCACGCCGGACAGCTTTCTCTGGAACAGCCCGCGTCTGACGGTGACGAAAACCGGACCCTGCTGGACCAGCTTGACACCGGGCGGGATGAGATTGCGGAACACACCGACCACTCCGCCGCAAAATCGGAGATACAGGATTTTTCCCGCCAGCTTGCCGATTTCGGCCTGTCCTTAACCGATATCGCGGAAAGCTGTCCCAGACAGGAGCGGACCTTAAATGCCTGCCTCCAGGCGCTGGAATACGCCAGACAGCACCCGGAGCTTCTTCAGCAATTGGTACAGAGCAGAAAGCTCCCCCTCGCCCGGTTAGCCTCCGGTTCCGGAATCGAACGGAAGACGCTGGAGCGCCACCGAAAATATATGGTTGCTATCCTGCTCGCATACACCAACGGATTTGAAATCATCCGGGGGCATCTGCGGCAGATGAAACAGAAAGGAGGACCGACCGTATGAGTTATCTGGTTATGGAATGTCATCCGGGCTATGCCGTTGTGTTGGACTCAGACGGACGCTTTTTCAAAGTAGCAAATCGAAATTACCAGGTCGGCCAGACCGTCACTTCCGTAATAAAAATGCTGGAGCCGGATACCCCGCAGGAATCCCGGCCGCAGTCATTTGCAAAATCCCGGATGCAGATATTTGCAAAATCCTGGATGAGAACCGCCGCTGCCGCTGCGGCCTGTCTCTTTATCATGGTCATGGGCGCAAGGCAGTTTCTGATCGTGCCTTACGGCTCCGTGCGGATGCAGATTAATCCGGATATCCAGATGTCGCTGAACCGGCTGGATTATGTAATTGCACTGGAGGGCCTGAACACGGATGGAGAAACTCTGATTGACGGCTACTCCTTCCGCTGGAAATCCGTTGAACAGGTTTCCGATGACCTGGCCGACCGCGCCATCGAGTACGGCTATCTGACGGATGGCGGAAATATCCACCTGACAGTCAATTCCTCCCACGAAAAATGGAAGGCCGCCGCAGAAAGCCGCATTCTCCTGGAGCTGGAAGTGCATCTGGGAAAAACCATCACCGTCACCGCAGGGGATGCTAGGATGGATGAGCAGACGCCGGATGATGACCGGGAATCCGATACTGGAAATCCATCCCATCCGAATAAAGACAGCGCCCCCGTCTCCGGCAATGGAAACACCAGCCAGAATGTCATCGTGATTCCGGTTGGACCGGATGCAGCGGATGAGGCCGTGAATGATATGGATGAGGACGAT
>JAUNPZ010000039.1:9625-25147 GCA_030536455.1 Lachnospiraceae bacterium | reverse complement strand
CCCTCCAAAAACCAGTTTACATTTCTCCTCAAATCAGGTACAATATTTATATCCTATTAATCATATAAGAATAGAGGTGTTACCTATGAAGATATCCACAAAGGGACGTTACTCGCTGCGGATGATGCTGGAATTTGCGCTTCATCCGGATGAATGCACCAAAATCAGCCAGGTGGCGGAGCGGCAGCAGATTTCAGTCAAATATCTGGAGCAGATTGTCACCATCCTCTGCCGGGCCGGTTATGTGAAGAGCATGCGGGGGGCGCAGGGCGGATACCGTCTGACCAGGGACCCCAGTGAATATACGGTGGGGCAGATTCTCCGGCTCACGGAGGGGAATCTGGCTCCTGTGGCCTGCCTGGAGGATGACGTAAACCAGTGCGGCCGCTCCGGCTGCTGTCCCACCTTAAAAGTATGGAAGGAGCTGGACCAGGCGATTAATCAGGTGGTGGACCGTGTGACCCTGGCCGACCTGGTTGAGGAACAGAAAGCCATGCCGGAAACCAGCCGGTAAAGAATGAGGAATTGATTATGATACATGAATTTTCCAGAACGGAAATGCTGATTGGAGAAGAGAATCTGAAAAAGCTGAAGCAAAGCCATGTGGCGGTGTTCGGTGTGGGAGGCGTAGGCTCTCACTGCATCGACGCGCTGGCAAGAAGCGGCGTGGGGATCCTTACGTTAATCGATAATGACACGGTTTCCCTGACGAATATCAACCGCCAGTCCATCGCCTTTCACAGCACGGTGGGAAGATATAAAACCGAGGTCATGAAGGAGCGGATTGCCGACATCAGCCCGGACTGTCAGGTTCATATCCGGCAGACCTTTGTGCTTCCGGACAATGCCAAGGCTCTGATGGCGGATATCGAGGCCGATGCCGGAAAACGGCCGGACTACATCATTGACGCCATCGACACCGTGTCTGCCAAGCTTTCGCTGGCGGAATATGCTTCTTGCGAAGGCATTCCGCTCATCGCCTCCATGGGAACGGGAAATAAACTTCATCCGGAGCAGTTTGAGATTACGGATATTTCTAAAACCTCCGTCTGTCCGCTCTGCCGGGTCATGAGACGGGAGCTGAAAAAGAGGGGCATTTCCTCTCTGAAGGTGCTCTATTCGAAAGAAGAGCCTTTATCCCCGAAAGCGCCGGAGGAAGACACCGGCATCCGCCGCGCCACCCCCGGAAGCGTATCCTTTGTTCCCCCCGTAGCCGGAATCCTGATTGCCGGAGAAGTCATCCGGGAATTGTGCGGCTTGCGGTGATACGCCGTCGGATTTTTCACAGAAAAAAATGAGAGCCGCCTTTCCCCCACAGAAAGCGGCTCTCTTGTCACGTTCTAAACCGTCACATTATTAGTTCTTTGCTTTTGGTATCCCCATACCAAAATGAATGTGTAAGGCACCCCATTGTGCTTCTTACAACGTAAATATAGCACTATTTACTATATCTGTCAACCGATACCGCAGGCATTTTATGGAATTGCTATAATCCGTTTCTCCATGTTTCGAATCCTACTTTATAATTTTTCACCGAATGGGCATACTATTTCCGAATAAATTTTAAGTTTTTTACATTTTGCGGGAATTTCGGACCGGATTCGTGATGCTCCGGCCGGATTCGCCATGCTCAGGAGGATTGCCATGGATTTTTCGACAGATTTTTCTAACAATATTCAGCATTTTAAGACAACGCTTCATGTGGAGGAATGCTTTGACGTGGTTTACCGGGTGGTGGAAATCGGCGGGCGGAAGGGCTGCCTGTTTTTCGTGGACGGGATGACCAAGGACGAGGTGCTGCTTAAGATTCTTCCCATTTTCCAGGCCATGAAGCCGGAGGATATGCCGCAGGATGCTCATGGATTCTCCAAACGATGCATCCCATACGGAGAAATCGGCCTGGTTTCGAAGGAGGCAGATGCGGTCATCCAGCTTCTTTCCGGCATGACCTGCCTGTTTATCGAGGGCTATGACAAATGTCTGACCATCGACTGCCGCACCTACCCGGCCAGAGGGGTCGGGGAGCCGGAAAAGGACAAGGTGATGCGTGGTTCCAGGGATGGATTTGTGGAAACCCTGATTTTTAATACGGCGTTAATCCGCAGGAGAATCCGTGACCCAAAGCTTACCATGGAAATCATGACCGCCGGGGAAAGCTCCCACACAGACATTGCCCTCTGCTACATGAGGGGACGGCTGGACGAGAAGCTGCTTTCCATGATTAAGAGCCGGATTTCAAACCTGAAGGTGGACGCCCTGACCATGAACCAGGAAAGCCTGGCCGAATGCATCTATCCCCATAAATGGTACAACCCTTTTCCCAAATTTAAGTTTTCCGAGCGGCCGGATACGGCGGCGGCCAGCATTCTGGAGGGCAATATCGTGATTCTGGTGGACAATTCCCCGGCTGCCATGATTCTCCCCTCTTCTGTTTTCGACATCATCGAGGAAGCGGACGATTATTACTTTCCGCCGGTTACCGGAACCTACCTGCGGCTTTCCCGCATGGGCATCTCGGTCCTCACCCTGATTCTGACGCCGCTCTGGCTGGTTCTTTTGCAGAACCCGGAGGACATCCCCATCTGGCTGGATTTTATCCGTCTTTCCGATGCGCCTCATGTGCCAGTGTTCTACCAGCTTCTTCTCCTGGAATTTGCCATCGACGGGCTGCGGCTGGCGGCCATCAATACGCCGAACATGCTGACCACCCCTCTGAGTGTGATTGCCGGTATCGTTCTGGGGGAATATTCGGTGAAATCCGGCTGGTTCAACAGTGAAACCATGCTGTACATGGCCTTCGTCACCGTGGCAAACTACTCCCAGGCCAGCTTCGAGCTTGGATACGCCCTGAAATTCATGCGGATTCTGATGCTGGTCCTCACCGCTCTTTTTAACTGGTACGGCTTCTGGCTGGGCCTTCTTCTGTCCGTCTGCGCCATCATCTTTAACCGGACCATCGCCGGAAAAAGCTATATCTATCCGCTGATACCATTTCACTGGAGGGAAGTGAAGAAACGTTTCTTCCGAGGCCGTCTTCCGCATACCGAAAAAAATGCAGGATAATGGCAAAAGTCCTGAAAAATTTGCAGAAAACCCATGAAAAATGACGCGGAAACCGTGATTTTCCCTGTACATTTCCATATCAATGTGGTATGATTTTAATATTGCGCTGCCGGACTGTCCGGTTCGGCAGAAAAATCATATCAAGAAAGGCTTTGCTATGTTAAGTACAATTGAATCAATCAACCGCGTCATCAATCAATTTATCTGGGGCGTTCCTGCTATGGTTTCCATCTTCGGTGTGGGCCTGTATCTGAGTCTGCGGACCCATTTTATCCAGATTCGAAAGTTCCCCTATGCCATCCGGACCACCATCGGAAGAGTTTTCCGAAAAAAAGAGGCATCCGAAGGGGCTATGACCCCATTTCAGGCGGTCTGCACCGCCCTGGCCGCTACTGTGGGCACGGGAAATGTGGCCGGTGTGGCCGGCGCCATCGCCATCGGCGGACCCGGCGCAATCTTCTGGATGTGGATGTCCGCCCTGTTAGGAATGTGCACCAAATTTGCCGAGGTCACGCTGGCCGTTCATTACCGGGAGCGGAATGAGCACGGCGACCTGGTTGGCGGACCGATGTATTATATTAAGAATGGACTGGGAAAGAACTGGCAGTGGCTGGCGGCCGCCTTCTCCGCATTCGGTGTCCTCACCGTATTCGGAACCGGCAACGCCACTCAGGTAAACACCATCACCACCGCCATCAACTCTGCCCTGTTAAACTTCCGGGTGATTCCGGAATCCGCAGTTCCCACCTGCAACCTGATCATCGGCATCCTGATTGCCGCAGTTGTGGCTCTGGTGCTCCTCGGCGGAGTGAAGCGGATCGGACGGGTGACCGAAAAGCTGGTTCCTTTTATGGCACTGCTTTACATCCTGTTATCCCTGGGCGTGATCTTTTTAAATATCGGTCAGGTTCCGAATGCCTTCCTCTCCATTCTCTCCGGCGCATTCAATCCCCATGCCGTAACCGGAGGCATCGTGGGAAGCCTTTTCTTAAGTATGAAGAAGGGCGTAGCCAGAGGCATCTTTTCCAATGAAGCCGGCCTGGGAACCGGTTCCATCGCCCACGCCTGCGCCGATACCAGGAAGCCGGTAAAGCAGGGCTTTTTCGGCATCTTTGAGGTATTTACCGACACCTTCTTAATCTGCACCATGACCGCGCTGGTCATCCTCTGCAGCGGCATCTCCGTTCCTTACGGCCATGACGCCGGAGCCGAGCTGACCATCCAGGGCTTTGTGGCCGCATACGGAAACTGGATCACCCTCTTCACCGCCGCAGCGCTTTGCTGCTTTGCCTTCTCCACCATCATCGGCTGGGGACTCTACGGCGCAAGATGCATTGAATTCCTGTTTTCCGCAAAGGTCATCCGCCCCTTCATGGTGGTTTACTCTCTGGTTGCCATCCTGGGCGCTACGGCTGATCTTGGACTGTTGTGGAGCATCGCGGAAACCTTCAATGGCCTGATGTCCATCCCGAACCTGATTGCCCTTTTCCTTTTATCCGGAACTGTGGTGAACTTGACGAAGGAGTATTTTGAAAATGAAGCAGAGGGGGAATAAAATCCCCCTCCTTTTTATACACGGTCATAAATATCCCGCAAAAACTTCACATCCTCATGGAACCGGTCCTTGCTGGAATTTTCCATCAGCATGGTGATATAAGGCTTTTTCTCCTTCACCAGCTTCATAAGAGGCTCATAATGGAACAGGCCCTCTCCTACATGGCGGTACTTCTGGCTTCTTCCCTCAAAGACGAAATCCTTCATATGCATCATGGAAATGCGGTCGCCGTAATAGGCAAACGCGTTGCTTATGACCTCCTCCTGGCAGTCCACTTCCTCCGGATGAATCAGGTTCACCGGGTCAAGAATCACCTCCACGTTCGGAGAATCAATATCCTCCAGGAAACGCTTCATCATCGCCGGGCTGTACAGCGTATGGTCAAATACCCCTTCCACGCCCACAATCACGCCAAGCTTTTCTGCAGCCGACACGATTTCGCGGAAGCTCTTTAACAGAAGCTGGTAGGCCGCTTCGCTCCGGGTATCCCGGACCACCTTCATATTCGGGTCAAAACGTCCCGTCTCCGTTCCTACCATATCAGCTCCCATGGCGCGTGCATACTTTAAATGCTCGATAAACCGTGCCACCTCTGCCTGGCGCTGGGACTCGATCGGATGAGTCGGATTGATGTAGCAGCCAAGAACCGCCACATGGATGTCATTCTTCTCAAGCTGAGAAGCGATGTATCTGCCAAATCCGGCGCTGTAATGACCGGTTGTAAAGTCATAATTGGAAATTGACTTTTTAAATGCAAGCTGAACCTGATGGATATCATTGGCCTTAATCTCCTCAAACAGCTTTTCCATCTCCATCTTCGGACATAAATCGTGACAGCGCATACCAAATTGAATCATAACAAAACCTCCCTGTTTTTCCACTGATTGTAACCGCTTACAATTATACCATATTCCCCCTCGGTTGGGAACAAAAATATATTCGGAAATCCGGAAAATGCAGGAGAAATCAACTATTAGAAAAACTGGATGAACCACTAAGAAAAACGAATTGGCTTATTTTTTCCGGCGGCGGTATACTAAAAGATAATCATAAAAGCGCGCAAAAAAGCGGACGCAGAATGGAGGTTCTTATGGAAGGATTCCAAAATATGGTAAACGCTCAGCTTATCCTGTTAATCTATCTGGGCGTCGGCATGTACTGCCGGAAGAAAGACCTGATCGACCCGGACACAAAGAAAAAGCTGGTGGATTTCATCCTGAAAATCACGCTTCCCTGCATGATTTTCAATTCCTTCAACAAACCACTGACACCGGATGTGCTGAGAAAGACCGCCCTGGTTTTCGTTGTCTCCGCCTGTCTGGCGCTTCTGGCGTATCTCTGCGGAAAGGTCCTTTATAACCGTTATCCGGCAGAGCGCAAAAGCATTCTCCAGTACTGCACCCTGGTAAATAATTCCGGCTTTCTGGGAATGCCCATGGTCTCTGCCGTATATGGGGCGGAGGGACTGCTGTTTGCCTCCATTTTCATCATTCCAAACCGGATCATGATGTGGACCGCCGGACTTGGCCTGTTTACCCAGTCGGATTTTAAGACCAAATGCAAAAATATCCTGCTGAATCCCTGCATCATCACGGTATTCCTCGGACTGGCGCGAAGGATTCTCAATGTTCCTTTTCCGGAATTTCTGGATAAGGCAGTCGGAAATATCGGCGCCATCACCTCGCCGCTGTCCATGATGGTCATCGGAACCATGCTGGTGGGCGTTTCCTGGAAATCCCTGTTTGAGCCAAGCATCTTTTACCTGACCGCGGTCCGTCTGATCGGACTTCCGGTCATCGGGCTGGTTATCATGCAGGCCCTCCATTTTGACCCGCTGTTAACCGGCGTTTCCCTGATTTTAACCGGAATGCCAGCCGGAAGCACCAGCGCCCTTCTGGCTGCAAAGTACGGGGCCGATGAGGATTATGCGTCCCGCTGCATCATCACAACCACCTTGATTTCCCTGATTACCGTTCCGGTTCTTACTCTTTTTATCTGACATGGAACTGCTTTTCAAGCGGCCTGGAGCCGCCTGTCCGGCCGGCCGTTCAGCGGCCGCCACGGAGACTGGTCTGGGCCGGGTCATCCAGAATATGGCCCTGGCGGTCAAACCGGGAGCCGTGGCACGGACAGTCCCAGCTCTCTTCATCCGGATTCCACCTCAGCCCGCAGCCCATATGGGGACACCTGCGGGCCTTTTCTTTTTTTCCAAAAAGCAGGAGGAAACCTCTGGCCAGCCCCTTCATGCTCTCCCACATATCAACGGCAAAATCCTTCGCAGCTGCCGCCGGGTGCAGCCTCTGGGGCGAGAACAGCTTCTCATATGGATTTTTTATCCCGCATATCTCATCCCGAATCAGCATCGCGGAAACCATGGAGGACGTCATTCCCCACTTCTGAAAGCCCGATGCCACATACCAGTCCGGGCTGAGTACCGAATACCGCCCGATAAAGGGCAGGCGGTCATGGGGCATACAGTCCTGGGCTGACCATCTGGCGGCCTCCCTTCCCATCTGCTGCCCGTCTGGAAAATACGATTCCGCCGCTCTCTGCAGAGCCAGGTACCGGCCGCCCGGTTCATTTTTCCCGGTCCGGTGTCCGCTGCCGCCCACCAGGAGGAACTTCCCCCAGCTTCTGAGAGACAGTCCTCCGGCATCTATGCTGTAATACATTCCGGCCAGCGTTTCGGCCAGGCTTCCGCCTTCATAGGCAATCACATAGCTTCTTTCCTGGTGCTGCCTGGCAAAATACAGCCCCGGCAGGTTTTGAAAGGGATAATGGGAGGCAAAAATCACATACTTTGCCGTCACCGTCCCTCTGGCCGTCACAATCCGGTTCTCCTTTACGGACAGAACCTTAGTCTTCTCATAGATGGTCAGGTCCTTGGAAAGCTCCCGGATAAATTCCAAGGGATGAAACTGAGCCTGATTGTCAAAACGCACCGCTCCGGCCCCGGCCAGCTCCCCCGGCAGATTGATTTCTTCCAGATAGTGCGCGGGAAGTCCCAGCCTGGCAGCCGCCTCTGCCTCCTGTTTTAATTTCTCCCGATTGGATTCCAGCGCAGAATACAGATAGGCCGGAAGCCGCTCAAAATGGCATTCTATCTTCTTTTCCCGGATAATCCGCTCATATTCCCAGATGGCCCCTTCCTGGGCCTGTGCGTAAAGCCCTGCCTGTTTTTCCCCGTACATGCGGATAAAGTCCTGATAAATCAGGCCATGCTGGCTTGTGATTTTTGCTGTTGTGTTCCTCGTCTGGCCCCTTCCGATCCGGTCCGCTTCCAGTACTGCCACCGAATAGCCCCGCTCCTTCAAAAGATAAGCCGTCAGCACACCGGCCATCCCCGCTCCGATTACCGCCGCCTCCACCCTCTTATCTCCGTTCAGCGGCGTCCGCTCCGGTATCTCTGCCGTCTGGCTCCATATGGATTCTGTCATGCTGCATCTCCTTCCTGCTGCTCTTTCTGAAAAAAGCAAACCAATCGTTCGCATCACCATCAGGTACTAGTATTCACCAAATTCCGGGCGTTCATCCAAACCCTTCATGCGCCCGGCGGCGGACCAGCTGCTGCATAATGAAAACGGCAGAAAACCGAAAGAAAAACCGCCCGGTTTGGGGAACCAGACGGTTTTTCTTTCGGTTGACACTATTCCAAATAAGGGAAGATAATTTTACCAAAATAAGGAGGGATAAAGAAAGGGGGTTGTGGGGGAATTACTTTCTTTTTGTTCGCAGGTAAAATTATCGTAATCAGCTTTTTCTCTCGTATCACGCAATGTCTTAACCATGTCTTTATTATAGTCGTTTTTTCTGCAAAAGTAAAATTAATAAAAATTACAGCAACTATTAGTTTTTCCGATTGCATCTGCCTTGGCCATCTTTTGGCCCTGCAGTGCGTCAGCTCGGATCCGCCCCAAAAAATCAGGTGATTGGCGCCGGGTTGAAGATGCACAGGTCGTTGTGAAGCTTATATTTCTCCGCAAAGCTCTGCTTCCGTCCGCTTGCTACGTCGATAATCTCCATGAACAGCTTGGTTCCGATCTCTGCGATGGTTGCCTCGCCGGTCGCCACCGGGCCTGCGTTAATGTCGATCAGATCCTGCCACATCTCCTTCATCTCATTTCTGGAGCAGACCTTGATAACCGGCGCAATCGCCAGCCCGTAAGGAGTTCCGCGTCCGGTCATAAATACCTGAAGACCGATGCCGGATGCAAGCTGGCACGGACCGCAGACAATATCGCTGGCCGGGGTTGCCGCATAGATTAAGCCCTTCTTAGTTGGCTTCTCCGCCGGAGAAAGCACCTCTACGATTGGGGAGGTACCGGACTTTGCGATGGAACCCATAGCTTTCTCTACGATATTGGCCAGACCGCCCTTCTTATTGCCTGGGGTCGGGTTGGCGCTCCGGTCTACCTGTCCGGCATCCAGATAATTGTCATACCACTTCATCTCAGCAGCCAGCTTTTTTCCTACCTCTTCATTCACACAGCGCTCACCTAACAGATATACGCCGTCTCTTACCTCGGTAACCTCGGAGAACATCACGGTTGCGCCGCCCTTTACCAGCATATCTGCCGCATATCCGGCAGACGGATTCGCCGTTACACCAGAGAAGGCATCGCTGCCGCCGCACTGCATGCCGATTAACAGGTCGGACAATGGAAGCGTCACGCGCTTTCTCTCATTTAAGATGGCCAGCTTCTTGTCTGCCATCTCCATCAGCGCCTGGATCATCTCGTCAAAGCCCTTTTTCTCCTGAAGGATAATCACGTTCTCCGGAGTGATGTCCGCTTTTTCGCACAGCATCTCTACCGTAAACTTCTCACAGCCTAAGCCTACTACCATAAGCTGCCCGCCAAAGTTCGGATGCTTGGAAAGATTGCGCAGAGCGCGGATCGGAACCTTGGCCTCCGGTGCATTGATTGCCACGCCGCAGCCGTATGCGTGATTGATCGGAACGATATCATCGACATTCGGATATTTGGGAAGCAGTTCCTTCTTCATCTTCTCTACCGCTACATTTAACACACCGGTTACACACTGTACCGTCGTGCTGATGCCTAAGATATTTCTGGTTCCTGCAGGACCGCCCCATGGGTTTACATAGCCCTCCCAGGTCGTGACCGGCGGCTCCGGAAGGTCGGTCACCAGATTGGTCGCGAACTTCATATTATCCACATCCGGCGGAGTCGGCAGGTGAAGCATAAACTCATTAATCCAGTCGCCCTTCTTGATATCATCAATTGCGTATCCTAAGACCACGCCGTAACGGATGACCGGCTGGTCCTTCGAAATATCGCACAGGGCAATTTTATGTGCCTGAGGAATGTCATGTCTTGCGATGACGCCGTCCATGATTTCGGTTCCCTGTTTAATCTCGTGAACCGCGATTGCTACATTATCTTCGTCTTTGATCTTTACAAAAATAGGTGCTTTCAAGGTTTTTTCCTCCTTCTTTTTTGGGCTTGTTTATCAGCTCATTTCCTACTAACAACAGAATATCACACTTTTGAATATAAGTAAAATTAATCGTATTTTTTTATCTCTTACTTTTTCTTATAGTAAATCCGGTCGGATTTTGCTATAATAAAGGCATGATTGAATCCGGCCTACGGACAACTGCAGGAGGTATGACTTGGACACCAAATATTTAAACTATATCTTAACCATTGCGAAAAAACAGAATATGACAAAGGCGGCCGAGGAGCTGTACGTTTCCCAGTCCTCCTTAAGCCAGTATCTGTCCAAGCTGGAGAATGAAATCGGGACTCCGCTCTTTTACCGCAGCAAGGGAAGCCTGACCTTAACCCCCGCCGGCCAGCTCTATATAAAGGCGGCGGAACAGGTGGTGCAGATTAAGGACCAGCTATACCGAAGCATCCAGAATCTGGATAACCGGGGACACATCACCATCGGCGTCACCTCCCAGTTCGGCTTAAAGATGCTGACGGAGCTGATTCCGCCATTCAAGGCGGAATACCCGGATGTGACCATCGAAATCTCCGAGACCAATGTTCCAACCCTGACAAAGATGCTGCAGGAGGAAAACATCGACTGTGGTATCATGGCGTTAAATATCATCGAGCCCTTCAGTCCGAATCAGGTGGATGTGCTGCGGCAGGAGGAGGTTTTCCTTGCCATTCCAAAGACCCATCCCTATTATCAGAAGAATCCCGAACGGCCTGTCACCATCCAGGATTTTTCTGAAAATTTCAGCGAGGATAATGTTCTTCTTGCCAAGAAGGGTTCCACCCTGCGTTTCCTCACCGACCAGCTGATTGAAGAGGCGCATATCATGCTCAGCACCATCTGTGAAACCAACAGCGTCACTGCGACCCGCAGCATGGTTGCCATGGGAATCGGGGTAACCTTGATTGGAGAATCCTGCGCAAAGGACCGGGAACATATCGCCTATTATCCGCTGGACCCGCCCATTTACCGGCTGAACGCTTTCGTCCGCCGGAAGAACTGGACCATGAACGGACCGGAGAATCATCTGAGGGAACGTATTGTGGGGTATTTTTAATATGCCGCTCTTACTGCAAAATTCATCGAATTCTTATCTGCATAGAAGCACCTGATGCTTTCCAGGGTTCCGTTCTGCTCCAGCTTCGGAAGATCAAGACGGATCGGAGTACCCACGATATCCGGCAGATACAGTCTGCCGTTTTTCTCTTCCGGCTTGATAGACAGACAGTCACCGATCGGCTCGGTCATCGGCTCATGGTTCTCCAGCATTTCATTCTCATCGTACAGAGCACCGAATGCCGCATTCAGCCATACGGTTCCGCCGGAAGAGAAACGCAGGCCATTTGCTCTTGCCAGGTCTCGGATCTTGATCAGATCGCTCATCTTAGACATACGTCCTACCAGAGGCATCAGATGATCCACTCCCTTCTCTGCATAGGTCTCAAATGCATAATAGTTGCGCATGGACTCGCCGTATCCGATCATCATTCCGGTCTTCTCTTTTACTTCCTTGATTGCATTCATATCGTGAGAATGAACCGGTTCCTCGTACCATGCTACATTGTATGGACGGATCATCTCTGCAAACTTTAACGCCTCTTCCACATTCCAAACCTGGTTGCCGTCTACTGCGATTTCAATGTCATTCCCCACCGCAGCGCGGACCTTCTCCAGACGGCGGACATCCCGCTCCATGTTCTGTCCCCAGTCACTGCCGACTTTGAATTTAACCGTCTTATACCCTTCTTCTACATAACGAACCATATCCGCTGCCAAATCCTCATCGTCAGACAACAGGGAACCGCCGCCCTTATACGCTGCAGCCCAGTCCTTCTTTGCACCCAGGAATTTGTGAAGCGGCTTTCCATCTCTTCTTGCCATGATATCCAGCATGATCATGTCAAGCTGTCCCAGATCAACGATCTGACCGCTCTGGAAGCCGAAGTTTCTCATTTTCCAGTAAATATAGTGATACCACTCCTTATAGGTCTTCGTCTCGCCGGTAAGAATCAGGGGAAGAATGTTATTCACCAGACCGGTAGAGCAGAAGGTCTCTCCGCAGTACCCTTCTGAATCATAAATCCGGACCCATCCCTGAAGCGGTGCGAAATTGCCAAATCCGCCGGTAGCATCCCTCCACGGCTTCTTTACCGGAATCGGATTAAAGTTATAAAAAACTGCTTTTGAGAACGTAAATTTTGCATTTTCATCAATTGGGAACATCGTGCAGCTCCTCCTTATAATCTTAATATATTTTCGTTGTTTCTTATGATTCGATTATATCGTTTTCAATATTTTCCGTCAATTTTTACTCGCTTTTTCTGTTTTTTCGTTTCATTTATGTTGTATTTCTGTTTTATTTTGTTATAATCAGTGTATATGTTTCATAAATGTTTTAATTTACCTTTTCAGAAGGAGGAGTCATCTATGTCCCAGATTATCCTGATTGCTTCCGGCGATTCCATCGCCCATTACGGAAAAATCCTGCAGCAGTCTCTCCCTGATTCCCGCAGTATTCAAATTGTAAACGGCTATATGGAAGCTGCCGTAGATTACGCCAGACATCAGATGCCGGAAGATACTGATGTTATCATTGCCCGCGGAAATACAGCAAAGCTTTTAAAATCCGCTCATCTTACCGTCCCCGTTGTCACCATTCCGATTACGGATTCGGACCTGGTCCACTCCATTCAAAAAGCACAGACTTTATATGGAGGCGCCAACTCCCAGATTGCCTATATCGGCATGGAGGATGTCATTCGTTCTGTCCAGGCATTCCTGGACATTTTAAACTGCGATATCCGGCTTTATCCGGTCACTTCCAGCCAGGATATCGAATACAGCATCAAACGAGCGAAAAAAGAGCAGATTCATGTCGTAATCGGCGGACAGTACACCCAGAAGCTCGCTGAGGAATATGGATTAAAAAGTGTTCTCCTGGAAAGCTCTTTAAATTCGCTGAAAGAGGCTTATGACCGGGCTCTGGAAGTACAAAAAGGCGTCCAGCTGCAGAAAAAAAAGCTGCAGGAACGCCTGACCATGATTCATTCTATTTTTGACGGCATTGTCAGTATCAATGAAAAACGAAAAGTGACTCTTTGCAATCCGTCCGCAGAAAAATACTTAAAGCTGTCATCCAGCAAAGTAATTGGTAAATCTTATATACAGCTTTTTGAAGACACGGAATGTGCATTGATTAATCAGGTTCTTCTGTCCGGTCAGTCTGCTGCAGACCACCCATTCACACTTCACGGAACGACCTATTTATTATCCGTTCATCCGGTCATGGTTCACGGGCGGAACAAAGGCGTCATCCTGAGCCTGCACCCTTATCAACCCAGGAACATCCGGCAGACCGAGCCCTCCATTCTACCGACTCCAAAATATTCATTCTCCTCCTTCTTTGATTTAACAGGCAATGCACCTGCATTCCGCCAGGCTGTCTCCCTCGGACTTCTGTATGCCAGGTCCGATGAACCGGTTTTAATAATCGGTGAGGATGGAACTGGCCGGGAAACCTTTGCCCATTGCATCCATTGTGAAAGCAGCCGGAAAAACGAGCTTTTCCTGGCCAGGGAAGCTTCTCTTCTCAATACAGAGGATTTGCTGGCCGCCAGCCAAGGAACCTTATACATCCGCAGCATCGAAAATCTATCTCAGGAAATGACTGCTGTGCTGATTGATGTCCTGCGGACGCACACCATTTTCCTGCCGGACAGCCGTACCCGACAAAATCTGGACTTCCGCCTGATTGCCGGTTCCTCCGTAGATTTATCAAAACAGCTTGCCGGATCGCTTTATTATCTGATTCATTCCCTGCTCCTCCCTCTCCCCTCTCTGGCACAGAGGAAGGAAGATATCATCCCACTGTTTTTCCGATACCTGGGAGAATGCAGATGTACGGATGAACCGGAAATAAGGGAGCTTCTGATGAATTATGACTGGCCGGGAAATATCCGCCAGCTTCAGGGAATCTGCCGCAGACTCGTCCTTTTATGTCTGGATAACGGCATCATTGACAAAGCTATGCTCAAGTATCATCTGGATGATTCTGGTTATTTTGCCCATCTGAGTGACATGGAGCAATCGGTTTCAGGAGACGTTTCAAAGGCTTCGCCGGAAACCTTCCCCAAAATTCCATCCCCAGTTCAAAGCAGTCCGGAGATTCCCGGCTTCATCATCCACAATCAGTTTGTCAGCTGGGAGGAGCTGAACGGCCTGGACCGGTATTATCATGGAAAAAAATCGCTAATCGCCAGTCATCTGGGAATCAGCCGCTCTACATTATGGCGGTATCTGAAAGAAATGGAAGAAAGCAGAAAATGACAGACTCGCTTCCGTCACATCCATGAAGGAAGGCGCTGACTCCGAATCCGGAATCAACGCCTTCTTTTTTCATACTCATTCTATCTCATTGTCAAAAATGTCATGTTTTCAAATGCCTGTCCCGGCATTCCGGATTACTGCTCTAAGGAATCAGCAATACCCTTAATGGTGTTGTAGATTTCCTCGTCATGCTTCTCGGAATCAGCGGAGCTTAAGTAGTAAGGCATAACAGTGATGTCAGAGATTGCCTGCTGAGCAGCCGGGTCAGCCAGAATCTGCTGTACCAGGTTGTCATACCATACGATTACTTCGTCTGGAGTTTCCTTCGGGAAGTAGAAGGAGTAGTCACAGTCCGGGTATACTAAATCGATGCCCTGCTCCTTGAAGGTTGGGATGTCCTTGATCAGGTCATATCTCTCTTCGGTCGGAGCGCCTAAGCATGCGAACTGGCCGGCGGTCAGATAATCCTTGCAGTTTAAGTAAGCGCCTGGCATTAAGTCAACCTGCTCAGATAACATAGCTGCAATCTTGTCAGAGTTGGAACCAACGTCTACTAAGTCTAAGTCGATGCCGGCAGCCTTCTCGAATGCCAGGATCTCGTAGTAAGTATAAGCGCCAACCTCGGTACAAGCCTTTAACTGGCCAGGAGCTGCCTTCGCTGCCTCGATGAATGCATTTAAGTCTGCATACTTAGAAGGATTTACATATAACTGCTGAGCCGGGTTCTTTGCGAAGGTCGGGCCAAGCTTGAATGCGGTGTAGTTGTAGTCGGTAACGCCTGCGATGTTTGCTACGTTAACCAGGTTATGGCCGTACAGGAAGGTATGTCCGTCCGGAGCTGCTGCAAGTACCTGATTTGCTGCTACAGAACCAGCCGCGCCGCTTGCATTTACAACGATGAAGTCATGTCCGGTCAGCTTCTTTGCGTACTCAGCAAATACACGGGCAGTCAGGTCGGTATCTCCGCCTGCACCTGCAGGAAGTACGATGGAAACGGTGGTAGTTGGCTCCCAGGTGGTAGCTGCGGTTTCCGGAGCTGCTGCCTGAGTCTCACCCTCTTTTGCTGCCTCGGTAGCTGCTGCGGCAGTGGTTTCCTTTGCTGCCTCGGT
>JAUNPZ010000039.1:0-9615 GCA_030536455.1 Lachnospiraceae bacterium | reverse complement strand
TGCGGTGGTGGCTGCTGCGGTGGTAGCCGCGGTCTCGGAGCCGCCGCATCCTGCTAAGCCGAATGCCATAGCGCCTGCTAATACGGTTGCTAAAATTCTTTTCTTCATAGTGTCTTTCTCCTTTTTTTCTCGGACGACTGTACGCGTCCTTTATTTTTCCCCTATATATAACCCGCTCCCCGCAGGGAGCCGGCATATATCACTTAAAATAACACTGTCTGCCGTGTTCCGCATTTTTTATTTTGCCTGTTTCTGAACCCGGTATGCACGGTAAGCCTTGATGCTGGACCAAACCAGTACGCCGATTGCCACGAAGAAGAAGGCATCGAAGATCGGTCTCTTGAAGAATGCGCCGAAGGACTTGTACTGCATGATACCACGTCTTAAGTAGGTCTCTAACATCTCGCCGATCAGGAAGCACAGTACGAATGGTGTGGTCGGCAGCTTAAACTTGTGATAGATGTAGCCGATTGCGCCGAATAACAGGATGGACTGCACATCGAAGATACGGTTGTTGGTTGCGTATGCACCTACGCAGCAGAGAACCAGGATTAACGGAAGAAGGATGTGCTTCGGAACCTTTAATACCTGTACGAAGCCCTTGATACAGGTCCACTCTACGATCAACATGATAACGGTACAAAGCATACATGCAGCGAAGATGCCGTATACGACGTCTGCGTTCTTCACGAACAGCAGAGGTCCTGCGGACAAGCCGTGAATCAGGAAGCCGCCTAACATCATCGCGGTAACGCCGTCGCCGGGGATACCAAGCACTAACAGAGGAATCATCGCGCCGCCGATGGTTGCATTGTTTGCAGACTCGGTTGCAACGATACCGTCCGGACATCCTTTACCGAACTCATCCGGATGCTTGGACATATTCTTCGCAGTTACATAAGCCAACATACCGGAGGTAGAACCGCCGATACCAGGCAGGATACCGATACCGGTACCGATTAAAGAAGAACGAAGGAAGTTTGGAAGATGATATACAAATTCCTTCATGCTGAAGCCGAAGCCCTTTACCTTCTTTACCTGGATGGTTTCCAGCTTGCCGCTTCCCATCTTCTCTGCGGTGATCAGGATATCCGAAATCGCGAAGATACCAATCAGGGTCGGCAGCGTATCAAAGCCTGCCATCAGGTTGGTGCTTCCGAAGGTGAAACGGGCCGTTCCATCGATTGGAGCCATGCCGATAAAGGTGAAAATCAGGCCCAGCATACCAGCCAGGATACCCTTGATCATATTTCCGGAGGAAAGGATGGCTACCATGGTAAGTGCGAAGAAGCAGATACCAAAGTTCTCAGCCGGAGTAAACTTCAGCGCTACGTCTGCAAGCAGAGGCGCGCAGAAGGTCAGGATGATGAAGGAGAAGATGGAGCCCAGTGCGGAGAACACAATACCTAAGCCCAGAGCCTTCATCGCCTCGCCGTTCTTTGCCATCGGATGACCGTCAAAGGTGGTCGCGATGGAAGATGCGGTACCTGGCATGTTTAACAGAATGGCGGAAATCAGACCGCCGGAGATACCGCCGATATAAACCGCTACCAGCGTGTTCATACCTAAGGACGGCGTCATACTAAAGGTTAACGGCAGCATCAGCGCGACTGCCATGGATGCGGAAAGTCCCGGAATGGAACCGAAGATAATACCGATTGCTACACCTGCCACCATCAGAAGGATGGAAGCAGGATTCATAATACTTACAAATGCGTTGCCTAAAAGTCCTAATGCCTGCATACTCTTGCCTCCTATAAATTAATGGTGAAGATACCGGCCGGAAGTACAATCTTGAATCCGTAACGGAACAGGAAGAATACCACCAGGGTAAAGATAACATCGATAACCGCTAACTGAATCATCTGCTTTTTGCCTCTTGCATCATCCGGTGAAAGAACCAGCATCTGTAAGAACAGATATACAAGAGTCATGATGATGAAGCCAACCGGCTTCAGCATGAATACATAAACCAGAACCAGGATGAAGCTTCCTAACACCCGCTTATAATCGCACTCTTCTGCAACCGCTCCTGCAAGCTCTGCTTCATGCATCTTAAAGTTTTTTACATTTAAGAACAGTAAAATCGCAGCCAGGACGAATGTAACCACACCGATTACCATCGGCATGAAGTCCGGGCCAATCTCCATGACTTTGGACTTTGGCAGCATCTTTGCCATAACCATCATAATTGCTGAAAGCGCCATGAAGAATACGCTTACAACCATGTCCCCGTATTTTTTAAAGAACATTTTCTTTTCCCCTTTTCACAAACGTGTATAAAATAACGTTTCCTTATCTCACTAATGCCGGCTTCTTGCAGTCATACTTCCAGTTCGGAATCAGGTACTGCATCGCCAGGGCATCGTCTCTGTCGTGAGACGGAAGCTTGTTATAAAGTGCATTGGCTTCCATTACCTTGTCCATATCGATGGTAACACCCATGCCAGGCTTCTTCGGAACCTGAAGATATCCGTCTACAATCTGAGGCGTATCCTTTAACAGATTCTGTCCGTCCTGCCAGATCCAGTGGGTATCCAGCGCGGTTGGATTGCCGGGCGCTGCGGCTGCCACATGGGCAAATGCAGTCAGTGTAATATCGAAATGGTTGTTGGAATGGCTTCCCCAGGTAAGACCCCAGTCATTTAAAATCTGAGCCATGCGGACGCTGCCGCCGAAGCCCCAGAAATGAGGGTCTGCCAGAACGATATCTACCGACTTTAATGCGGCTGCATGATAGAACTGACGCCAGTCGGTCGCAATCATATTGGTCGCTACCGGAAGCTTCACGGCATTTTTAAACTCTGCCATCACTTCACGGCTGGAATAACCGGCTTCCGGACCGCATGGGTCTTCCACATAGGTCAGGATACCTTCCATCGGTCTGCAGATTTCGATTGCCTCCTGCAGGCTCCATGCGCCGTTGGGGTCGATGTTGATTCTGCCGTTCGGGAACGCCTTCTTTAACGCCCGGATTGCTTCCATCTCCTCGGAACCCTTTAATACGCCGCCCTTCAGCTTGAAGTTCTTAAAGCCGTATTTCTCATGAAGAACCTGCGCCTGCTCCACAATCCGCTCCGGAGTCAGCATCTCCTGACGGCGAAGCTGAAACCATGGGTCAGAGCTGTCACTCTCATCGATATATGGGAGGTCTGGTTTTGCTTTTTCCTTATCGCTGACATAGAACAGATAACCTAAGGTTTCAACCTGGTCTCTCTGTTTGCCGTCACCTAACAGCTCGCACATCGGCAGGTCTAAGTACTGTCCAAGCAGGTCCAGAAGCGCACATTCGATGGCCCATTCTGCCTTTACTACGAATTTCAGCTTGCTGATGTCCAGAGTCTGGATGCCCTCGCCGTCATCCTCTGCCGCCCGCTTGCTGCCTTTATGAATCGAATCCAGGATTGCGCGGTATCTGCCGATTGGCTGTCCCACAACCAGCGGAATGCAGCTTCTTAATGCCTCGCAGGTGTAGTCCCCGCCGTGAATCTCACCGATACCGGTATTTCCTGTACTGTCTTTCAAAATAACCAGGTTTCTGGTAAACCATGGAGCATGGGCTCCGCTTAAGGTCATAAGCATGCTGTCATACCCGGCTACCGGAATTACCTGCATCTCTGTTACAATTGGCGTTCCTTTTACTTCCATAACATATCCTCCTTTGATACGGTAAAGGAACCGGCGCCCCGTGTTTTTCGTCATATTTAACATTCGAAAGGGCGCCGTCCCCTCTGTCTGTATTCATTTTATCAAAAGATTACGAAAAAGGCCAATTCTTAATTGTGATTTCTGTCATAAGATTTTCTAATTATCTTACCAGGCATGGCTTCTTTGGATTGAACTTCCAGCCAGGAATCAGATACTGCATACCAATGGAGTCATCTCTTCCGCCTAAGCAGTTATCCAGGTAAAGCTGATGAGCCTTCTTGATCTGGTCCATATCCGCCTCGATGCCAAGACCCGGCTTCTTCGGAACTGCAACACAGCCGTCTACAATCTGTAAAGGCTCCTTGGTCAGTCTCTCTAAGCCCTCCTGCCAGATCCAGTGGGTATCCAGCGCATTGTACTCGCCCGGCACGGCAGCGCCGACCTGAGTAAACATCGCCAGAGAAATGTCAAAATGGTTGTTGGAGTGGGAACCCCAGGTATAACCGAAGTCATGGCACATCTGAGCCACTCTTACGGAACCGCTCATGGTCCAGAAATGAGGGTCGGCCAGGATGATGTCTACTGCCTGAGACTCTAAGGAATGGCTTACCTCTCTCCAGTCGGTTGCAATCATGTTGGTTGCGGTCGGGAAGCCGGTGCGGCGTCTGAACTCGCTCATAATCTCACGTCCGGAGTAAACGCCCTCTGCTCCGCATGGGTCCTCGCAGTAGGTCAGGATGCCCTTCATACCCTTTACATACTCAACCGCCTCCTCTAACAGCCAGCCGCCGTTCGGGTCCAGGTCGATTCTTGCATCCGGGAATTCCTTCTTTAATGCGCGGATTACGTCCATCTCCTCATTACCTGGAAGAACGCCGCCCTTTAACTTGAAGTCCTGGAAGCCGTATTTCTCACGGGTTGCCTTTGCAAATGCTACGATGCTCTCTGCATCCAGGGCCTCCTCGTGACGAAGACGATACCAGTCGCAGTCAGAATCCGGCTCGGAGTCGTAAGGAAGGTCGGTCTTGTTGCGGTCGCCTACGAAGAATAAGTAGCCCAGCATTCTTACCTTGTCTCTCTGCTGTCCGTCGCCTAACAGCTCGCATACCGGAACGCCTAAATACTTGCCTAATAAGTCTAAGCATGGCGCCTCGATTGCGGTAATCACATGAACACCGGTACGAAGGTCAAAGGTCTGATTTCCTCTTACGTCAACCTCGCCCTTGGAGTCCAGATGTGCCTTTACCTTTAATAAGGTGCTCTTGTACTCAGCAAGTTTGGTCCCTTCTACCAGCGGAATGCATTCCTCCAGAGCCTTGGTGATTTTCTGTCCTCCAGGAACCTCGCCTACGCCCATCTCTCCGTTGTCCGCATACAAAACCACTACGTTTCTGGTAAAGTATGGTGCATGTGCGCCGCTTAAGTTCAGCTCCATACAGTCTTTTCCTGCTACCGGCCAAACTTCCATCTTGGTAATAATTGGTGACATTTGACTACCTCCTTGTATGTATGAATTTATAAAATTTTTATGTTCTGATAAGAGTATACTATCTTATCATTCGTAAGTAAAGTTCTAATATTTTATGATTACTCTTATTTTTTCTTATGACAAACCTTGATTTTATACAAATTTTTCGTATAATAAAGGATATAGTCGTATATTTTGTATAAATATCCATATTTTTCTATTTCACATACGATTAACCGCAGAATAAGGAGACCAAACGCCCATGGATACCAAACAAATTGAATACATCTTAAAGATTGCAGAGGAAAATAACATCACCAGGGCAGCAAGCAAGCTGTTCATCACCCAGTCTGCCCTGAACCAGCAGCTGATCAAGCTGGAAAAAGAACTGGGGACTCCTCTCTTCCACCGCTCCAGAACCAACTGGCATCTGACCGAAGCCGGTGAAATCTATGTAAAGAACGCAAAGGAAATGCTGCGTATAAAAAATGACACCTACCAGATGATCCACGACCTGACGGAAGGCAAATGCGGACACTTATCGGTAGGCTTCACCGCCGGGCGCGGCATCACCATGTTTACCTCTGCCTACTCCATATTCCATCAGCAGTACCCCAACATTGTGATTGAACCGAAGGAGGGCATTGTCCGCAACCTGCAGAAGCTGATTTCCCAGGGAGACTTAGATATCGGCTTTCTGACCCTGACGGACGCTGACCGGACCGATGACATCTACGAGACCGTCTACACCGAAGAGCTGTTTTTAGCCGTGCCCTCCGGGCACCCGGTTACCAGAAGCGCAGTACCTCCGGAGGGAGAGCATTTCGCCACTCTGGACCCCATCGCCCTCCAGTATGAGCCCTTCGTGCTGATGGACAAGCATTCCACCATGCGGACCATGGTGGACCAGATTTTTGACGACGCCGGATTTGAACCGCAGATTCTGTTTGAAACCGGAAATAACCATACCATCCTGTCCATGATCCAGGCCAACATGTGCTGCGGAATCCTGACCTACTATTATGTGAAGGACCTTCCGGACGGAATCACCTTCTTCCGGCTGCCCTCCCGCCCCACCTGGGAGTTCACCGCCAGCTACAAAAAGGGCCGCTATCTAAGCGATGCGGCCAGGTGTTTTATTGATCTGATGAAAGAACAGTGGGGCGAGTCGATGAATGAAAAGCCCCTGAAAAAAGCGCGGTAGGGGCCGCGTCCTTCCGGACGCAGCCCCTGACGCGCTTTCAAAGCTCTTATCTGCCGATGCTCATTCCTACCTTCAGGAAGCGGAACATCCGGTCGGCTGCGCCCTGATACAGCTCTTCCGCCCGGTCAAGGGCCTCCTCGATGTCCATCGCCCCGTTGATGGTGGGGATGATGCTGTCCACGCCGAATTCATAAATCTTCTCCGCGCCCTTGCCCATGCCGCCTACGATGGCAACGGCCGGGATTCCCTGATTCCGGCAGCGCATACCGATTCCGCTGGGAACCTTTCCGAAGGCAGACTGCCAGTCGATGCGGCCTTCGCCGGTCACAACTACATCCACGCCCTCAAGCATCCGGTCAAAGTCGATCAAATCCAGCACCGTCTCGATTCCGGACTTTAAGGATGCGTTTAAGAAGCCGCATACAGCTGCGCCCAGACCGCCGGCTGCGCCCGCGCCTGCAAGATGGTCGATGTCTTTCCCCAACGCTGCGCCCACAACCTCTGCGTAATGCTTCATGCCTGCTTCCAGCTCATCCAGAATGGCCGGAGTGCCGCCCTTCTGCTTTCCGAAGGTATAGGTTGCGCCGTCCGGTCCGGTCAGCGGATTATTCACATCGCACATCACGGTGAATCTGGTTTCTGCCACAGCCGGATGGATGCCGCTTATATCCACCTTCTCCACCTTTGCCAGATCCGAGCCCACGCCCTTTAACTGGTTTCCATCCCGGTCGAAGAATTTTACGCCGAGTGCCGCCATAGCGCCCATGCCTCCGTCATTGGTCGCGCTTCCGCCTAATGCGATGGAGATATCCCGGAAGCCCTTATCCAGAGCATCCTTAATTAATTCGCCGGTGCCATAGGTGGTGGTATTTAACGGGTTGCGAAGCTCCGGCGGGACCATGGGAAGGCCGGAAGCCGCCGCCATCTCGATAATGGCGCTTTCCTCATTGATTTTCCCATAGGAAGCCTTCGTCTCCTCCATCAGCGGACCGTGAACCGGAACTTCAATCATACATCCCTTTGTCATCGCGATGACCGCATCTACCGTTCCCTCACCGCCGTCTGCGATTAAGGTTCCCGCCGTTTCGCAGCCGGGAAAAACCGCATTCGCAGATGCAGTCAGAAGTTCTATGATTTTTTCAGAAGACAAGGTTCCCTTAAAGGAATCGGAAGCAAATAAAAATTTCATGTTGGCACCCTCCATTTATTCAAAATACAGCTCGGTTTCTTTCTGTTTATTTTACTACATTTTGTCAAAAAAACAAACCGGTTTCCAGATTTTCAGGCAACCGGTTTGTCCGTATTCCATATTTTCCCCGCTTAATGTTGGATTAAATCAGACCGGCTTTCGTCATCTCTGCTTTAATCTTATCCAGAACAGGACCTTCCGGAGTCGGCAGGTTTGGAGTATAAGGAACTCCGATATTGCGGCCTCTTAAGTTCGCCATATCCTTTGCCGCTACCGGGAAGCTTGCGCCGTCCATGGACAGTCTTACCGGATTCAGCTTGAACTGCGCTTCCAGAGAGCCTGCCAGGTCGCCTGCAACGTACTTATTATATACGTCGGTAATCAGCTCCGGCATAAAGTTCGCCGCAGTACATACGCCGCCTACTGCGCCGTGGCACATAGAAGCGTATAATAAGGTGTCCTTGCCGCCGAATACCTTGAAGTTTACGTCACGGTTTCTGCGAATGAATTCAGAGGTCTGGGTGATGTCACCGCTGGTATCCTTCATACCTACGATGTTTGGTACCTCATGCGCTAACTTCTCTACTAAATCAGCAGATAAGGTGTAGCCCACACGGCCAGGGTTGTTGTATAACAGAACCGGAGTCTCCGGCACGCTGTCCGCGATTGTCTTGAAGTGCAGGAACAGCTCCTCCTTCGTTGGCTTTAAGAACATCGGCTGTAAGATAGATACGCTTGCTGCGCCATTCGCCACTGCCATCTTTGCCAGTCTGCATGCCTTCCTGGTGCTGATTGCACCGATGCCGAAGTATACCGGCACCCGTCCTGCCGCCTGGTCTACCATGATCTTTAAGCCGCGTTCCATCTCATCTTCTTCGATTACATAGAACTCGCCGTTGCTTCCGAATGCCAGGATGCCGGTCACGCCGCCCTCGATTACGAAGTCTACCTGCTCACGCATCTTTGCTTCATCAATTCTCTCGTCTGCGTCGATTGGTGTCAGAATCGGAACTACAACGCCTTTAATAAAATCGGTATTCATAAATGTTATCCCCCCTGCTGATTATTCTACGGTTACGTTGGAAATCTTCTCGTAGTACTTAACCAGGCTGGAGTGGTCTTCCTTCTCATAGCCGTCAGCCTTTAATGCCTGCATCATCTCCATTAACTGTCCGGTTAACGGCACTGGAGCTGCGATTGCATGTGCTGCGTTTAATGCGTTGGTTAAATCCTTGATGTGCAGCTCGATACGGAAGCCTGGCTTGAAGTTTCTGGATAACATCATAGGAGCCTTTGCATCCATAACGGTGGAGCCTGCTAAGCCGCCTCTGATTGCCTGATATACTAATTCCGGATCGGTGCCGGCCTTCTTTGCAAATGCTAAAGCCTCGCCAACTGCTGCGATATTTACAGCTACTACAATCTGGTTTGCCAGCTTTGCTACGTTGCCGGAGCCTAATTCGCCAACATATACAACAGAACCAGCCATTACCATTAACATGTCATAGAAACGGTCGAATAATTCCTTCTTGCCGCCTACCATTACAGATAAGGTTCCGTCGATTGCCTTTGGCTCTCCGCCGGATACCGGAGCGTCTAACATCTCGATGCCCTTCTTTGCCAGCTCAGCGCCAATCTTCTTGGATTCAACTGGGTCGATGGAGCTCATGTCGATTAATACCGTTCCTTCGTGAGCGCCCTCTGCGATACCATTCTCGCCTAAAGCAACTGCGCGTACATGTGGGGAGTTTGGAAGCATGGTAATGATAACATCGCACTCTTTTGCAACTTCTGCGCCGTTTGCAGCTTCCTTTGCGCCTGCAGCAACAACTTCTGCTACTGCGTCCTTGTTGAAGTCACAAACAACTAACTCGTGTCCAGCCTTAACTAAGTTCTTGCTCATTGGCTTACCCATGATGCCTAATCCGATAAATCCGATTTTCATTTTCCATTACCTCTTTCTTTTTTGTTGGATAACCTGTGGGGGTTATGTTTCTAGCTTCTGAACAGCTTCCGAAATCGATGAAAGATTTTTTGAACAAATTGCCTCTTTCATCAGGTCAGTTGATTCCGTTTCTGTTCTGATGGCATCAGTATATCGAATTT
>JAUNPZ010000038.1:24146-25995 GCA_030536455.1 Lachnospiraceae bacterium | reverse complement strand
TTTTGTGTGATTCCAATCTTTTCACGCAGTGCTTTTATCGTATCTCCTGTAATGTAGTTCATGTTTGCAGTCTCCTTTTCTGTTATGGGAGTATCATATCGTGCAATACAGGTTTTCGCAACCTACGCTGCGTAGAGTTCCAAACTCATTTTCTGCGGCGTGAGGTCAGCCTTTTCTGTTCAATCATAGAATCAAAGTCCTCCTGGGAAAGTCCGATATCATCTAACCGCTGGCGTCTGCGTTCCTTTCGGAGCCTGCGGTTTTCTTCCTCTCGTTTTCTCCGCCGAATCTGGCAAAGCACGGTGACGGTGATGAGGACGGCCAGAAGCAGGGTAAAGGCCAGCGCCTTCCACACGGAGGCCGGAATCTGGATGGAGAAGCCTGGTAAAGCCGGAAGGTCAGATGCCGGGCTGCCGGATTCTGCCAAGGTTTCTCCTGTGGAAACACCCTCGTCGGCGGCGGAAAGAGCTGCGTCTGCGGCAGGCTCCTCCTTGAGCGGTCTGGTCTCATCCATCGCTTTGGTGGTCGGCTCCGGGATTCCCACGGACGGGGTGTCGGAAAGGCCTGCGGCGGCCGCGGATGTCCTGGCACGGGAATGAAAGCTGTCCTTGATCATCAGGAAGGAGGAACCCACCGGATGTCCTGCGTAGGTGTAGGAGATTTCTGCCACAGCCTGCTCCGGCGCGGAGGCATCCAGCTCATAGTCCAGGGTGGTTTCCACCTCTTTAAAATCGGCATTCTGGGGCAGAGTGAGGGTGCAGCCCTCCTCCATGGAAAGGGTGGATATGGGGCTGGCGGTCAGTCCGGCGATGGTCATATCATTTTCAATGGAGGTGTAGGTATGGTCGTAGTCGGACAGGTCAATCGTCTGAAAACCGGAAAAACCGTAGTCGAACAATGTTTTCGTGTCCTGATAATGGGTCTGATGGCCGTTTAAGATGACGCAGATTAAGGTCATGCCGTCCCGCCTGGCTGCTGTTACCAGAGTATTGCCCGCTAAGGAGGTGTACCCGGTCTTTCCGGCAAATGCGCCGGGATAGTACCGGGAATCATTCTTTTTTAACATGGAATGATGGGCATAGACGGTATTGTGCGGGTCCTCCGGGTCCGGGTACCGCTGGATCGGTCCGTGTTTCCAGTACAATGCACTGTCAATCTCCATGAAGACCGGGTTATCCAGGGCGGCCTGCATGATGAGGGCCATGTCCCTTGCGGTTACATAGTGGTTTTCATTATTTAAGCCGCTGGGATTCGCGAAGTGGCTTCCGGTACAGCCAAGTTCCTTTGCCTTCTCGTTCATCATCTGGGCAAATGCCTCGATGGAACCGGCGCAGTGCTCGGCCAGGGCATTGGCGCTCTCATTGGCGGAGGCCAGCATCAGGCCGTAGAGGCAGTCACGGACGCTTAGGATATCGCCGTCCAGCGCACCCATGTTGGAGCTGCCGGATTCGACATTATAGACGGCATTGTGGGAGAAGGTGACCATCTCATCTAAGTCGCAGTGCTCGATGACAACCAGAGCCGTGAGAATCTTGGTGATGCTGGCCGGGTAGTAGGCCTGGTCGGCATTCTTTTCGAAGAGAATGGCTCCGGAGTCCGCATCCATTAAGATGCCGCCGTCAGCCGAGATTCCGGCGCTCTGCGGCCAGGAAGGGGCAGCATAAGCCGTGAGAAGCTGGCTGGAAAGTACGGCCTGAGGGGACTGCCAGATGGCCTGGACCGCCGGGCGGGCGGAACGCTCTGTCTGAGAAAGCGCTGTCCCCGGCAGCAGGCCGGATATCAAATCCGGCGCAAGGGTAAGGATAAGCGCCGCTGCCGCAAGCGCTGGTTTTCGAAAAAATAGTTTTTT
>JAUNPZ010000038.1:0-24046 GCA_030536455.1 Lachnospiraceae bacterium | reverse complement strand
AAAAAACTGTATTGACAACAGTAAAAAACAGAACTATAATAGCGAAAAATCAAACAGACAATAAAATGTGTCGAAAAGGAAAAGTAGCGTAGGGAAAGCTTTCAGAGAGCTGTGGGCCGGTGAAACACAGCAGTGGAACTTATGTTGAAAATCACCTTTAAGCAGTCCGGGTGAAGAACAGGGCGCTTCAAAAGCACCTGCCTGTGTAAGTCGGAACGGTCCATACCCGTTACCATATGAATCATTGATGGATGATTATGAGTGGCTGTATGGACATACAGCAAGTAGAGTGGTACCGCAGAGTTTAACCTTTGTCTCTAATTTTTAATAAAATTGGAGATGAAGGTTTTTTTGTTTCCCACAGCAGCCGAAAGGCCTGCCGCGGCGGGAGTTTTCGCTGTATCCGGTCTGTTTTGATTTTTACAGCAAAAGGGAATGGACAAGAAAGTGAGGAAAAGAAAATGAAGTTTTTCGAGAAATTAAGTAATCTGGTGGGCAAGTACATGGCTGTCATCGTGCTGGCGGTAGCTGCGCTGGCATTGTTCCAGCCGGCGGCGGTCAGCTTTATCAAGACAAGCTATGTAAACACGCTGCTGGGCATCGTTATGTTTGGTATGGGTCTTACGTTAAAAGCCGAAGATTTCAAAATCGTGTTTAGCCGTCCTAAGGATGTAATCATCGGCTGTCTTGCCCAGTTTACCATCATGCCGCTTCTGGCATTTGTGCTGACGAAGGTATTCCGTCTTCCGGCAGAGCTGGCAGTTGGCGTTATCCTGGTAGGCACCTGTCCGGGCGGCACCTCCTCCAACGTTATGACCTACCTGGCAAAGGGCGACGTGGCTCTGTCCGTAGGCATGACGGGCGTATCCACCATCCTGGCTCCGTTCTTGACCCCGTTTCTGACCTATGTATTTGCAGGCCAGACCGTTGATGTCAATATGATGAACATGTTTGTCTCCATCGTAAAGGTCGTTATCGTTCCGATTGCTCTGGGCTGTGTGATCAATAAATTTTTCTCTGCATTTACACAAAAGGCCGTTAAGATTCTGCCGCTGGTATCCGTAGCAGCGATCGTGGCAATCGTGGCAGCAGTCGTATCTGCAAACTCCGCAAAAATCATGACATGTGGACTGTTGATTATGGTGGTAGTTGTGCTTCATAACTGCTGCGGCTACGCACTGGGCTACGTGCTGGGAAAAGCCCTGAAGCTGGATATGAGCAAATGCAAAGCAGTGGCAATCGAGGTCGGGATGCAGAACTCCGGCCTTGCAACTTCACTGGCAGCCACTCATTTTGCCCAGTATCCGCTGGCAACCATTCCGGGTGCGGTGTTCAGTGTATGGCATAACATCTCCGGTGCAGTTTTTGCAAACTTCATGGCAAATAAATAGATTGTCTTATAAAAAAATCGCTGAGGTCGTGAAACTTCAGCGATTTTTTGGTATAACCATCAGGAATCCTTCATCCTCTTAATCACCTTCAAACGTGTAAATTCCTCACGCTCTTTCTCCTCCAGCGCATTGGAGATGTCTCTGGTAAGCGTCTCGTAGGTGGGGATGGTGATATTCTTTAATGCATTGGCCCGTTTCTGGGTCTTCTTAATATTGGAGGCCAGCCGGTAGGCGGAGTTTTCCACCATGGAAAGCTTGATGGTCAGGTCCTTTACCTTCTCAAACTTCATCCGGGCCTCGTCCAGGGAGGGGCTGGTGTCGCCGAAGGCGTAGGCCGGAGTCAGTCCGGCTTCATCATGCTGGACCAGGGGAATCTCCGTTCCCATGATGCTCCGCGCCTTGATTTTGATGGAATCTTCCACCGGGATGGACATGCCGATTTCCTGGACGTAGCTGATGCCCAGCTCGATGTTTGCCATCTGCAGGGCCTGATAGGCCTCGGTGAAGGTGGAATCAATCTCGGTCTGGATGCCCTTGGCCTCATCGATTAAGCCCATCAGCTCCCGAATCAGGATGTTCCGCTTTTTGTCCATCAGTCCGTAGCCTAAACGGGCCAGGGACAGGGAGTTTTTTGCAAGAATCAGATTTCCCTTTGTGGGAAATGTATTTGGATTCATCTGCTCACCTCTTCCTCCATCAGGCTTCCGTCCGCAGCCACCGCAGACGGCCGGTAATAGACATCCAGTACCTTGGTGTCGATACGGTCAAGCTCTTCTCTCGGAAGCATGCCTAAAAGCCTCCAGCCGATATCCAGGGTCTTTATGATGCTCCGGTTGTCGTGGACATCCTGGCCCACGAAGCGGTGCTCGAACTCCCGGCCGAATGCCAGATACTTCTTATCAATCGGGGAAAGCTCATCCTCACCGATAACGGAGGCCAGCGCTCTTGCGTCGCCTACCTTGGCGTAGCAGGAGAAAAGCTGGTTGGCCACATCCTGATGGTCCTCTCTGGTGTAGCCCTTTCCGATACCGTCCTTCATCAGACGGGACAGGGAAGGAAGCACGTTGATCGGCGGGTAGACGGACTGGCCGTAAAGTCCTCTGTCCAGTACAATCTGGCCTTCTGTGATGTATCCGGTCAGGTCCGGAATCGGGTGGGTGATGTCATCGTTGGGCATGGTGAGGATTGGAATCTGGGTCACGGAGCCGGGGCGTCCGGACACGATTCCGGCGCGCTCGTAAAGGGCGGCAAGCTCACTGTAAAGATATCCTGGGAAGCCCTTACGGGAAGGAATCTCGCCCTTGGAGGAGGACACCTCACGCATGGCCTCGGCAAAGGAGGTCATATCCGTTAAGATAACCAGGATGTGCATGCCCTTTTCAAAGGCCAGATACTCGGCCACGGTCAGCGCTACCTTCGGGGTGATCAGACGCTCCACCACCGGGTCATTTGCCAGGTTGATGAACATGGCCACATGGTCGGATACGCCGCTCTCCTCGAAGGTGCGGCGGAAGAAATCCGCCACATCGTATTTTACGCCCATTGCGGCAAATACGATTGCAAACTTCTCATCGGAGCTGTCACCCAGGGAAGCCTGCTGCACGATCTGGGCGGCAAGCTGGTCATGGGGCAGACCGTTTCCGGAGAAAATCGGAAGCTTCTGGCCGCGGATTAAGGTGGTCAGGCCGTCGATGGCGGAGATTCCGGTGCGGATATAGTTTCTCGGATATTCACGGGTCACCGGATTTAAGGGCTGTCCGTTTACATCCAGCTTTAAGTCAGATGGAATCTGTCCCAGGCCGTCGATGGGCTGGCCGATGCCGTTGAAGGTACGGCCCAGCATCTCCTCGGAAACGGCAATCTCCATGGGATGTCCCGTCAGGCGGGTGTGGGTGTTCCGGAGGGCCATGCCCTCGGTTCCCTCGAATACCTGGATAACCGCCTTGTCCTTGTAGATTTCGATGATGCGGCCCAGCTTCTTCTGGGAGCCGTTTACGGTCATTTCCACAATCTCGTCATAGGCTGCGCCCTGAAGGCCCTCCAGCACCACCAGAGGCCCGTTGATGCCGCTTAAACCTAAATATTCAATTGCCATAATAAGCCTCCTTATGCGTTGCGTTCTACCACGTCATCGTAGAACTGGTCAATCTGTTTCTTATAATCGTCAAACATATCCAGACGGTCATTGGGCACATCGTATTTGATGGAGATGACCTTGTCGAAAATGTTGTCTTCTTTTAATACGGACATCGGCATTCCCATGGAAATCAGGGAGCGGGAACGCTTGTACAGGTACAGGATGGTGTCCATCATCTTAAACTGCTTTTCCATCGGCACGCAGGTGTCGTCCTTGTGGAAGGCATTCTGCTGCAGGAAGCCAACGCGGATTACCTTTGCGATTTCCAGGATCAGCTTCTGGTCATCGGGAAGGACGTCGGCGCCGATCAGCTTGACAATCTCCATCAGGCTGCTTTCCTGGGTCAGAAGATGCACAATCTGGTTCCGGTAGTCCACGAAACGCTTGTCCACATGGTCCGTGTACCAGGGAGCCAGGTCGGAGACGTACTCGGAATAGCTGGTCAGCCAGTTGATAGCCGGGAAATGTCTTGCGTAAGCCAGGGATTTATCCAGTCCCCAGAAGGCCCGGACGAAACGCTTGGTATTCTGGGTAACCGGCTCGGAGAAGTCGCCGCCCTGAGGGGAAACTGCGCCGATGATGGATACGGAGCCTTCGGTTCCGTTTAAGTTCTGCATCATGCCGGCTCTCTCATAGAAACCGGACAGCTTGGAGGCTAAGTACGCCGGGAAGCCTTCCTCGGCAGGCATCTCCTCCAGACGGCCGGACAGCTCGCGGAGGGCCTCGGCCCAGCGGGAGGTGGAGTCTGCCATGATGGCCACATGGTAGCCCATGTCACGGTAATATTCAGCCAGAGTCAGGCCGGAGTAAAGGCTTGCCTCACGGGCCGCAACCGGCATGTTGGAGGTATTGGCGATCAGAGTGGTCCGGTCCATCAGAGGATTGCCGCTCTTCGGGTCGATCAGCTCGGAGAACTCCTCCAGAACCTGTGTCATCTCGTTGCCGCGCTCGCCGCAGCCGATGTAGATGATGATATCCGCATCGGACCACTTGGCAATCTGGTGCTGGTTCATGGTTTTTCCCGTTCCGAATCCGCCTGGGATGGCAGCAGTGCCGCCCTTTGCCAGCGGGAACAGGGTATCCATGATACGCTGTCCGGTGATTAATGGCTGGATGGCCGGGAAACGCTTTGCAGTCGGTCTCGGCACACGGATGGGCCATTTCTGGGTCATGGTCAGCTCCTTTTCCGTTCCGTCGGCAAGCTGGATGGTAACCAGGGTATCCTGGATGGTATATTCTCCGTCCGCCTTTACCTCCTGCACATAGCCCTCCAGATCAGGAGGAACCATAACCTTGTGAAGGATGGCTCTTGTCTCCGGAACCTCTGCGATGATGGCGCCGGGAAGCAGGTAGTCCCCCTTCTTTACGGTGATATGGGTCTGCCATTTTTTCTGGGTATCCAGGGAATCCACGTTCACACCGCGGCTGATGTAAGGACCGCCGGTCTTGGCAATCTCGCTTAACGGCCGCTCGATGCCGTCGAAGATATTGCTTAAGATGCCGGGAGCCAGGGTAACGGACACAGGAGCGCCGCTTCCGGTTACCAGCTCGCCCGGCCGGATGCCGCTGGTTTCCTCGTAAACCTGGACAGTGGTCCGCTGGGAGGTTAAGCCGATGACCTCGCCTACCAGGTTTCCTTTTCCTACATAAACCATCTCATTCATCTGGAAGCCGGGATCGCCTTCCAGGTAGATGACCGGTCCGTTGATGCCGTAGATGACTCCGGTATTTTTATTCTCAGCCATGGTTCTTACCTCCTGTTTCAAAGCGGAAGGCCTGCTTGGCCTCAGCCAGCTTGGTTTCAAAGGAATTGTCGATCAGGATATGCCTGGACGGGATCACTGCTCTGGTGCCGCCGCCGAAGGAGTATTCGCTGATCTTGATTCTGGCATTGTTCTGCATGGCAAGACGGTTTGCCTTATCCGCATCGGAAGGGTCCATGTAGATGATCAATTCTTCCTGTCCGGCAAATTCCTTGGCGTGCTTGATCTGCGCGTCTAAAAGATGCAGATACCGGGAGGTTTCCATATAGTTGGCCAGCATGTCCTTTAATTCTACAAAAAGCATGTCGGTTAATTCATTCTGGCGCTGGCTGATGGCGCGGCGCAGGTTAATCTGCTCGACGGCCAGCTCCTTGTTCATCTCACGCTCAATCTTTTCTGTCTCTCCCTGGATCTGCATCCGGGCCCGCCGTCTGGCGTCCGTCTTATGCTCCTCCAGGGTCTTCTCCAGGCCCTTTGCGTACTCATCGAAAAGACGGCCGCTGCGGTCTCTGGCATCTTCCATACAGATGTCTAAAAAATGCTGTAACTTTTCATCTGTGGTCAAATCTGTCACCTGCTCTTTCTAACGGCCGAAAGCTACAGCTTCAGGCCGATGGCTTCATTTACATAGGAAGTGATAAAGTTTGGCTTGCGGCCGGTTCCGTGACGGTCAGGAATTTCCACAATCAGAGGGAACTTCCGGTTCAGCTTTACATGATCGATAATCTCCGGAAATTCCCGTCCGAATTTTTCAGTCAGTAAGAGAATCCCAATCTCCTTATCGGCCAACGCTTTATCCAGGGCTTCCTTTAATTCGCTGCGCTCGTGGACAACCGTACCCTCCACCCCGGCCAGGCGCATGCCGGTCAGGGTGTCGATGTTGTCACTGATTAAGTACATCTTCATAGAATTACAGCTTACCGATAATCATAAAGGAAATGATTAATCCATACAGACACACACCTTCGGCCAAGCCAACGAAGATTAAGGATTTACCAAGGATGGAGCCGTCCTCGCTGATCGCGCCTAATGCGGCGGATGCAGCAGCAGAAACGGCGATGCCGCCGCCTAAGCAGGATAAACCGGTGGAAAGGGCAGCAGCCATACAAATCATGCCGGCAGCCGGGTTTGCAGCCGATACGGCTTCCTCAGCAGCGAATGCATTGCCGGTGAAGAACAGGGCGCTGCAGGTCAGCATGGTTCCGAAGAACAGCAGGGAATTGACAGCCAGGGCGGTCTTATAGCGGCCTCTGGACTTTTCGCCGGCGGCAAATGCGCCGAATGGAAGCAGGATGGTTAAGATTAATGCAAGCGCTAATAATAATTTTACAGTCATGATAAAATCTCCTTTTCATATGCAGATATTTTTAATCGTTTTTTGCCGTCTTTCCGTAAGGGACAAAGGCCCGTCCGGTGCCCCGGTAGAACCGGCTGAACAGCTCATAGTACTCCAGACGAAGCACCTGGATGCCTACAATCAGGCCCTCCATGCCGCAGACGAACAGGTTTCCCAGAACGACCACAATCCAGTTGGTGTTGCCGGTTTCGTATCCGGCCAGCATCAGAACAACCTCCATCATAGCCGCGTGGCTCACTGCAAACGCGCCTACACGGACGAAGGAGAGGGTGTTGGAGAAATAGCTTAACAGTACCTCAAACAGCTCGAAAAAGCCCTGTACCACGAACATGCCGGCTCCGCCCTCGATGGAAGCGGATTTCTTCTCCACCAGCCGGGTAAGCGGTTCCTTAAAGAACATAAGAAGCAGCGGAATGCCGAACATGACAACCAGGATGACGGTGGCCGGAAGGGCATTACCCGACATGAAGAGGATGACAACAGAGGCCAGTGCAAAGTAGAATACCAGTCCGGCCGCGCCGTTGGTGTCGAACCATGCCTTCTCCGTGTCGTGGACACGCAGGCTGTTGATGATATTTAACACCATGGTCATCATGATGATTCCCATGCCCAGTGCCACGGTAACCGCGAACACCAGGTTCAGCTTTCCGATAAACGGAAGGTTTATCATAGCCTGTCCGGGATGGAGCCATACTGCGTCGATGACATCCTCGAATCCGAAGACACTTCCGAAGAGGAAGCCGAAGATGGTGGAGAAGAAGCCGCAGCAGCTGATGATGGCCGCCAGGTTCATCTTCTTCGCGCGGTACAGCAGGAAGCCGCCGATTAACAGGAACAGTCCCTGTCCCACATCTCCGAACATGAAGCCGAAGAGGAAGGAGTAGGTGATGCCGATTAAGATGGTGGGGTCAATCTCGTTGTAATCCGGAAGACCGTACATCTGGATGAACATCTCGAAGGGCTTAAAAAGCTTCGGATTTTTCATCTTGGTCGGCGGTTTGCTGAGCACGTTATCATGGTCCTTTTCCACAATCAGGAACAGGTCCTTATCGTTCTGAAGCTCCTTCTGGAGCCGGTCGGCATCGTCCTCCGCCATCCAGCCGCAGAGGATAAAGAAGGGATGCTCTTTGTTGTTGGTGCAGGCGGCAAGCCTGCGGACGTCGAAGTTTCTGGTATACCGGTCAAGCTTCTGATAAGCTCCGGCCAGGGCCTCCTTCTGCGACTCCAGAGCGGCTTTCGTCTCTGCATCCAGGGCGGTGATGGCTGCCTTTGCGGTCTGGATTTTTTCATCCAGCTCGTGAGCGGCCTGTCCCGGCGTACCCTCGTACTCATCGGGAAGGAAACGGCGCTCAAAATGCATGGAAGCATAGATGGCATCTACCTTTTCGGCTACAGGAGCCGGTACGAAGTAAACCACCCACACATATTCGTCGTCCTCCTGGCATTTGAACATCACCGTGTCGATGGCGTCATAGACGAAGGCGTCGAATTTGTCGAAGTATTCTCTGGCAATCCGTCCGAAACGGAACTTGATGCATTTAAAATGCAGGATGCTGGAAACATCGTAATTTAAGCCGGTGAAGGGAACGACCTGGTCACGGGACGCGGTGAGCGTCTCCAGTTCTTTTTGCAGCGCTTCCTTCTGGCTGTTCTTGTCTGCAAGCGTCTTTTCCAGGGTATGGACAAGCTCCGCAGATTCTTCGAGTGTCAGCTCCTTCGCAGAAATTTCCTGGCCTTCGAAGCTTTTCATCAGCTCCTCGGCCTTTTTATATTCGCTGCGGTAAGGATTGGCCTCGACAAAAGGTCTTAAATCCTTTACGGTCTGAAGCTGGGACAGTGCATTTTCCAGGTGAATCTCATACCTGGAAAGATAATCCTCTGTCACCCGGTCAAACTGCTCCTTTGGACCGGTCAGATTTAAGAATTTCATCTTCTCAATCACAAAAAATAACCCCCTTTAATTGGTATTCATCACGGTAGCCAGAATCTGTCTCTGGTCCAGTCCGTAACGGATACTTTCTATCATTTTGATTACGCGGTGAATTTCCAATTCCTTAAAATACAGGTAGGAATTGATGGAAGCGATGGAGTAAGGCTCCTTCTGCGCCGTCATCCGGTGGATGCGGTTTAAGATGGTCTCATAAAGCTCCTCCGGATTCGGCTGGGCGCTTACCTTCGCCAGGCCCGGATTCCCGTACCAGGTGGAGCCGAGGACGGTGAAAAATTCCTCCAGAGAACCGCAGCCGGCCAGCTTTAAAATCTCATCCCGCTTCAGATGGTGCTGAATGGGAATCAGCAGGGCGCAGATTTCACTGGGTGTCATGTGGTAGAATTTCAGGCATCGGTAGATCCACTGGATATTTAACAGGTCCAGACGGTCTCCGAAGCATTCGGTCAGCGCTGCCTTCTCCTTCTTTTTCAGTGCCTTGCTTATGACCTTCCACATGGTCTTAAAATAAATCAGGTCCAGATTCATCTCGTAGTCAAACATGGTCAGATTCTCCTGGCTGTTCAGATGAATCAGCAGCCCGTAATAAGGGGAACCGGCCAGGTTTGCGGTAAATTCAGCCAGATTGGAAGAAGCGGAAAGCTTGATCAAATCCAGCTTGGAATGGCGCTCAAAGAAATCCCGGAATTGGGAAAGGTCCAGGTCCAGAGCCTTATGTCCCATAACACTGCGGATGCACCGCTTCAGGATTGCGATTTCGTAGTGCATGAAATACAGGTCCAGAAATTTTCTCTGAGACAGGTTTGAAAATCGGTAAAGCTTGGAAAAGTCCCGGTATTTGGACTGCAGAAGCAGCTCTTCGATGGCAGCCCGGTGCAGCTCCCCGGCCTCCGTTCCGGCAAAAATATGGGAATAGGAGGGCAGCTTTTTCAAGTAATCCACGGAAGCGGTAACCGAGTCCAGCGCAGCCATCTCCTGATACTGGCTGTCGGTGATCAGATGGCTTCTCATGGCTTTTACCTTTGTCGTCAGGCCGCTGTAGGCAAAAAGGTTTCCCATAGCATCACTCCTTTGTCATCTGCGCAAACAGCTTGGCAGCAAGGGCAGCGTGGTCTGACTGGTAAGCATCATTCAGCAGAGCCAGTTCATGCTCGCTGTCACGCTTTTGTTTTGCCAGCTTTTCTTTTATGTCGGCTTCCATCTGGCTGCGGAGCCGGCTCAGCTCGTTTTCCGTCTCATCTTCTAACTGAGCGTCAAAGTCCGCCGTCTGCTTTTTGATTTCGGCAGCAAAATCACTTTTCTGCTGGCTCAGGCGGTCCATGACGGAAGATGCGGCGGATTCAATCTCTGATATTTTGTTAATCAGGTTATCCACGATAGTCCTCCTTATTTTGATTTTGTTTATATTGGAATCCTTCCATATAATACTACATTTGAAATAGAAAAATCCATGACAGAAACGACAAAAATTTAACAATGCAATGAGGCGTATTTGGTAATGTTTGAATGAAATGGCGGGAATGCCGCAGAATGGAGGAAAATGGGGGAATAAAACAGCACTGCAGGCCAGAGGGTGCGGGTACACAAAGGGGTTCTGGGTGCTGCAGTGCTGTTTTTTTTTGAATGAACCGGTCCGGCTGCGTCGATAAAAAGCAGAACAATCGGGCGCAGAACCGGGTGTTACTGGGTCAGGTAAGCGGTGGCAACGTAAGCATCCTGACCGTCATAATTGATGATGGTCCACTTGTCATCGTAGGTGCCGACCACATTCACTTCCGTGTCAGGCGCTAACTGTACCAGGATCCTGGCTTCGGTAGACGGCTCCATACGGACGTTTAAGGTGGAGGTGGTGCGGTAAACCGTCGCCGGAGCATCGGTAGGCATGATGTCGCCTCCCTGGGTTTCTTCCTCCGGCTGGGAGGGCGCCATAGTCACGGCTTCGGTGGGCGCACTGGTCTCCTTGTTATCCTTCTTCTCCTTATCCGGAAGAAGCGCGCGGATAATGAAAATCAGAAGAATCACACAGACGATCGGAATCAGAATCCGAAGGATGTCCTCCAGCGGAGACTGCTTCTTCTTGGAACGCCTGCGGCTGGGGGCCGCGCCGGTACGGCGGGCGGAGGAAGCGCCGGAGCCGCCGGATGCTCTGGACCCGGAAGCCGGTTTGGCGCTGCCGGATGACCGGCGCCGTCTGGGGCTGTACTCATTCGCAAAGGCGTACACCTCCTGCGAAAGGATGTGATAAGCCTGGCTGGCATCGGAAGCGCTGCTGTTTCCTTCGTGAACCGCCTTATTTCCAATCATCCGAAGCTTATGATAATGCTCTTTTGTGGATTTCGTAATCCACTGTCCTTCGTAAAGCTGGTCGATAATCTCTGACATGTCGCCGTCTACGATGCAGGCGCGTTCGCCGAGACTCTTTACCATGTACTCCAGGGTCTGTCTGGACTTCACCATAGCCAGATTATATTCCTTTTGACCAATCAGCCGTTCGGTTTCTTTCACACCCTGCTGAATCTTCTCCCAGGTGCTGGTAACATCTGCCATTTTCAGGTCCTCCTTATTTTTCGAAGCAGCGATTCTTTGTTGGAACAGCCGCTTTTTGATTCATAACCATGATTCATTTCATATTCCTTATTATACAAGATTTCGACAGATTGTGCACCTTGTTTTGTAAAAATTTTCTGATTTTTTTCTTATATTGCAAAGTTTTCTTACTAATGCTATAATTTTATCGATTCAGAATGGTAAAAATATCGGAAACAGTGAGTGAAATGGAGGAAACAGAATATGAGACTGCGTCACATACGCGGTGCAGAGGAGTCAATCGCGGCCAGTCCTTATGTGGTTCAGAACCCGGAGGAGGAGAAGGGCCGCTGGGCGGAGCGGTTCGGCAATGCAAACCCAATCGAAATCGAGGTGGGAATGGGCAAAGGCAGGTTCATCATGGAGCTGGCCCAGAAGCATCCGGACCGGAATTACATCGGAATCGAGCGCTATTCCAGCGTGCTGTTAAGGGGACTGGAAAAGAGGGAGCAGCTTGAGCTGCCGAATATCTGGTTTATGTGCATTGACGCAAAGGATATGGCAGATTATTTTGAAAAGGGAGAGGTTTCCCGGATTTACTTAAACTTCTCGGACCCGTGGCCCAAGGACCGCCATGCCAAGCGGAGACTGACTTCCCCGGATTTTATGAAGGTTTACGACCAGATTCTGGCGGAGGACGGAGTCGTGGAGTTTAAGACGGATAACCGGCCCCTGTTTGAGTATTCCTTAGAGGCGATTCCGGCGGCAGGATGGAAGATTGTCCGCCATACCTTTGACCTGCATCATTCGGAGATGGCAGAGGGGAATGTGATGACGGAATACGAGGCAAAGTTTTCCGCGGAAGGAAAGCCGATCTGCAAGCTGGTGGCTTCGCGGTAGGAGAAAAGCCGCTCTGCAGGCTGGAGGCTTTATGGCAGGAGAAATGCTACTCTGCAGGCTGGAGTCTTTACAGCAGGAGAAAAGCACGGCGGCGGATATGGCGTCATATAGGATAGTAAGGAATCGTATCATAGGGCGGCAGTCATGGGAATTTCGAATCGGGTACAAAAAAGCCTGGAGAAGAAACTTGGAAGCAGTCCGGGCCTGAACCGGGAAACGCTCCGCTGGAGAAGGGCGCTGATTGAAGTCAATCAGGCGCTGAACGGAGGCGGAAAGAAGGACCCGGATAAGAAGTCTGAAAAATGAAAACAATACAAATGATATTATAATATAAGGAGGAACGATACGATGGCAGTAAAATTTACAAGCGCAAATTTCGAAGCAGAGGTGTTACGTTCAGAGAAGCCGGTTCTGGTGGATTTCTATGCGGACTGGTGCGGACCATGCAAGATGCTGGCTCCGGCTGTGGAGGCCCTGGCCGAAGAGCTGGCAGGCGTGGTTAAGGTAGGAAAGGTAAATGTGGACGAGTGCGAGGACATCGCAGGGCAGTACGGCGTGATGTCCATTCCGACCCTGGTTTTGATCAAGGACGGAAAAGAAGTAAACCGGATGATGGGACTTCAGCCGAAGGCAGCGCTTCGTCAATTTATTGAGTCTGTTATGTAAAATTTTGCCTATTTGTGTATAAAATTAAAAAAAATAAAAAAATTTAAAAAAGGGGTTGATTTTTTCAGCCCCTTGTTGTAGAATAGCAACTGTTCCGATGAGAACACAGCGGAACACAAGAAAATAAGGTATGCGCCTCTAGCTCAGCTGGTAGAGCAGTAGACTCTTAATCTATTTGTCCAGGGTTCGAATCCCTGGAGGCGCACTGAAAGCACTGATTTTGATGACAGAGAGCATTGGGGTCGGTGTTTTTTGTATCTCCGGCAGGAACGGATATGCCGGAAGAATTCTGCCAGAAAAGTCTTGCAGAAAAAAATAAAATAAATTTAAAAAAGTTCTTGACAAATCCGGATACTGCATATATAATGATAGTCGTCCGTGTGACAGAAAACAACAAAATATGCGCCTCTAGCTCAGCTGGTAGAGCAGTAGACTCTTAATCTATTTGTCCAGGGTTCGAATCCCTGGAGGCGCACTTTGAAAGTTCCGATTTTGCAGACAGAGAGCTGCGGGGTTGGAGCTTTTTTGTTGCAGTGAAGAATCCGGCGGTGAGCCGGATTCTTTTGCTGCTGGATTGCCGCCGGATGATACGGCAGTTTATGCAGTTTTTTTACGATACAACCGCTTATTCTGCAGTGAAATGAATATATTTGCAGCAGCCGTATCCGTCCGAGGCGGTATTCTGGGAATTTGCTGCGTATAAGACAAATTTTGCACCGGTCCAGCAGGCTGCAGAGGCCTGGAAGGTACCGCCTATTTTTTGATAGGTCTGCCCGTCTGTGGAATACTCATAGCGGTACCGGGCTCCCTCTTCCATCCAAATCCGAATCCATACGGTTCCCGGTTCCTCTAAATTATTTTTTTCACCATCTTTTAACAGGGTGCAGGGCTCTTCTTCCCACTCGCAGGCTTTTTCGAAATTACTTTCCTCCAAAGCTTTTCCGTGCTTCAGGTGCAGGCAGAGTTCGTCCGGATGCTGTTCCAGGGCCAGGTAGGTATATTGTTTTCCTAAAATTCCCATAGAGATAAAGTCGCCGTTCTGGCTTCCGTGGAGTGTGAATTTCCCTTCCGCGCAGAAGGACGGAGCCTGAAGCATCTGGGTACATGCATTGGGTGCATACCAGAGCAGGGCGTTTTCATGGACTGGATTTTTCAGGCAGAATAAGGTAAGAGCGCCGGGACGGCTGGTCAGGGAATACCAGTCTGGTTTCGGATTGGCTTGCCACTGCCACTGAAGTCCCAGCCGGGTTTCATTAAAATTATCACCGGAAGGGATAGGAGCCGGATTCCAGTCTCTGCAGTCTGGCTTCGTCCATTCCGTTACCGGTTCTCCGATTCCGTCCCCATTTTGCTCAGTGCCGATAAAAGGCCAGTCTCCGTTCCAGCACAATGGCTGCAGATGGCTGATTCTTCCGTAAGGACCCTTGTCCTGAAAATGAAGAAACCATTCCTTCCCATCCGGTGTTCCCACATAACCGCCCTGGTGAGGGCCGTTTATCTCGGTATTTCCCTGGTGCATGACAATTTTTGCTTCATAAGGGCCCAAAATCTTCCGGGAACGGAGGACGGTCTGCCAGCCGGTCGGAACACCGCCCGCCGGGGCAAAGATATAGTACCAGCCGTTTCTTTTATAAAGCTTCGGCCCTTCCAGGGTTGGATGTGTCTGGATGCCGTCATAAATCAGCACCGGTTCTCCAATCAGATATTCTGCATCCGGGTCCATCCGGCAGATGCTCAGACGGTGCTTGATTCCACAGCGGCTTCTGGCATAGGCAAATACCAGGTAGGCGTTCCCGTCCTCGTCCCAGAATGGGCAGGGGTCAATCCAGCCGCTGGCTTCTTTTAACAGCCGCATCGGACTCCATTCGCCGGCCGGGTCTTTTGTGGTTGACACGAAGATTCCCTCGTCGGGCATGGGAATGAAGGCGTAGAAGGTACCGTGATGGTAACGGAGGGCCGGAGCCCAGGTACCGGCGCCATGGGCGGGCCGGTCATACCGCTCAAATGGGATTTCCCTTACCACATAGTTTATCAGTTCCCAGTTTACCATATCCCTGGAGTGAAGAACCGGAACTCCGGGGACGTAGGTAAAGCTGGAGGAAATCATATAATAGTCGTCTCCGACCCGGATTGCGTCCGGGTCGCTGTAATCGGTGTAAAGGATGGGATTGCGGTAGCTTCCGTCTCCCAAGTCTGCTTTCCATAAAGGTTTCATAGGTTTTCTTCTCCTTTAAATACCATAAGCTGTCCCATTCGTTTTTTCTCGGCGGGATGAATCACCGGAATCGTTTCTCCGGCTTGTGCCATGCATGCTTTCAATTTTTCTGCTAATACCCGGCAGACCGGAGCATGGGCCTCCGAGTGAATCAGATTGTGAAGCTCGTATGGGTCATGCTCCAAATCATACAGGAAGGTTTCCGTATATTCCTCACTGCCGGAATCGTGAATCGGATGCTTGTCAGGCGCTTCCACTGAATATTTCCAACGATCCGTCCGGATGGCGCGGCCGACCTGGCTCTCGCTGATCTGGATAAAGATATCCCGTCCGGATGGCTCCTGCTTTTCATGGCGAACATAAGGCATAATGGAGCGTCCCTGCATATCCTCCGGCACCGGAATGCCGCAGGCATCCAGCAGGGTGGGAGCCACATCCACCAGGCTTACCTTTTCATTCAGGGTTCCTCCGCCTGTGAACGGACCGCCGGTGAATGCCAGAGGAATGCGGATGGAGCTTTCATGGCAGGAGCGCTTGTATTCCTTGTTTCGGGTCTTGAAGTGACAGCCGTGGTCGGTGGAATATGCCAGAATGGTATTCTGGTCCATGCCCAGGCTTTTCAGTGCATCCTGGATTCGCCCCAGTGCCTCATCCAGCCGTTTTATCATGCCGTAATAGCCGCCCAGATGCTCCCAGGCGGTTCCCGTCAAAGCTCCTAAATCCGGAGGCATATATCCGGCAGGCATGTGGCGGTAGGCGTCCGGGGCCGGGAAGTCATCAAAGCAATTCTGGAAGTGGGGCTCTAGGAAGGAGAGAAACAGGAAGAACGGCTCTTCTTTTCCTTTGCGGTCATTTATGAAACGGATGGCAGCGTCGGTCAGGGCATCGACCCGGTAGCCCGGAAGTTCCACCGGCTGGTTTTCGTTATCATAAACCAGGGTGTGGTAAGCGGTTGAGGTATGTTCCAGGGAATTGGCCCCAAGCCACCACTGATAGCCGCCCCGGTTTTCCACCGGCACGGCATGACGGCCGTCGGATAAGTGCCATTTTCCAATATATCCGGTAAAATATCCGGCTTCGTTGAAATAGTCCGCCATGGTTTTGTGGTCGCGGGTAAGGACAACGCCGTTGTGGTAGTTTCCGGTGCTGGTTGCGTACATGCCGGTCTGAAGGACCGCTCTGGCCGGGCCGCATACCGGCTGAGGCGTGAAGGCCCGCCGGGCAAAGGTTCCGTTCATCGCCATGCGGTCAAAATTAGGGGTCAGGCCGCAGGGATTATGTCCCATTCCGGTCGAGTCAAACCGCTGCTGGTCGGTAAAAAAGAATACTACGTTTTGTTTCATGATATTCTTATATCCTCCTTGTATCGGGATTGGTTCTGCTGAAAATATTTTAACACGTCTGCAGGAAATCGAAAATAGAATTGGATATTCTGGCCCGTAATCCCTCTTTTTGTCCCTTAACAGGGAAACGGAAAGGAATTAGAATAAAATCAAACAGAATGACAGGAGAAAAAAGCGATGAAAATTGACAGGCAGAACTTAATTGTCCGGTATAATCCTAAGCTGGACGGTGTGGATACCGCATCCCCTCTTACGGTGGGAAACGGCGAATTTGCATTTACGGCAGATGTGACGGGACTGCAGTCTCTGTATGAGGAATATCGGGAGGAGTGTCCTCTGTGCACCTTGTCGCAGTGGGGCTGGCATACCGCGCCGGTAAGCAGCGAGCGGTATGCGTATACATTAGATGATTTAAAAATGACGGAATTTGATTACCGCGGAAGAACGGTTCGGTATCCGAAGGATTGTTTTCCAGGAGATGAAGAGGTTTACCACTGGCTGAGACAGAATCCCCACAGATTGAATCTGGGCAGAATCAGCCTTCTTTATGAGGACCGGGAAATAAAGGCGGCGGAGCTGTCTAAGATTCATCAGGAGCTGCATCTATATGAAGGAAGATTGGAAAGCCGGTACGAACTGGGCGGGGAACCATGCCGTACCCAGGTGTGCTGTGATAGTCAGAGCGATACGCTGGGCATCCGCCTGAGCAGCCGTTTGTTTGCGGAAAAGCGGGTAGCCGTCTGCATCACCTTTCCCTATGGTTCACCGGATATTACGGCCTCGGACTGGGAAAAGAAAAGCTGCCATACGACCAGCCTGGTCAGCCGGACGGAAGGGAAGCTGGTTTTTCGCCGGGTTTTGGACAAGGACTGCTATTATGTCACCATCCGGAGCGCTGAGCCGATGGAATTTGACGGGACAGCCCTTGAAAACCACTGCCTGAAGCTGTACGGGGCGGGGGGGAGCTGGAATCTTGCCATTTCCTTTACCAGGAACGAAGAACCGGACCTGCCGGACTGCGCTTCGGTTTTTGAAAATGCAGAAGGATATTGGAAGAATTTCTGGGAGCAGGGCGGCATGGTGCAGTTTTCCAGCAGTACGGACATCCGGGCAGAGGAGCTGCAGAGAAGGGTGCTTTTGTCCATGTATCTGCTGGCGGTAAACTGCTCCGGCTCCATGCCGCCGCAGGAAACCGGGCTCACCTGCAACAGCTGGTACGGAAAGATGCATCTGGAGATGCATTTCTGGCACAGTGCCTGGGCGCCGCTGTGGAATCATGCAGAGCTGCTGGAACGGAGTATGCCCTGGTATCTGGAGCACAGGAAGGAGGCACGGGACAACGCTGCCCGGAATGGCTTTGCAGGTATCCGCTGGCCGAAGATGATTGGATACAGCGGGGAAGACAGTCCCTCGAATATTGCACCGATGTTAATCTGGCAGCAGCCTCATATCCTGTTTATGCTGGAGCTGCTGTACCGGAATCATCCGAATCCGGAGTTTCTGGAAAAGTACTGGGAACTGGTAAAGGAGACAGCAGACTTTATGGCAGATTTTGCCGTATATGAGGAGGCGGACGGCCGATATGACCTGTTGCCGCCGCTGATTCCGGTTCAGGAATGCCACGAGGCTGAGGTCAGCAAAAATCCAGCGTTTGAAGTGGAATATTGGAGATTCGGCCTTTCCATCGCCGCAGAATGGGCCGGACGTCTGGGGAAAACGCCGGACCGGAAATGGCTGGATGTCTATGAGAATATGAGAGAACCCGGACAGAAGGACGGCCGGTATCTGGCACATGAAGGCTGCGAGGATACTTTTACCAGATTTCGGATTGACCATCCATCCATGCTGGGGATGCTGGGCGTCCTTCCTTCCGAACGGATAGACGAAGCGGTGATGGAACGGACTCTGGATTCGGTGATTCAGGTTTGGAAGTACGAATCCTTATGGGGATGGGATTTTGCGGTGATGGCCATGACGGCCGCTCGTCTGCATAAGCCGGAGCTGGCAGTGGACTGTCTGTTAAAGGAGGCCGCGAAGAATGAATATGTGCGAAGCGGCAACAACCGGCAGAGCACCAGAAAGGACCTGCCCCTGTATCTGCCCGGAAACGGAAGTCTTCTTTTGGCGGTGGCGTTGATGGCGGCAGGCGGAAGCGGACTGACCGGACCTGCACCCGGTTTTCCGGATGCCTGGGAGGTTGTCTGTGAGAATATGGAGGAATATGTATGACAAAACATAACGGAGAAAAGGAATTAAAATTCGGAATGCAGCCATTCTGGTTCTGGAATGGGGATATGAGGGAGGAGGAAATTGTCTGTCAGATTCTGGAGATGAAGGAGAAGGGGATTCCCGGTTTTTTCATTCACCCCAGACAGGGGATGGAGATTCCGTATCTGTCACAGGAGTATTTTGAACGGGTTAAGCTGGCGGTCCAGACGGCAAAAGAGCAGGATCTGGAAGTATGGATTTACGATGAATATCCTTATCCAAGCGGTATCTGCGGAGGAGAAGTGATTCTGGACCATCCGGAATTTCTCTGCAAGCGGTTAAAACGGGTGGTAAAGGAATGCAGCGGCGGAGAGGCGGTGCGGCTGTTTGCTCCCTGGGGAAGGGTGATTCTGGCGAAGGCCTACCGGGTAACGGACGGAAATATAAGCTTGGAGGATTCGATTGACCTTACCGCGTATGTAGGCACCGGCTACCAGCAGGAGGTATTTCAGTACAGCGGCCTGACCCAGTACAATAAAAAACGGTATTTCACCGGGGACCCCGGAAAGCTGTTAAGCTGGACGGCTCCGGAGGGAGAATGGAAAATCTACCTGGTGACAGAAGTGGTGATGAACCATTTTAAATATTTTGAAAACTTTATCGATACCATGAACCCGGAGGCAATCCAGTATTTTATTAAGCTGACTCATGAACGGTATAAAAAAGTGGTGGGAGAGGAATTTGGAAAGACCATCAAGGGCTTCTTTACCGATGAGATTACTGCATTCCCGGATAAGGAGCCATGGTCCCCGCTGCTTCCCGGAAAGGTGATGGAGCGTCACGGAATCGATTTGATCTCCAGTCTTCCGGCGCTTTGGGAGGATATGGGGGAGCTTTCCTCAAAAGTAAGGTACGCATACTGGAATACGGCCACGGATTGCTTTATCGAAGGCTATGATAAGGCGGTCTACGAATGGTGCGAGAACAATCATCTGTTATACGTCGGCGAAAAACCGATTATGCGGAGCAAGGAACTGAAATACATGCACATTCCGGGCATTGACGCCGGTCATCAGAAGGTGGGGAGCGCGGCCAAGATGGTGACGGGACGCTACCGCTCCAACGGAAAGATGATTAGCTCGGCGGCACATTTTTATGACAAACCGGCGGCGCTCTGCGAGGCCGGACACAGTATCGGCTGGGGAATGACGATTCAGGATTTAAAGTGGATTTTTGACTGGCTGGCGGTTCAGGGGGTGGATTTTTATGTGATTCACGGCTTCTTCTTTACCACAGATGGCCTGAAAAAGCACGATGCGCCGCCTTCCGCATTTTTCCAGATGCCGTGGTGGGGGGATGCCTCCGGCCTGACTTCCTATGCAAAAAGACTGGGAGATTTTCAGCGTTCCATCCGGCGGGAAATTAAGATTCTGGTGCTGGACCCGGTAACCTCTGCCTGGACCTCAAACGCGCAGGAGCAGTTGCTGTTAAAGGAGGATTTCGCAAAACTCCAGAACCAGATGCTTTGTCAGGAGCTGGATTATTATATCATTGACCCGGAGCTTTTCGCAGAGGGGACGGTTGTTACAGAGAATGGACGGACAGAATTTCAGATTCATGGGGAGTCTTATGAGATGGTGGTGCTGCCGCCGATGCGGAATCTGGAGGCCGGAGCCTGCCGGAAGGTGGTCGAATTTGCCTTAAAGGGCGGAAAGACCGGCGCGTTCGGCTGTATTCCCTTTGAAAAAATCGAGGATTCCGACTGCGTAAGCCAGATTGCGCCATTGTTTGGACTGGATGCACAGGACCTTTGGGATTCCTATGCGGCTTCCGGTACAGCTTCTGGTGTGAATACCGGTATGGCTTCCGGCATGCATTCCTTACGGAAGACCGATCGGCAGTCCTTAAGGGAAACCGGGAACGTGTTCTGCGGGAAGGATGCAGCGGAGCTGATTGGCTGGATGAAGGAAAATCATTCCGGATCCTGGACGGTGACTCCGGTGGACGGAAAGGGAAGGGAAGGACTTCCAAGTGTCTGCGGAATCGATGAAAAGGGAGAGAAGCAGCTTTTTCTGGTAAATACCACACCGGAGGAGCGGTGTTTGGAAATCACCGGGCCGGATGGAGCAAGGAGGGAGATTCGGCTGGGGGCTTTGGAATCCCGGTTTATCCGGTCTGAGGCGGAAACAAGGAAAGACGGAATCAGCATCTCCCTGGATGAGGAGATGGAATTTGAACTGGAAAATTACAATGCGCTCCGTCTGGGTACCTGGACGGCGGCTCTGCCGGACGGACAGGAAGGAACGGCAGAGACGGCTCCTGTGATTGACCAGTTAGAGGCCGGGGGATTTTTAAGACCAGTGCGCCAGAAGCGGTATTTCGGCTGCCCGAAGGAATTGGAATTTGAAGGAACGCAGATCTGCTACCGGACGGAATTTGACTGTGAGGGTATTCTGGATGGGAAGGAAGACGAGATTTACCTGGTGATGGAACCGGAAACCTTCCTGGGAGACTGGACGATTTCTGTAAATGGAACATGCTTTGAGGAGTCTGATTTTGTCCAAAAGAAGCTTTACCTGGATACCAATCTGGCCGTGCCGGTGACAGGAACTCTTCGGGAAGGAAGGAACCGGATTGAAGTGACGGTTCAGACGGAGGTTTCCTATGGGGGGATGCGGAATCCCCTGTATCTGTTCGGCGATTTCCAGGTAAGAAAAGAGGGAGAAATCTGGAAGCTGCTTCCGCTGCAAAGAAAGGGCTTTATAGATAACCCGGCAGAATCAGGACTGCCCTTCTATTACGGAGAAATCCGATATATAAAGAGGCTGGAAGCGGTGGAATGTGACGAAGAAACGGTGGTGCTGGAATTAGCGGCTCCGTGGCTTTCGGATTCGGTCCGGCTGCGGATTGGAAGCTATGAGACTGCCCCCTGTTCCTGGCAGCCCTACCGGTTTGAAGTTCCGGCAGAGCTACTGAAACGGGAGGTAAAGCTGGAGATTCGGTTAAAGAACACGGCGATTGGTTTATTTGAAGGACAGTTGTTTAATCGGGAACGCCACGCTTATGAGGAACCGTTCCGGTAATCGGTAGCAGTGATGCCGGTCAGATTCTGGAAATTACGCCGGAAGGAACGGGAGTTGGAAAAGCCAACCATCAGTGCGATTTCATCAATATTGATGTTCGTTGTGCGCAGCAGTTCCTTGGCGTGATTGATTCTTACATAATTGATGTAAGAGAGCAGTCCTTCGTTTGTATTATTTTTAAATATCTTCGACATATAGTTCGGAGACAGATTTACCGCATCGGCAACAGCCGTGACGTTCAGACTGTAGTCGGAGTAGTAGTTTTCTACATAATTCTTGATCTTTTTTACTAACAGCTGTTCCTTGTCTGGAAGGGTGTCGGACGGGCTGCTGCTTTGCTCACATAAGTAATGGAGCAGCCGGCCGATATGCGTCTCATATTCCTCCAGTGTGCTGCAGTTAAAGGAGGTAGACAGATAGGATTCCACTGTGTCCCGCGTAGCCTGATTGATGTAATCTCTTGAATCCATCAGGATGGTGGCAATCAAGGAATAGATATTGTAGCGCACAATTACCTTGGAGCAGTTGTACTGCTGAAGATAGCCAATATAGCGGTGGACCGCTGATGCGGCTTTGGCGTAATCATGCTGAAAAATCGCCAGGTTAATGGCTTTTGAGTATTCATTAAATTGGGTATCGGAACCGGGCTGGCTTCCGGTCGTCTGGGAAGCTGGCTGGATACCGACCTGCTTTTGCGCATAATTTGACTCAAAGGTTGTGAGAATATCGGAATAGAAAGCAGAGGTCTGCTCGAAATTCTCAAATACCGGACTTACCGTAATAAATAACTCTATCTGGAACTGGCTTCGGAAAAACTCAAAAATTTTCTGAAATAAGGAAATACCGGAGCGGTTCCATTCTTCCGTCTGTTTCTGGTCCAGAATAAAGAAAAACACCTGGAAAAACTCATCCTGAATCGATTCATGAGGAAACTGTTCCAGCAGGACCTCCTCTGAAACGTTGTTAATGGCAAATTGCAGAAGCTGCCAGTTTCGCATGATGTCATTTTGCGGAAAGCTGTTGATATCCGGGTAAAGGGATATAATCACAAAATGTTTATCGGAAAAGTTCAGGTTGATGGTATCCATGATATCATTTCCGTGGATATGGAAGCTGACTCCTTTCAGTTTGGAGTAGAAGTAGAGCTCCCGGACATTTTGAGATATGTGATTCAGCTTTTTCTGCATGAACAGATTCAGGCGCTGCATCTCGCTGTGATACAGTTCAATCTGCTGGAATTCATTGGTTTCTTCTGATTTCATGGAAACCGGTATAATCTCCATAATCTCCTTTACCGGACGGTAATTGCGGTACTGGATATAGAAGATGAGGGCAATTCCAATCAGGAGGGAAAAAATCGTGCTGGCAAGCGTGACGTTCCGCACGAAGATGGAATCCTGCAGATAAAAAGCGCGGGGGGCGCACAGAACATAAAACCAGCCGCTGGCGGCCGATTTTGTGTAGGAGCAGTAATAATCCGTTCCGTTCAGCTTCTGTGTGGAAGCATTGGTGTCAAAATCTGGAAGAGTCTTCAGACTTTCAATATTTTTTCCGAACTGTCTGACAATATCACCGTTTTCCTTACAGATAAAAAAAGTCCGGTCCGGCAGGTCGGCAAGGTCATTGCTGATAAAATCAATCGGAGCGGAAACCAGGATGTTGTAAGCGGCTTCTTTTTTCTGAATAAACGGACTGGTGCATCCAAACACGGCGGAGGCGGTCCGGGTATTGTTGTAATTACAGTAATCAGAAAAGAAATAGGAGGATTTCGTAAAGTCACTTCCGATCAAGGAGAGCCATTCTTCATAAGGAAGCATCGTTTTTGGCGAGGCGTAATTCATCGAATTATAGATGAAGGATGAAGGGCAGGATGCTCCGCTGGTAACAATATAGTCCTGGTTTGGATAATAAATCAGGATGTTTATGTCAGGATAGGCATAGTGATAATTTTTTAATTCCTCGTAGCAGATTTGCGATTGGCTTAAAAAATCCTGACGATCCTGTGCCTGGGACAACTGGATAAATTTATCATCCAGAAGCAGGCGGTAGCTTAAATTGCGGATGCCCTGCAGCTTGCTGTCTATGGCGTTCTGCATACGGGACAGGATGATGTCGCTGCTGTTTTTAACCTGGCTGCTGATGATTTTTTTGCTGATAGAGTAATTGATGAGAATGCTGATAAAAGGAATGAACAAAATGATAATACTGGTCAGAATCCATTGCATCAGGATGGACTTTGAATGGGCAAATCGGAATCTTTTCATTCTTTTGAAAACCTCCTTTTACTATAATGAATAAAGCTGGGGCTGTCAAAAATTGATAGCCCCAGGATTCGATCAATCTGCGTTCATTTCTTCTACGACAACATGATTTACGGACATGTTTTCTATGCTGTCCGCTGAAAATCCGTTTTCTTTGGCTGTAATATGCAGATTTTCAAAGGTAAAATCCGACAGAAGATACTGCTCTTTATCCGGTATCACATGAAAATAAATGTCGCACTGGCAAT
>JAUNPZ010000037.1 GCA_030536455.1 Lachnospiraceae bacterium | reverse complement strand
CTGTGTCCGGCCAGCCGTTCACCACGCAGCCTCCATCGGCCGTGCAGCAGATGCCGGGGGAAAAGGCAGTTCCTTCCGTGCATGTTTCGGCTCCCCGGCAGGAGACGGAGCTCCTTCCCGACAAGCCGATGCAGGTTGGAGTCCTGACCAGCAACTTCCACCTGTTCCGGGCGGTTCAGATTGGAAAGAAGCAGGGCTTTGACCATCTTTCCGGCGTGGCCTCCAGCACGGACCCGGTGCTGTTCCTGCATCTTTGCGTGAGAGAGAGCCTGGCGATATTAAAAGATAAATTTATGGGAAATATGTAGGCATGAGAAACGTGGAAAAGCAGAGAATATAGAAAAGCAGAGAGTATAGAAAATCAGAAAAGACAGAAAGGCAGTAGGATATGAGAAAAAGCGGATTGGAAAAGCTGCCGGCTTACGAGCTGGTAAGGGAGAAAGAAATCAAAGAGATGAACTCTCTTGGCGTGGTGCTGCGCCACAAAAAGACAGGAGCGAAGCTCTTTCTGATGATGAATGACGATGAGAACAAGGTGTTTAACATCGGCTTCCGGACACCGCCGGACAACAGCACGGGACTGCAGCATATTCTGGAGCACAGCGTACTCTGCGGCTCGGAAAAATTCCCGGTAAAGGACCCGTTTGTGGAGCTGGTGAAGGGCTCCTTGAATACCTTTTTAAATGCCATGACCTATCCGGACAAGACGGTTTACCCGGTGGCAAGCTGCAATGAGAAGGACTTTAACAATCTGATGGACGTATATCTGGACGCGGTTTTCCATCCGAATATTTATAAGGAGCCGAAGATTTTCATGCAGGAGGGCTGGCATTATGAGCTGGAGGATACGGACGGACCGCTGACCATAAACGGTGTGGTTTACAATGAGATGAAGGGTGCATTTTCCTCTCCGGAAAGTGTGCTGGACCGGATGACGGCCCATGAATTGTTCCCGGACACCTGCTATGGCTTTGAGTCCGGCGGAGACCCGGCGGAGATTCCGGGCCTGACCTATGAGCAGTTCCTGGATTATCACAGCCGGTTCTATCATCCCAGCAACAGCTATATCTATCTCTATGGAGATATGGATATGGAGGAGCGTCTGACCTGGCTGGATGAGAACTATTTAAGCCGGTATGAGGCGCGGGAGGTATCTTCGGAAATCCGGTTCCAGAAGCCGTTTGAGAAGCCGGTGGAAAAGGAGATATTCTATTCGATTTCCGAGGATGAGAGCGAGGAAAACAAGGCTTATTTTTCTGTGAATACGGTGGCCGGAGGAGAGCTGGATGCCAGACTGTATGTGGCCTTTCAGATACTGGAGTACACCCTTCTGGACGCGCCGGGAGCGCCCTTAAAGCAGGCGCTGGTGGACGCGGGGATCGGTGAGGATATCTTCGGCGGCTATGAAAACGGCATTCTTCAGCCGTATTTTTCCGTGATTGCCAAGAATGCGGACGCAGAGAGAAAGGGCGAATTCCTGGCGGTTGTAAAGGGAACCTTAAGAAAATTAGCGGACCGCGGAATCGATAAAAAGAGTCTTCTGGCAGGTCTGAATTATTATGAATTCCGGTATCGGGAGGCCGATTACGGCTCTGCGCCGAAGGGCCTGATGTACGGCTTATGGTGCATGGACAGCTGGCTTTATGACGGGGACCCCATGCTCCATCTGGAGTATCAGGAGACCTTTGATTTCCTGAAGCAGGCGGCGGAGGAAGGCTATTTCGAGCAGCTGATCCGGGATTATCTGCTGGACAATCCATTCGAGGCCGTGATTACCCTGCTGCCGAAAAAGAACCTGACGGCGCAGGAGGACCAGGCGCTGGCAGAGCGGCTGGAGGCTTACCGGGCTTCCTTAAGCCGGGATGCGCTTCTGGCCTTCAAGGAGCAGACGGAAGCATTAAAGGAATATCAGGAGACCCCGTCCCCACAGGAGGATTTAAAGAAAATCCCCATGCTGAAGCGGGAGGATATCAGCCGGGAAGGGGAGCATTTAAGCTATCAGGTAAAGGAGGAGGATGGAATCCGTGTCATCTACACTCCGATGTTTACCGCAGGAATCGGATACTTGAACCTGCTGTTTGACACAGCGGGAATCCCGCAGGAGGACCTTCCTTATGTGGGGCTGTTAAAATCCGTTCTGGGCTATGTGGATACGGAACACTACCGCTACAGCGACCTGACCAGCGAGATTTATCTAAACAGCGGCGGAATCGATTTTTCCGTTACCTCCTATGTGAATCTGGAGAAGCCGGAGCAGTTTACGGGCGCATTTCTGGCCAAGGCCAAGGTGCTTGCCGACAAGGTGGATTTTGCCTTCGAGATTCTGGAGGAGATATTCAATCACTCAAAGCTGGAGGATGAAAAGCGGCTGGGTGAGATTCTGGCGGAAACCAGGTCCAGAGCCCGGATGCGTCTGGAGAATGCGTCCCATTCGGCGGCGGTAGTCAGGGCGACCTCCTATTTCTCACCGACCTCCAGCTACAATGACAGGACCGGAGGAATCGCGTACTATCATTTCCTGGAGCAGCTCTGCGCCGATTATGAGCAGCCGGAAAACCGGAAAAAGCTGACCGGGAAGCTTCAGGAGGTCTGCGGCAGACTGTTTACGGCGGACCATCTGCTGGTTGGCTATACGGCGGAGGAAGCGGACTATGCAGGGCTTCCGGAGGCCATGAAACGGCTGACCGGAAAGCTTCCGGCAGGCGATGGAACCGTATATCCGTCTGCATTCCATCCGGAGCTTCAGAACGAGGGCTTTAAGACCTCCTCCCAGGTCAATTATGTGGCAAGATGCGGCAGCTTCCGGGAAAGCGGCGCTTCCTACACCGGCGCGCTGCGGATTCTGAAGGTGATTTTAAACTATGATTATCTCTGGCTTAATCTCCGCGTACAGGGCGGCGCATACGGCTGTATGAGCGGCTTCGGACGGTCCGGAGAGGGATATCTGGTGTCCTACCGTGACCCGAATATCACGGAAACCAACCAGGTTTACGAAGGAATCCCGGACTATCTGAGGAACTTTACGGTGGATGACCGGGATATGACCAAGTATGTGATTGGAACCATCAGCGAGCTGGATACGCCGCTGACGCCGTCCATCAAGGGCTCCCGCGCGGTCTCCGCTTATCTGTCCGGCGTGACGAATGAGATGCTGGCAGAGGAGCGCAGGCAGATCCTGGAGGCCGGACAGGAGGATATCCGGAAGCTGGCCGTCATCGTGGAGGCCGTTCTTCAGACCGGAAGCCTGTGCGCCATCGGAAATGAGGAGAAGGTGAAGGCAGAGGCCGGATTATTCCGGACCACAAAGAGCCTGTTCCATTAAAACGGCATACAAACATTTATGGATGAAGAGGAAGGAAAGTAAGATATATGGAAGAAAAACAGAAGAAATCGGGCTTTGTCACCTTAGTGGGAAGACCGAATGTGGGAAAATCCACCCTGATGAACCAGCTGATCGGGCAGAAGATTGCCATCACCTCCAACAAGCCACAGACCACCAGAAACCGGATTCAGACGGTGTACACCGATGACCGGGGACAGATTATCTTTCTGGACACCCCCGGCATTCACAAGGCAAAAAACAAGCTGGGCGAATATATGGTAAATGTGGCGGAGCATACCCTGAATGAGGTGGATGTGATTCTGTGGCTGGTGGAGCCCACCACCTTTATCGGAGCCGGAGAACAGCACATCGCGGAGCAGCTCCGCGCGACGAAAACGCCGATTATCCTGGTCATCAATAAGATTGACACGCTGAAAAACCAGGATGATGTGCTGACCTTTATCGCTGCCTACAAGGATATCTGCGATTTTGCGGAAATCGTGCCGCTGTCTGCATTAAAAGGAAAGAATACGGACCTTTTAACCGAACTGATTTTTAAATATCTCCCATATGGCCCGCAGTTTTATGATGAGGATACCGTAACCGACCAGCCCATGCGCCAGATTGCGGCGGAGTTAATCCGGGAGAAGGCGCTCCGCCTCCTGGATGATGAGATTCCCCATGGCATCGCCGTCACCATCGAGAAGATGACGGAGCGGAAAAACGGGATGATAGACATTGAGGCAACCATCATCTGCGAGCGGGAATCTCACAAGGGAATCGTGATCGGAAAGGGCGGTTCCATGCTGAAGAAAATCGGAACGGCAGCCCGGAGCGAGATCGGAAATATGATGGAAACCCAGGTGAACTTAAAGCTGTGGGTGAAGGTCCGCAAGGAGTGGAGAGACAGCGAGCTTTATATGAAGAATTACGGATATAATCCCAATGACGCGAAGTAAAGCTTCATGGGACCGGAAGCGGGCGTGCGAACGAAGGTTTGGCAGGCGCGCGGACACATAAGAAAAGAGGGGAGGGCCGGATGTGCGGGAGACAGTGAATCTGACCGGAATGGTGATAAAATCCACTTCTTCAGGTGAAGCGGACCGGCGTCTGGTCATCCTTACCAGAGAGCGGGGGAAGATAACCGCCTTTGCCAGAGGGGCGAAGCGGCCGGGAAGCGCGCTGATGGCGGCCAGCCGCACCTTCGCATTCGGCACCTTCCGCCTGTTTGAAGGGCGGGACGCCTATAATATGCAGGGAGCGGAAATCATCAATTACTTCGAAGAGATTGCTTCGGATATGGAGGCCGCCTGCTACGGCTCCTATTTCCTGGAGATGGCGGACTATTACAGTCGGGAGAATCTGGAGGGAACCGAACTTTTAAAGCTGGTGTACCAGTCCCTGCGGGCGCTTTTAAAGCCGGCGATTCCCAACCCCCTGGTGCGCCGCATCTTTGAACTGAAGGCGATGGTGATCGGCGGGGAGTACACGGAGCATCCGGGCCGCCCGGTCAGCGATTCGGCCAATTACGCCTGGGAATATGTGGTATTTTCTCCGGTGGAATCCTTGTATCGGTTTACGCTGACGGATGAGGTGTTCCGGCAGTTTTCCAGGTGCGTGGAGGAGCAGGTGCAGCGCTGCATCGACAAGCGGTTCCATTCCCTGGATGTGCTGGAGATGCTGAGCGGCAGATGAAATCGGAGGGCCGGAATTGTGTTCCCTGAAAAAAGTATTGAAAAATCAGCGGAAAACAGGTATGATAGACAAATATAGCGTCCGAACAAGCGCGCAAAAGACTGGATGTGCAGCAAAAGACAGAGCATCCAGGTGGAGGAGTTTTATGAGAAAATTGAGAGCTGCCGCGGCAGCTTTTCTGGCAGGTCTTATGATTTGCGGCTGCAGAGGAAATGCTTCGGATGCAGCCGGCTTTCAGCCTGAGACCAGCAGCATTTATGTGGCGGAGGATGGAACCATATCCAGCGCCACGGTGGAACCTTATGATAAAGACTATTACAGTCAGGAGAAGATGGAGGCCTTTATCATCAGCGAGGTGACCCGCTATAATGAAAGCATCGGAGGGGCTGCCGCAGCCCGCAATATAGAAGGCTCCGAGACGCTTCCGGTGTCCGTGGAATCCTGCAGCTTAAAAGACGGGAAGGCCACGGTCATCTATGAATATCTGGACAGCGACAGTTTCTTAAGCTTCGCCAGAGAGTACCGGGACGAGGCGAACCGGACGAATGCATTCGGCGTTATGGATGCGGCCGGGGCGCGGACCCAGGGCTGGGTGGTCGATGGCGATTTCATGAAGATTGGAAAGGAGCTGGAGGGCTCGGAGGCCAGCCGCGATGAAATCAGCAGACTGGATAAAGAGATGGTTGTCATGGTGGATACGGACCATCCGGTGACGGTTCAGACCGCCGGAACGATTCGCTACATCACGAAGGGGGCATCCCTTACCGGCCGCCATGTGGCTGAGATTCCGGAAGGAAAGCATTATATCATTTTTCAATGATGATATAATTCAATATAAATTTATAAAAATATGTAAAAATGCGTAAGATGCAGAGAGAAGCGAGGTAAAGAAAATGGAAAAAACCATGGAAAAAATCGTAGCACTTGCAAAAAGCAGAGGATTTGTATATCCTGGTTCTGAAATTTATGGCGGACTGGCAAACACCTGGGATTATGGCAACCTGGGCGTGGAGCTGAAGAATAATGTAAAGAAGGCATGGTGGCAGAAATTCGTTCAGGAAAGCCCATACAACGTAGGCGTGGACTGCGCCATCCTGATGAATTCCCAGACCTGGGTGGCATCCGGACATTTAGGCGGATTCTCCGACCCGTTAATGGACTGCAAGGCCTGCAAGGAGCGTTTCCGCGCTGATAAGCTGATCGAGGACTATATGGCTGAGCACGGCATCGAGCCGGAGACCGGCATCGACGGCTGGACTCAGGAGGAGATGAAGAATTACATCGACGAGCACAACATCTGCTGCCCAAGCTGCGGCAAGCATGATTTTACCGACATCCGTCAGTTCAACCTGATGTTCAAGACCTTCCAGGGCGTTACCGAGGATGCGAAGAACACCGTATATCTTCGCCCGGAGACGGCTCAGGGTATCTTTGTAAACTTTAAGAACGTTCAGAGAACCTCCAGAAAGAAGCTGCCATTCGGTATCGGCCAGATTGGAAAGTCCTTCCGTAACGAGATTACCCCAGGAAACTTCACCTTCCGTACCCGTGAATTTGAGCAGATGGAATTAGAGTTCTTCTGCAAGCCGGGCACCGATCTGGAGTGGTTCTCCTACTGGAAGCAGTTCTGCATCAACTGGCTGCAGAGCTTAGGCATCAAGGAAGACGAGATGCGCGCCCGCGACCATTCTCCGGAGGAGCTGTGCTTCTACAGCAAGGCGACCACCGACTTAGAGTTCCTGTTCCCATTCGGCTGGGGCGAGCTGTGGGGCATCGCGGACCGTACCGATTACGACTTAACCCAGCATCAGAACGTATCCGGCCAGGATATGACCTACTTTGATGATGAGACCAAGGAGCGTTACATTCCATATGTTGTTGAGCCTTCTTTAGGTGCAGATCGTGTGACTCTGGCCTTCTTATGCGCGGCATATGACGAGGAGGAGATTGGCGAAGGCGATGTGAGAACCGTGCTTCACTTCCATCCGGCTCTGGCACCGGTTAAGGTTGGCGTGCTTCCGCTGTCCAAGAAGTTAAATGCAGGAGCGGAGAAGGTATTCGCAGAGCTGTCCAAGTACTACAACTGCGAGTTCGATGACAGAGGCGCCATCGGCAAGCGTTACAGAAGACAGGACGAGATTGGTACCCCATTCTGCGTTACCTACGACTTCGATTCCGAAGAAGACCATGCCGTAACGGTTCGTGACCGTGATACCATGGAGCAGGTAAGAATCCCGATTGCAGAGCTGAAGAGCTATCTGGAGGATAAGTTCCGGTTCTAAACAACAGGAGAAAAGGTATGAGCATGGAAAAAGACAAAGCAGGGATTGTAGTGCCGGAGAACGTGAAGGTAAAATCGTTGTATAAGGCAATTATGCTTTTGTTTTATTTTTCAGAAGAGGACCGGGAACTGGGCATTACAGAACTGGCAGAAAAAAGCGGTCTTCTGAAAAGTTCGATTTATAATATGCTTTCTACTTATGAAGCATGCGGGCTGGTGAAGCGAAATCCATTTACGAATAAATATTACCTTGGCGTCCGGGTTCTGGAGTTAAGTAATCAGTTCTACCGGAACAATGATTTGCGGCAGGTTGTGAAGCCCCATATGGAGCAGATTGCCAATGAAACAGGGGAAACCGTATTTCTGGGCGTGCTGAATGGAACCGAAGTGATTTATCTGGATGCTGCATTTCCGGATTCTTCGACCGGGGGCAGAAATATGACGGGATTGAAGGCTCCTTTGTACTGCACCGGAATCGGAAAAGCAATGCTGGCCTTTGAGTCAGAAGAAAAGGTGGATGAGGTTATTCGGAACGGCATGGAGCCGTTTACCGAGAATACCATCGTAGATGGGGAACAGCTTCGGAAGGAGCTGGCTCTGATTCGCGAGCGCGGCTATGCAACGGATAATATGGAGCATGAATATGGGATCAAATGTGTTGCAATGCCGATTCGGAATGCAGATGGAAAAGTGGTAGCCAGCTGCAGTGTAACCGGACCGTCCCTGCGTTTTAAATGTGATAAGATGGTGACGCTGGCGGCGATTTTGAAAAAACATGCAGAATTATTAAAAGATAGAATATAAGGCAAATACGACATCCGTGTCTAAGCTCTTGCAAAAGGGCCGACACGGATGTTTTTTGTTTGTTTTGCTCAAAAAGAAAGAGGAAAAGTGGTAAAATATGCTGAAAATGAAAAACATATTGACTTTTAAATAAAATAGTCGTATATTAATGATGAAAAGAGTTCAACAATGATGAACAGAAAGAGGGGCTCAGAGAATGAAAAAAGAATTTCCCGGTGGTGTCTGGCCGGTCATGCTGACACCGTTTACATCAGAGGGAGACGTGGATTATGATGCATTAAAGAAACTGGTGGATTGGTATATTGAAAATGGAAGCAGCGGACTGTTTGCAGTCTGTCAGTCCAGCGAGATGTTTTTTCTGTCTCTGGAGGAGCGGCTTTCCATCGCGCGGGCTGTCGTAGCGTATGCAGACGGACGCGTTCCGGTGATTGCCTCCGGCCATATTTCAGAGGAAGAGGAAGCACAGGCGGAAGAGGTAAACCGGATGGCGGAAACGGGAGTGGACGCGGTCATCCTGATTACCAACCGATTTGCCGCAGAGGATGAGGACGATGTGGTTTGGATGGAGCGGTGTGAACACTTTTTAACGAAGATCCAGTCTGATATTCCACTTGGCTTTTATGAGTGTCCGTATCCGTACAAGCGGCTGATTTCTCTGGAAAATCTGAAAAAATGCGCGGAATCCGGCCGGTTCTATTTCCTGAAGGATACCTGCTGTGATGAAAAATTGATTGAAAAGCGCATTGAAGTGACCAAAGGAACGAACCTGAAGCTGTATAATGCAAACAGTGCGACGATTCTGGATTCCCTGCGGGCAGGAGCGGCCGGTTTCAGCGGAGTGATGGCAAACTTTCATCCGGAGCTGTATGCATACCTTTGCAGCCATACGGAGGAGAAGGATATCCGGTATCTTCAGGATTTTTTAGCAACGGCCTCTTTGATTGAAGCGCAGTATTATCCGGTGAATGCCAAATATCATCTGCAGAAGCTGGAGGGAATCCCTATGAGCACCTACAGCAGAAAACAGGATGACAAGGGATTAAATGACACGTTCCGACATCAGGTGGAGATGCTGGATGAACTGACACAGGAGTTTGTAAAACACTATTAAATATTAGGAGGGAACATTGTGAAGGAAAGGCGAACAGGCAGAATGAAAGCGCCTGCACACAAGCTGACAGGAAAGCAGAGATGGAAACTGATTCAGAATAATAAATATCTTTATTTATTGATGGCGCTGCCGCTTCTGTATTACATCATTTTCTGTTATGGACCAATGTATGGTGTGCTGATTTCATTCAAGGATTACAGCATTGCAAAAGGCGTATGGGGAAGCGAATGGGTTGGATTTAAGTGGTTTGAAAAATTCCTGACAGACCCGTATTTCTGGAAGCTGGTACGCAATACCCTGCTTTTAAATATTTATGGATTGATTTTCGGATTCCCGATTCCGATTCTTCTGGCCCTGATGCTGAACGAGGTTTCCCATGGCCGGTTTAAGCGGATGATTCAGACCGTCAGCTATCTGCCTCATTTTATATCAACAGTAGTTGTCTGCGGTATGCTGGTGAATTTCCTGTCCATGGATGGAATCATCAATCAGTTCCTTGCATTTTTAGGCATGGACAAGGTACAGTTTTTGATGTTTCCGCAGTATTTCAGAACCATCTTTACGGCCTCCGGCATCTGGCAGTCCTGCGGATGGAATTCCATTATCTATCTGGCAGCGCTGACCGCGGTGGACCAGGAGATTGTAGAAGCGGCAGCCATCGACGGAGCGAACCGTCTGCAGAGAATCCTGCATGTGACGCTTCCGGCGATTGCCCCCACGATTTCCATCATGCTGATCATGCAGCTTGGACGGCTGATGTCTCTGGGATATGAGAAGATTATCCTGCTGTACAACGGTTCCACCTATGAAACTGCCGATACCATTGCAACCTATGTATACCGCCGGGGTATTTTAAGCGCGGATTACAGCTATGCGACGGCGGTCGGACTGTTCCAGTCGGTGGTCGGAATCATCCTGCTGGTATCTGCGAATAAGATTTCAAAGAAATTAAGTGAAACCAGCTTGTGGTAGGAGGAAGATTATGAGTAAACCAACATTTAGCAAAAAGCCTCAAAGTACGGCAAGCAAGATGTTCAGCATCTTCAATTATACGGTGCTGGCGCTGATTGGCTTCATCATGTTTTACCCGATGTTTTATGTGTTTATTGTATCCATCAGTTCGGCGGAGTACATCAACCAGGGTCTGGTCACCTTTTTCCCAAGAGGGATTAACTTTGAAGCATATAAGCGGGTGTTCCAGAATGACGCAATCTGGATTGGATATAAAAACACCTTCCTGTATACGGGTCTTGGAACGCTGATTAATGTGATGATGACGGCCATGTGTGCCTATCCTCTTTCCAGAAAGGAATTTTACGGAAGAGGGCCGCTGACCGTGCTGATTACCGTGACCATGTTTATCAACGGTGGTATGATTCCGCTTTATCTGGTAGTCAATGGTGTTCACATCATTAATACCATGTGGGCCGTAATCCTGCCTTCTGCAATCAGTACCTACAATATGATTGTAATGCGGACTTCTTTCAGTTCCATACCGGATTCGCTGATTGAATCCGCACATCTGGACGGTGCGAATGACATTCAGATTCTTTCTAAAATCATTCTTCCGCTGTCGAAGCCGATTCTTGCAACCATGGTTCTGTTTTATGCAGTCAGCCACTGGAACAGCTATTTTCCGGCCATGCTGTACTTGAATGACCAGAGCAAATATCCGGTGCAGGTAATTATGCGGGATATTGTTATCGAAGGAGATCTGGCTCAGGGCGGAGATATGAGCGGTATGATGAATGTAATTTCTACCAACTATAAGTATGCGGTTATCATCATTTCCATTATCCCAATTCTGATGATTTATCCGTTCCTTCAGAAGTATTTCACAAAGGGTGTTATGGTCGGAGCCGTAAAGGGCTGATGCGGCCATCAAAAACAAGATATTTAAAAATAGGAGGATTATAAAAATGAGAAGAAGACATGTTGCTGCCGGAATGATGGCAGCGGTAGTAGCGGCAACAACCGTTCTGGGCGGATGTTCCGGAAAGAAGGCAGATACCGGAAGCACTGCAGCAGGAGAGAAGCAGACCGCAGGTACTGAGCAGGCGGCGGGAACGGAAGCAGCAGGGGATGCGGACAAGAGTTCCTGGATTTCTGAAGAACCGGTGGAAATTACGGTTATGATGAAGGACAACCCAAGCCAGCCGCTGAAGGTAGACGCGCCGATGCGGGAGGAGATTTTCAAGAAGACCAATATCAAGCTGAACGTTCAGATTGTTCCCAACAGCAGCTATGAGGAGAAGAAGAACATCGTATTAGGAACCAACAACTTCCCGGATATAATTTTTATCCCTAATATGGCTGACGTGGTAACCTATGGAAATTCCGGCGTTTTTGAGCCATTAACCCAGTACCTGAACGAAGAGGATATGCCGAATTTATATAAGTTCTGGCAGGAGTATCCGGAGATGAAGAAATATCTCCTGGGCGATGAACTGTATGTATTCCCAGTTGTAGCGAGAGAAGAGACGGCAAATGGCTTCGGTCCGGTTATCCGTCAGGACCTTCTGGAGGCCAACAATCTGGAGACACCAAAAACCTTTGACGAGCTGCTGGATGTTCTGATTAAGTTCAAGGAGCTTTATCCGGACAGCATTCCGTGGACCGGAAGAAAGGGAACCCCAAACCTGTTTAAGACCACCAGCTACATGCTGGGTTCCGGTTACGGCGACAATGGTCTTTACTATGATTTTGACGAAGAAAAATTCGTGTTCGGCCCTGCATCCACTAACTTTAAGGCCGTTCTGGACTACTTAAACCGTGCTTATGAAGCCGGCGTTCTGGACCCGGAATTTGCCACCACCACCGCCGAGCAGATGGAATCCAAGTTAAGCAGCGGCAAGTCCTTATTCTATTTGGACAACAGCGGATTCGGACAGAACTATACCAAGATGTTAAGAAAGGTAGAGGGTCAGGAGAACGCAACCTTCCAGGTACTGCCGATTCCGGAAAACAGCTTCGGACAGAGACGCGCTACCGCATATGCAACCGAGCTTCCGGGAAGATTCTATGCACTGAATGCCGGTTCCAAGCACAAAGAAGAGATTATCAAGCTGATGGACTGGCTGTATTCCAAGGAAGGCTCCGATATCACCAACTACGGTGTAGAGGGCGTATCCTTCGAATATGATGAGAAGGGCGAGCCGCAGTTTAAGGAAGATTACGTTATGAAGTTCAAGGATGCCCAGCCATCGGATTACTATGCGATTTATACTGATTTAGGCATCACGAAACTGGACTTCTGTATGTGGGCATGCAATACCAAGACCTGGTTTGAGATTCAGCAGATGGACGGCAACTGGGATGAGGTAGCAGATGAATACTGGAAGATTATTGAAGAAGATGACGCATATGTTCAGCCGCACATTTTCCCAACCTTATCCGAGGAGGAGTCCGAGAAGGTAAAGGATATTCTGGTAGATGTAAATACCATGCTGGAGCAGGAATATAATAAGTACATTATGGGTCAGGAAGAGATTGACAACTGGGACAACGTGATTAAGAGATGCGAAGACATGGGAATTCGTGAATTAGAGGATATCTACAATCAGGCAGAAGCGAGAGTCAATGCTCAGTAGTAATGGAATGAAGAGAGTGTGATGCTCTTGCATATACCTTCCGTGACAGGGGATATCCCTTTGCACGGAAGGTATTCTTTTTATCAGGAGAGGAGAGAAAGGATGAAGGCAGTAAATTTTGAACAGGAATTTCTGGCAGGACAGGAAGAAAAAGGGTTTGAAAGCGGACACGCATCGACCCTGGTGGAGACGAAAAATCATGTGGTGGTTGCGGCCTGGTTCGGCGGAAGCTGGGAAAAGGGCGCGGATGTGGCAATCTGGATGTCCAGAAGAGTGGACGGCATCTGGGAAACCCCTCGAAAAGCGGCGGAGGTACGCGGCACCGCCATGTGGAATCCGGTATTGTTCCAGAAAAAGGACGGAACCATCCAGCTTTTTTATAAGGTCGGAGAGACGATTGCCGAATGGAAAACCTGGTATATGGAGAGCGGCGACGAGGGCGTTACCTTTACGGAGCCGAGGGAACTGGTTCCGGGCGATGTAAGCGGAGGCCGAGGCCCGGTGAAGAACAAGCCCATCCGCCTGGCGGACGGCACGGTGCTGGCTCCCGCATCCTTAGAAGGAGGATGCTGGGACGCTTTTGTGGATATCTCGAAGGATGATGGGGAGACATGGGAAAAGAGCGAGCTGGTTCCGGTAAGACGGGGCGGCTATGATATCTACACGGTAGACCAGCCATATAATAAGTACCGCCTGTTCGGGAAAGGAATCATCCAGCCAACTCTCTGGCAGGATGGCGAGGGAGCGGTCCATATGTTTCTGCGAAGCACCAGCTCCCGGATATTCCGCAGCGATTCCGTAGACGGCGGCCGTACCTGGTCGATGGCGTATGACACCGGTCTTCCGAACAACAACAGCGGCATCGATCTGACAAAGCTTCCCAACGGGGACTTGATTCTGGTTTATAACCCAAGGGAGAATCTGCCGAACTATTATAAGGGACCGAGAACCCCATTGACCGTGGCTGTATCCAAGGACAACGGAAAGAGCTTTGAGAAGCTGATGGACCTGGAAACCGGACATGGAAATTACTGTTATCCTTCGGTTATCTGCAACGAACAGAATGAGGTCATGATCACCTATACCTGGAACCGGGATAATATCGTATTCTGCAAGTTTCAATATGAGGAATAAGTGAGGGAGAATCCATGAATGAAAATTGGACTGCGTGGAAGGAACAATTTCAAAACCCGGACAGCCGGGTGCGCTCCTTCCCGTTCTGGGCCTGGAACGGGAGGTTAGATGAAGAAGAACTGATCCGTCAGGTAAAGGAACTGAAAAAAGCCGGTGTAGGAGGCTTCTTCATTCACTCCAGAGACGGACTGGAAACAAAGTATATGGGCGGGGAATGGATGGCCGCGGTAAAGGCTGTGGTGGAGGAAGCGAAGGCGCAGGGACTTTATGTCTGGCTGTATGATGAAGACCGGTGGCCGTCGGGAACGGCAGGCGGCCGGGTGACGAGACAGGGAGATGCCTATCGGTGCAAGGGACTGACCCTGGAGGTCCTTCCCGCAGCAGATTATCCGAAGCTGTATGCAGAAGAAATCCGAACCGCTTCCGGCTTTCAGGATGACCATGTGGGAATCCTGGCGGCTTACCGGGCGGATGCAGACGGTGACCGCCTGATGTCCTTTCAGCGTCTGTCCATGACGGAAGGGGAGAGCTTTGCGGAGAACGAAGTGCTTCTTGCAGTCCGGCTGGAGGTTTCGGCTCCCAGCGCATGGTTTAATCACGAGGCGCCTCCGGATAATCTGAATCCGGACTGTGTCCGCCTGTTTATTAAGGAAACCCATGAGCGGTACAAGGAAGCTGTGGGGGAGGAGTTTGGAAAGACGATCCTTGGAATTTTTACGGATGAGCCAAGCCTTCATGACCGTCATGCCTGTTTTGGAGAGCGGAAGGGCTGGATTCCGTGGACCTTCGGCTACGGCGCTTACTTTACGGAGTTAAATGGCTATGATTTCCTGGATGTGCTGCCATGGATGTATTTTGATGGGGAGTTATCCGGGGAGACCCGTCATGATTACTGGCATTCCATTGCGAGACGTTATGGGGAGTCTTATTTTAAGACCATTGGAGACTGGTGCAGTGAGAATCATCTGCTGTTTACCGGACATTTTCTTCAGGAGGACAAGCTGGGATTAAGCGTCCGGGTAAACGGAGCGGTCATGTCGAATTACCAGTACCAGCATGTGCCGGGAATTGATATGCTTTGTGAACAGACCGACGAGTATCTGACGGTGAAGCAGTGCACCAGCGTGGCGCATCAGCTTGGAAAGAAGGAGGTGCTGACGGAGACCTATGGCTGTACCGGATGGGAATTTACCTTTGAAGGGCAGAAATGGGTAGGAGACTGGCAGTATGTGCTGGGAGTCAACCGCAGATGCCAGCATCTGGCTCTGTACAGCCTGCGGGGCTGCCGGAAACGGGATTATCCGCCGTCCTTTCATTATAATAATAACTGGTGGGGCGATAACCGGTGCGTGGAGGATTACTTTGCAAGGGCGGGAGTCTTTACCGGACAGGGAGAGCCGGTCCGCAGAATCCTGCTGCTTCATCCGGTCAGCACCGCCTGGAGTCAGCTTGGTGTCAGTCCATATGGGAATCCGGTCCGGAGAAAGGAACGGGATGTGCCAAAGCTGAACGAATATGGGAATCAAGTGAATGAACTGATTGCCTGTTTGATGAGAAACCATCTGGACTGCGACCTGGGCGATGAAATTCTGATTCATCAGTACGGGGAAGCGAAAGACGGAACGTTCCGGATCGGACAGGCCTCATATGATGCGGTCGTGGTTCCCTTCGGGATGAGGACGATGCTTCCGGATACCTGGCGGATATTAAAGGAGTTTCGAAATCAGGGAGGAAGGATTTACAGTATTGGTACGCCGCCTTCTCAATGCTGCGGACGGGAGCCGGAAGGAGATGCCGGTGGGATTGCCGAAAAGGAGTGGACGGTGGTAAAAACCAGGGAAGAACTGGTGGAAGTGCTGGAACCGTATCGGACCATCCGGATTACAGACAGCTTCGGACAGGAAAATCCGGATATCCTGTATCAGCTCCGAAAGAGTGAGGAAGGGTATAGTTTGTTCCTGGTGAATCACAGCCGTGATAAGGATGGAAATGCGGAGGTATCGCTTCCGTTCCAGGCCGAGGTACAGAGGTGTAATCTGGAAAATGGTGAGATTGCAGAAGAAACGGATGCGGTAAATGACGCAGAGGGAGTTCACCTGCAGCTTCGTCTTGGAAAAACCGGGTCTGCGGCGTATGTTCTGAAGCCGGTTCCGGCCCGGACCGAGTGGGTTGCCGGGCCATGTGCTTACCGGCTCAGCCACCCGAATGTGCTGACACTGGACCGGTGCCGGTACCGGATGGGACAGGGGAAATGGTCGGATATGATGGAGGTATGGCAGGCGCAAAAGCAGGTTCGGGAGTGTCTGGGCATGGAAACCATTCATCTGAACGGCATGGAGCAGCGGTACAAGTGGATTTTTCTTCCTCATCCGGGAGATAATTGTCCGCTGGAGCAGGAGTTCGTCTTCTGGTCGGAAGTGGAGCAGGAGGACATTTCTCTGGCGCTGGAGTGTCCGGAGCGCTTTGAAGCACTGCTTAACGGCGTTCTTGTGGATTCGGCGGTGCAGGGATATTTCCTGGACCGGGAATTTCAGGTGCTGAAGCTTGGAACAATCCGGAAAGGGGAGAACCGGCTGAAGCTGTCCTGCCAATACCGGAATGACATGGAGCTGGAGAATCTTTATCTGATCGGAGCATTCGGAGTCACGCCGGAAAGAAAGCTGGACCGACTTCCGGCTGAACTGGAGCTGAAGGACTGGACGGAGCAGGGGCTGAAGCATTATTGCGGAAGCGTAACCTATCAGATGGAGTATGAGTATCACGGCTTGAAGGAGGTTTGGCTCAGTCTGCCGGATACGGCGGCGGTCTGCGTGAAGATTCGAATAAACGACCATGAAATTCAGCTTCCATGGGATTTTTCGCGGAATCTTTCTGTCGCTCCATGGCTGAATCCGGGAAGAAACCGTCTGGAGATTGAGGTGGTGGGAAGTCCGAGAAACATGATGGGGCCGTTCCACCTTGCAGAGAAACCGGTGAATACCCACGATGAAAGCTTCTGCCCGGAGGGAGAGGCATATCAGGAGGGTTATCTGCTGACGCCATATGGCTTACTGGGAGCGGTGAAGCTGGTGGAGTTTTAAGCTGCAATTGTGAAGATACTGAACAATTACGAATCAGATGCAGAGACAGTTCTGCAGGAAGGAGAAAAAATGGGAGAGAACAGATATATTGGGGATTATCCGGTGATTGGAATCCGTCCGGTGATTGATGCCAGAAGAGGTTACTTGAATGTACGCGGTTCCCTGGAGGAGCAGACGATGAATATGGCCAGGTCCGCTGCCGCTCTTTTTGAGGAGAATATCCGGTACAGCAGCGGAGAACCGGTAAAGGTGGTGATTGCGGATACCACCATTGGAAGAGTTGGAGAGTCAGCTGCCTGCGCGGCAAAGTTTCAGAAGGAAGGAGTTTCCATTACCCTGACGGTAACGCCCTGCTGGTGCTATGGGGCAGAGACGATGGATATGGACCCGATGACCATTAAGGGTGTGTGGGGCTTTAACGGAACGGAGCGTCCGGGCGCGGTGTATCTGGCCTCTGTGCTGGCTACCCATGCGCAGAAGGGGCTTCCGGCGTTCGGCATCTATGGTCATGATGTTCAGGAAGCCGATGCAGTGGAAATTCCGGAGGACGTGAAGGAGAAGCTTCTCCGGTTTGGCCGGGCGGCAGTAGCGGCGGCAACGATGAGAGGAAAATCCTATCTCCAGATTGGTTCCATCTGCATGGGAATCGGCGGCTCCATTATCGACACGGATTTTATAGAGGAATATCTGGGAATGCGGGTAGAGTCCATTGACGAGGTCGAGATTATCCGCCGCATGTCACAGGATATTTACGATAAGGAAGAATTTGAAAAGGCGCTGGCCTGGACGAAGAGCCGGTGCAGAGAAGGCCTGGATAAGAATCCGTCGGAAATCCAGAAAACTCCGGAGGAGAAGGAGAAGGACTGGGAGTTCGTGGTGAAGATGATGTGCATCATCAAGGACCTGATGAACGGTAATGAGAAGCTTCCGAAGGGCAGAGAAGAGGAAATGATTGGGCATAATGCCATTGCAGCCGGTTTCCAGGGACAGAGACAGTGGACGGATTTTTACCCCAATGCCGATTTTGCGGAAGCGATGTTAAACACCTCCTTTGACTGGAACGGAGCGAGAGAGCCTTATATTCTGGCTACGGAGAATGATGTGCTGAATGGCATCGGTATGCTGTTCGGAAAGCTTTTGACCAACCGCGCCCAGCTGTTTGCGGATGTGCGTACCTGCTGGAACGCAGAGTCTGTAAAGAAAGCTTCCGGATATGAACTGGAAGGAAAGGCGAAGGAGGCCGGCGGCTTTATCCATCTGATTAATTCCGGAGCCGCCTGTCTGGATGCCAGCGGAACGTCTCTCGACAAGGAGGGAAATCCTACGGTAAAGCCGTGGTATGAGGTGACGGAGGCGGACCAGAACGCCATGCTGCAGGCCACCTCCTGGTGCGAGGCGGATTTCGGATACTTCCGGGGCGGCGGCTATTCCTCCAGATTCTATACCGGGGCAGAGATGCCGTGCACCATGATGCGTCTGAATCTGGTAAAGGGATTAGGCCCTGTGGTTCAGCTTGCAGAGGGATGGACGGTAAAGCTTCCGGAAGAAGTAAATGACATTCTGTGGAAGCGGACGGATTATACCTGGCCCTGCACCTGGTTTACTCCACGGGTGACCGGAGAAGGCGCGTTTAAAGACGCATACACCGTTATGAACCAATGGGGAGCGAATCATGCGGCTATCAGCTACGGCCATATCGGAGCGGATCTGATTACGCTGTGTTCCATGCTCCGTATTCCGGTATCCATGCATAATGTGCCGGAGGAGAAAATCTTCCGCCCCGCAAGCTGGAATGCATTCGGCATGAATCCGGAAGGCGCGGACTACCGGGCCTGTGAGGCTTATGGACCGATGTACCGGTAGGCTTGGAATCAGATGCAGCAGGAGCAGAATATGAAAAATCAAAGAAAAGAAGCAATTCAAAAGGGAAAAACCGCATTGGGAATCGAGCTTGGCTCAACCAGAATCAAGGCGGTACTGATTGACGAAACGTATGAACCGATTGCGTCCGGAAGCCATAGCTGGGAAAATCAGTTAAGAGATGGAATCTGGACCTATTCGCTGGAGGAGGTCTGGAGCGGTCTTCGGGACTGCTACCGGAAGCTGACGGAAAATGTGAGGGAGCAGTATGGAGAAGAACTGACTGTGATCGGTTCAATCGGAATCAGCGGAATGATGCATGGCTATCTGGCCTTTGACCGGGAAGGGCGGCTTCTGGCCCCCTTCCGTACCTGGCGGAATACGATATCCGGGGAAGCGGCTGAGGAGCTGACCCGGCTCTTCGGCGTCAATGTGCCGGAGCGGTGGAGCATTGCACATTTGTATCAGGCGGTTTTAAACGGAGAAGAGCATGTGCCTCAGATTGATTATCTGACCACCCTGGCCGGCTATATCCACTGGAAGCTGACCGGCAGGAAGGTGCTGGGAATCGGAGATGCTTCGGGAATGTTTCCGGTGGATTCCGCAGCGCGGGATTATCAGAAGGAGATGCTGGAAAAATTTGATGGCCTGACCGAAAAACGGTCTTATCCCTGGAAGCTTCGGGATATCCTTCCTCAAATTCTTACCGCCGGGCAGCCCGGCGGGTATCTGACGAAGGAGGGAGCGGCTCTTCTGGATACCGCCGGAAGGCTGGAGCCGGGGATTCCATTCTGCCCGCCGGAGGGGGATGCCCAGACCGGCATGGCAGCCACCAACTGTATCAAAGCGCGCACCGGGAATATCTCAGCCGGAACCTCTATTTTTGCGATGGTTGTTCTGGAACGGGATTTGAGCCGCCTGCACCGGGAGATTGACACGGTGATGACTCCGGATGGAAAGCCGGTGGCCATGGCACATGCGAATAACTGTGCATCGGATTTGGATGCCTGGGTGGGAATCTTCCGGGAATTTGCCAGGGAGGCCGGAGTGACGTTGGATGATGATGCGCTTTACGGCCTTCTGTACCGGAAAGCGATGGAAGGCGATGCAGACTGCGGCGGCCTGTTATCCTACGGCTATTTATCGGGAGAATCGATGACGCAGGTGGAGGAGGGCCGTCCGATGTTTATCCGGACGCCAGACAGCGCATTTCACCTGGCAAATTTCATGCGCTCTCATCTTTATGGAGCTTTGGGAGCGATGAAAATCGGCATGGATATCCTGATGAGAGAGGAAGGGGTCCGGCTGGACCGCCTGCTGGGACACGGCGGACTGTTTAAGACAAAGGGAACGGCACAGAAGATTCTGGCGGACGCTTTGAACACGCCGGTCATGGTGATGGACACGGCCGGAGAAGGCGGGCCATGGGGAATGGCGCTGCTGGCCGCATTTATGCGGGACTGTCGGGAGGGAGAATTTTTGGAGAATTTCCTGGAGCATCGTGTGTTCGCGGGAAACCAAGGCACGATGGAATGGCCGGACCCGGAGACCGTAAAGGGATATGAAACGTATCAGAAACGGTATCAGGACGGCCTCGCGGTGGAACGGATGGCATCGAAATGCTTAAAAGGGTGCAGCATGACAGATGAATGAGTAAAATTCCATCCAACATCAGTCGCATATACGAACTTCTGACACATATGCGAAAATTGACAAAAAATGAAAGCCCTTCCAAGGAATAATACTGAAAAATAGACAAATTTTCTCTTCTTTTTGCGGAAAAAACCTTTACTAGAAAAAGATTTGTGTTATACTATATCCAGACCGTTTTCGGAAGGCTTGTTTTTCGTGAGCAAAAAATCGGAAAAACAAAAATACCGAAAAAACGGACAATACATGAAGAGTTTAGTTATATTCTCGAGGAGGAAAAAACTTATGGCAAAGAAATGGGTTTATTTGTTCAGTGAAGGCAATGCGACCATGAGAAATCTGTTAGGCGGCAAGGGCGCTAACTTAGCTGAGATGACCAACTTAGGTCTTCCGGTACCGCAGGGCTTCACCATCACGACCGAGGCTTGTACTCAGTATTACGAGGATGGAAGACAGATTAATGACGAAATCATGGGACAGATCATGGAACACATTGTTAAGATGGAGGAGATTACCGGCAAGAAGTTCGGTGATAAGGAAAATCCATTATTAGTTTCTGTACGTTCCGGTGCGAGAGCTTCCATGCCAGGTATGATGGATACCATCTTAAACCTTGGTTTAAATGAAGAAGTAGTAGAAGTATTAGCAGCAAAATCCGGCAATCCACGCTGGGCTTGGGACTGCTACCGCAGATTTATCCAGATGTTCTCCGACGTAGTTATGGAAGTTGGCAAGAAGTACTTCGAAGAGCTGATTGATAAGATGAAGGCTGAAAAAGGCGTTACCCAGGACGTTGACCTGACCGCTGAGGATTTACATGACCTGGCAGAGCAGTTCAAGGCTGAGTACAAAGAGAAGATCGGCAAGGATTTCCCAACGGATCCGAAGGAGCAGTTGATGGAAGCAATCAAGGCCGTATTCCGTTCCTGGGACAACCCAAGAGCAAACGTATATCGTCGTGACAACGATATCCCATATTCCTGGGGTACCGCAGTTAACGTTCAGATGATGGCATTCGGTAACATGGGCGAGACCTCTGGTACCGGTGTTGCATTTACCCGTGACCCAGCTACCGGCGAGAAGCACTTAATGGGCGAGTTCTTAATGAACGCTCAGGGCGAGGACGTAGTAGCAGGTGTTCGTACTCCTCAGAAGATTGACCAGTTAAAGGAAGTTATGCCGGAAGTTTACGAGCAGTTCGTAGGCATCTGCAACACCCTGGAAGATCATTACAGAGATATGCAGGATATGGAGTTTACCATCGAGGACAAGCATCTGTACATGCTGCAGACCCGTAACGGTAAGAGAACCGCTAAGGCTGCATTAAAGATTGCATGTGACCTGGTTGATGAGGGCATGATCGATGAGAAGAAGGCTGTTCAGATGATCGACCCGCGTAACCTGGATACCTTATTACATCCACAGTTCGATGCTGCTGCATTAAAGGCTGCTGAGCCGATGGCAAAGGCGCTGGCTGCATCTCCAGGTGCTGCATGCGGTAAGATCGTATTCACTGCAGAAGACGCAAAAGAGTGGAAGGCAAGAGGCGAGAAGGTTGTATTAGTTCGTCTGGAGACCTCTCCTGAAGATATCGAAGGTATGAAGGCTGCTCAGGGTATCCTGACTGTCCGCGGCGGTATGACCTCCCATGCAGCAGTAGTTGCCCGTGGTATGGGTACCTGCTGTGTATCCGGCTGTTCCGAGATTGCAATGGATGAAGAGAACAAGAAGTTCGTTCTGGCCGGCAAGGAATTCCATGAGGGTGACTGGTTATCCATCGATGGTTCTACCGGTAAGATTTACGATGGAGTTATCGCAACCGTTGACGCTACCATCGCTGGCGAGTTCGGCAGAATCATGGGCTGGGCTGACAAGTACAGAAGATTAAGCGTTCGTACCAATGCCGATACTCCAAACGATGCAAAGAAGGCTCGTGAGTTAGGCGCTGAAGGTATCGGTCTGTGCCGTACCGAGCATATGTTCTTCGAAGGCGACAGAATCGAAGCATTCCGCGAGATGATCTGTTCCGATACCGTAGAAGAGAGAGAAGAAGCATTAGCAAAGATTCTTCCTGTACAGCAGGGTGACTTTGAGAAGTTATACGAGGCTCTGGAGGGATGCCCGGTAACCATCCGTTTCCTGGATCCGCCGTTACATGAGTTCGTTCCTACCGAGGAAGCTGACATCGAGAAGCTGGCTGCAAAGAAGGGTAAGACCGTAGAGCAGATTAAGAACATCATTGCATCCTTACACGAGTTCAACCCAATGATGGGTCATCGTGGATGCCGTCTGGCTGTTACCTATCCGGAGATTGCCAGAATGCAGACTCAGGCTGTTATCCGTGCCGCTATCAACGTAAAGAAGGCTCACGCTGACTGGAATGTATGTCCGGAAATCATGATTCCATTAATCGGCGATGTAAAAGAGTTAAAGTTCGTTAAGAACGTAGTAGTTGAGACTGCTGATGCAGAAATCGCAGCAGCAGGCATCGAGTTAAAGTACGAAGTAGGTACCATGATCGAGATCCCAAGAGCAGCTTTAACTGCGGATGAGATTGCAAAGGAAGCTGAATTCTTCTGCTTCGGTACCAACGACTTAACCCAGATGACTTACGGCTTCTCCCGTGATGACGCCGGCAAGTTCTTAAATGCATATTATGACGCAAAGATTTTCGAGAACGATCCATTCGCTAAGTTAGACCAGGTTGGTGTAGGCAAGCTGATGGAGATGGCAATCAAGTTAGGCAAGGCAGTTCGTCCTGAGATGCATGTAGGTATCTGCGGCGAGCACGGCGGCGATCCTTCCTCCGTAGAGTTCTGCCACAAGATTGGCCTGGATTATGTATCCTGTTCTCCATTCCGTGTTCCGATCGCTCGTCTGGCAGCAGCTCAGGCAGCTATCAACAATGGGGAAGCTAAATAAGAGAAATACTAAAATCGAATAAACCTTGATTTTATAAGGGTTTCAGTTGTTTAACTGGGACCCTTATTTTTGTCTGTAAACTCAAAAGAGCAGTCATAATCACAGTTTCCGGAGGAAAATGGGGTAAATATCAAAAAATAGTACACAAAAAGGTCTAATCGTTTTGTGTGCTGGCAAAATGGCGAAAAACCTTTATTTTAAGGCAAATGCACTCCATTTAGTGGACAAACAGAAAGGAAAGGGTGTTTATGAGAGTTTATGGCTATTTGAAGGTAGATTACGAGGAATGTGTGTTAGGAACACAAAGAGGTATTTTAAACAGGTATGTTGATTTAAACTTTATAGATATTGAAAAAATTGTGGAAGAGGTGGTGTCTGGTTCAGTCAAAGCAGAGAGTAGACCTAAGTTTATGTCATTGCTTGAAGGGTTAGAAGAAGGGGATATTTTGATTATTACAGAATTTTCAAGGCTAGGAAGGTATAAGCAAGATTGTATTCATACTTTTTTGAAGTTAAAAGAATTGGGAGTGAGGCTTTGTATACTCAATAAGCCTTTTTTCAATGATTGGCTTTTACTTCAAAATAACAGGTTGTATGAGGTAGTATCAGAATTGTTTATGCAAGAAGAAAATGATATGGCTCTACTTCAGCGAAGGTTGCTAAGTGGCAGCACTTTAACAGGTATGCAGAAGGCAGTAGAAAATGGTAAGAAAATAGGCAGACCTGCCACTCTTCTTCCCCCTAAGTCATTTTGTGATAATTATAGGGAATACAAGCAGGGGGCATTGATGGGGTTTACATTAAAACAGTTTTGCGAGTATTGTAAAATCAGTAAAAGTGGGTATTATAAATGGGTGAGGTTAATAGAAACACATGAGGAGCAAATAAGAGCAAAAAGTGAAGGGGTGGTTTAAGCCATCTCTTTTTATGTGGTGAATTTTGCTAAATAGTGGTATGATAGAAAGAAAAGTGCTTGGGGGTAAGGTTATGGCAAAAATGGTAAAGGAAACAATTTTTTTTGGAAAAAAAGATGTTTATTGTGAAATAGAAGAAATAGTTGAGGAATGGTTTGGAACAGATAAATATGCTTTGTGTGCTACGTTAAAGGATACTGGAGGGGTGTTGTACGATAATACAAAACTTTTGAGTAAGAAGAATATTTGGTCAGATAATTATGATGTGGTTAATATTTCTGACTGTCCCAATATACTTTTTGATATGAATAAAATGTTAAGAAGCAGGAGAAGATTACAAAAACTTTTAAATGGTAATTGGCTGGTAGGTAAAGATGAAATTGAATATGAAAAGGGTAATGAAATAAAAAGAGATGAAGCCATTAACGATTCATGTGCGAAACAGTTGACATTAAATACAATACCTGAGGATTCGATTTGTATTCGAAATATGTTTTATTTTGATGCACTAACAGAATTTGTAGATAACTGGGTAAATAACACAGAGAATATAGCTATTAAAAGCATACTTGTATTGCAAGGATTTGTTTTTCAATTTAAAGTAGTTCCACCTGCTGTATTACTTAATGGAGAATATGCCTCACAGGCTGTTTGTTTAAGTAAAAAGGAGTTTAAGAGTATTAGGAAAGGGCAGGATTCGACATCTTTAAAAGCATTTCAGTCTAAAGAAAATTGTGTATACAAGATGTTATTGAAAAACTTTAAGAAAAAACTGTAAAATATGATACAGCATTTTTTAGATACTTTTATTCCCACCCATACTTATAAAACAGAACTCAGGGTATCCGCACAGGAAATCAGGCAGTTTTTATTAGAAAATAACTACTCGTTATCATTTAGAGCATTTAATGAGCAGGTGGGGTGTTTAGGAAGAACAACTCATAATTTATATGCTTACAGTGTCCCTTATTTACTTACACTTACACAGGACAAGCAGGATGAGGGTCTAAGGCGAGATAAAAAGAATTTGAAGACTCTAAACTACTATGGTTCTAAGAGAAGATGGGCAAAAGAGTGGAATATTTTATTAACTCTTGCTTATAATTTGAATTGCAGTAATTTAGTGGATTGTTTTGCTGGGTCAGGTTTCATAAGTCTGGAGGCAAGTAAACTTAATATATTTAATAAAATTTATCTGAATGAGTTTAGTATATTGGTTTATAATTATTTATTGACCCTGCAAGACGATGATACTTTCAAAAATTTTGTTGCAAAAATATCAAGAAGGAACTTTATAACAAAAGAGGGTTTTGAAATCTTGAAGCAGGAGGTATATGGTCTGGCTGGTGGTGTTGTTTATGCTTCAACAGGGCGTAAGAGGTCATTACAGACAGTAAATGTTGAGCAGGCAGCAAACTATCACCTTGTGAATTATTTTGCTTATAATGGGCAGGGTGGCTACTCGTCTCGTAAGCCTTTAAGAACAGCAGGTTTAGAGCAAACACATAATTTACTGAAAAATTGCAGTCTAAGTAATTATCACTACAGAAAAGTAATGTTACAGCACATTGATGATGTAAATTCTTTAATAGTACTTGACCCTCCCTATTTATCAAAATATAGGGAACAGGCAAACAGTTATTATGTGGAGTTTACAGACAGGCAGCATA
>JAUNPZ010000036.1 GCA_030536455.1 Lachnospiraceae bacterium | reverse complement strand
AAGACTGGGAAGCAGAAGACCGGGATGCAGAAGGTCGGGGTTCGGAGGACTGGAATTCAGAGACGGACCGGGCCACGGAAGCGGACCGGAAGCATTTCTCCCAGGTAAAGGAAATGGACCTTCAGATTGGCGGCGGTACGCTGACGATAAAGACGGGAGAGGAGTCCGGCGATTCAATACAGGTTTCCTGCAAGGACTGGGCAAGTCGTAAGGACTGGTATCAGGTAAGCTGTGAGGACGGCACTCTGGAGGTGGAGGTGAAAGGAAAAAGCGGGAGACATCCGGAAGTGGAAATCATCGTTCCGGCAGATTATGCGCTGGAGGAGGCATCGATTCATATGGCGGCAGGAAGCTGCCGGATTGCGGCGCTGGATGCGGCGGAGCTGGAAGTGGATTGCGCGGCCGGAGAGGTGGATATACAGAATGGCAGCGCCGGGGAAGCCAGTTTCCAGTGCTCGGCCGGAAAGATTATCTACCAGGGACAGATTCACGGGGCGGCGGAGGGAGACTGCAGCGCAGGCAGCATCCACTTAAAGCTGCTCCAGGATGAGAAGGATTTCAATTATTCGGTCAATGGCGGCGGAGGCGCGGTTACGGTGGGAGGATGGAGCGTGAGCGGCGCGGTGCTTCGCCAGGAGATCAACAACGGAGCGGAACAGGATATGGAGCTGGACTGTGTGGCAGGAAATATCCAGGTGGAATTTTCAAAAAATGAAGGATAACAAGGAGGAAATGACTATGGAACCGAAAAAATTATATCGTTCCAGCCGGAACAAGATGCTTTGCGGCGTATGCGGCGGAATCGGAGAATACATTGGGCTGGACCCTACGCTGATCCGTCTGGCCTGGGCGCTGCTGGCCTGCTCCGGCCCCGGAATCGTGGCGTATATCATTGCGGCGATCATTATTCCGCAGGAAGTGGTATAAAAAAGGAAAAAATGGGAGATACTCCAGGTGTGACGGAAGATAAGATTCCAAGATACCTTCGCAGCATGCGAAAGGAGTGTGTGACCAATGCCGAAAAGCAGGAAAGAGAAGGATTCCTTTGACCCGCAGCATATGAAGCCGGAGGATGTGCTGAAGTTTGAGATTGCGTCGGAGCTGGGGCTTGCAGATAAAGTGATAAGCGGCGGCTGGAGAAGCCTGACGGCAAAGGAAAGCGGGCGCATCGGAGGGCTGATGACAAAGCGAAAAAAGGAAATGAGAGCAGAGGACTGCCGGCAGCCGGCCGACTGACCGCCGGCAGAACAATTGCCAGCCGGATGACCTACAGCAGAAAAAACGGGAAGAGGCAGGAACGTGTGAAAAACCGGCACGTTCCTGCCTCTTAAAATTTTACCAGCAGAGCACCTCGTACCCGGTTTCGGTTACCAGCACCTGGATTTCCCACTGGGCAGAGGGCTGGCGGTCGTCGGTGTAGACGGTCCAGCCGTTGTCATCGTCCACGAAGATTTCGTGGGTTCCCATATTGATCATCGGCTCGATGGTGAATACCATGCCGGGAACCAGAAGCATCTCCGTGCCTTTTTTGAAGATGTAGCCGACCCAGGGGTCTTCATGGAATTCCAGACCGATGCCGTGGCCTCCGATTTCGTGAACCACGCTGTAGCCGTTTTTTACGGCATGGTCATAGACGGCCTGAGACATATCGCCCAAAAAACCCCATGGCTTTACCTGCTCCAGACCAAGCTGTACGCATTCCTTTGTGACCTCAACCAGTCTTTTTTTCTCTGGAGACACCTCACCGATGCAGAACATCCGGGAGGAGTCGGAGTAGAAGCCGTGATAGATGGTGGAAACATCCACATTGATGATATCGCCCTCCTTCAGCACATCCTCCTCGGAGGGGATGCCGTGGCAGACCTGGTCATTTACCGAGGTGCACACGCTGTTTGGAAAGCCCTGGTAATTAAGCGGGGCCGGGATTCCTCCGGCCTGGGTGGTCTGTTCGAACACCCACCGGTCGATTTCCGCCGTGGTGATGCCGGCCCGGATGTGCTGGGCCACATAATCCAGCACGGCGATGTTGATTTTGGCACTCTGCCGGATGCCTTCAATCTGTTCCGGCGTCTTTATGATATGATGAGATGGCACGACGCAGCCTTTTCTGCGGTATTCCTCCAGCTTTTCATCGAACGCCAGATGGCATTTTTTATATTTCTGGCCGCTTCCGCACCAGCAGGGTTCATTTCTTCCGATCAGTTCCATAACATGATTCCTTCCTTTCTCTGCTCTTAGTATAGCACAAAAAAATTTTAAAAATAGTGTTGACAAATGAAAAAATAGTGACTATAATTTGGGACAAAGCAAAGCAAAGGCGCTGAAGTAACATTCAGTGCCTTTTTCTTTTATACAAAAGTCCGGAGCAGCGCTCTGGCTTTTGAAAAACAGGCCTGGAAAAAGAATTGCTGTGTAATGCTTTTAATGGAAAATGTGAGGAGGAAAATCTATGTATTCATCAGTAGATGTAATTTGGACGTTGATTGGAGCCGCTCTGGTATTTTTCATGCAGGCAGGTTTCGCGCTTTGCGAGGCAGGTATGACCCGCGCAAAGAACACCGGAAATATTCTTATGAAGAACTTAATGGATTTTTGTATCGGCACCCCGGTTTACTGGTTCGTGGGCTTCGGTATTATGTTTGGCGGCACCGGTGCGCTGATTGGCGGATTTGACCCGTTCATCCGCGGCACTTATGATTTCGGAACCCTTCCGCTTTACTGCTATGTGATCTTCCAGACCGTGTTCTGCGCGACAGCAGCAACCATCGTATCCGGATCCATGGCAGAGCGGACCAACTTTAAAGCATATTGTATTTACAGCGCGATGATCTCCCTGCTGGTTTATCCCATCTCCGGACACTGGATCTGGGGCGGCGGCTGGCTGTCCCAGCTGGGCTTCCACGATTTTGCAGGAAGCACGGCCGTGCATATGGTAGGCGGCGTCAGCGCATGCATCGGCGCATCCATTTTAGGACCGCGTATCGGCAAGTATAAGGATGGAAAACCGAGAGCCATCCTGGGACATAACTTAACGGCTGCGGCATTAGGCGTATTTATCCTCTGGTTCTGCTGGTTCGGATTTAACGGCACCAGCACGGTGGCCATGAGCACCGATGAAAATATGTTAAGCGCCAGCCTGATTTTTATGAACACCAACATGGCGGCAGCTGTTGCCACCTGTACGGTTATGATTTTCACCTGGATTCGTTATAAGAAGCCGGATGTGTCCATGTCCCTGAACGGTTCCCTGGCCGGTCTTGTGGCGATTACGGCCGGCTGCGATAAGGTTTCTCCCACCGGTGCATTTTTCATTGGTTTGACAGCCGGAATCCTTCTGGTTCTGGCGGTGGAATTTTTTGACAAGGTGGCGAAGGTGGATGACCCGGTCGGCGCGATTTCGGTTCACGGCGTATGCGGCGCTGCCGGCACCATTCTCACCGGTTTGTTTGCAACAGACAGCGGACTGTTCTACGGCGGCGGGTTCCACTTCCTTGGAGTTCAGATTTTAGGAGTTGCCTCTGTCTTCTTATGGGTGGTGGTTACGATGAACATCATCTTCCGTGTCATCGATAAGCTGGTCGGCCTTCGTGTACCGGCAGATGTGGAGATTGACGGTCTGGATTATCACGAGCATGGCCTGGTAAGCGCCTACTCCGGATTCAGCATTACCGATGTTTCAACCGGAATGGAGGAGAATGCGAATACGGATATCGGAGAAGCGGATTATGAGAAGGCCTCCAGGAAGCAGAAGGAGATTGCCGTTCCGGTTATGCGGACCGAAACCATCGGCGAGACCACCGGAATGTATAAGATATCCATCATTGCAAAGCATTCCAAGTATGAGGCGTTAAAGCAGGCTCTGAACCAGATTGGCGTAACCGGAATGACCGTGACCCAGGTAATGGGCTGCGGCATCCAGAAGGGATTAAGCGAGCGCTACCGTGGTATTCCGATGGATGTAACGGTTCTTCCAAAGATGAAGATCGAGGTCATCGTAGGCAACATTCCGGTAGAGAAGGTAATTGAGACGGCGAAGAAGGCGCTGTATACCGGACACATCGGCGATGGAAAAATCTTTGTTTACGATGTGAAAAAGGTAGTTAAGGTCCGTACCGGCGAGGAGGACCTGGACGCGTTAAATGATGTAGAATAAAAGAAAAAGATGATTTATCCCGCACACAGCGGCCAGGCTGGCAGAGTTTTCTGCTCCTGGCCGCTGTGTATTTGTTTTCTGCGGCCGGAGCCGAAAACGCGGTCAGGCATATGCGGTCTTGACAGCAATGGAACTTTTTTTCGCCTGTCTGACTGTGGAACGTAGATTTTGAAAAGAAAATGTGATAGAATGGGAGCGGCTGCAAGATGAAAATCAGTAAGGAGGATTTTATTTTGAGAATTGTTGATGGAATTGATTATATTGGACAGGTGAGAACGAAAATAGAAGAATACACAATGCGCTTGGGCCGGGATTTATCCTTTCAAAATATCGAGGAGGAGCTTCGTGATCCCGCAGTAAAGTATACGCCCCCACAGGGAGAACTTCTTGTTGCAATCGATGAGAATGAAGTGGTGCTGGGAATGGTTGCCTATCATAAACATACGGATGAAAGATGTGAAATGAAAAGGTTATATGTTTCTCCGGAATGCCGGGGAATGAAGATTGGTGAAAAACTGGTTATTGAAATTGTTCAGCATGCAAAGGACGCCGGATTTAAAGAAATGGTTTTAGATACGATTACGCCATTACGAACAGCAATCCATCTATATAAAAGAATGGGATTTGAAGAATGCGGAGCATATTATAACAATCCGATGGATGATGTGGTGTATATGAGACGTTTCCTGTAAACATTCTGCCAGGCTGGAATTTTTGGAGGTAAAAATGATGACAGCGATTCGAGTGATATCAAATAATGGGAGGAAGAGATGAAGATTCAATTATCCGACCATTTTTCTTATGGAAAACTGATTCGATTTACCGTTCCATCCATTGCAATGATGATTTTTACATCCATTTATGGTGTGGTAGACGGTTTCTTTGTTTCCAATTATGCGGGAAAAATACCGTTTGCGGCGGTGAATCTGATTATGCCGTTTCTTATGGTTCTGGCAACGGTGGGATTCATATTTGGAACAGGCGGCACCGCGATGGTGGCAAAGTCATTTGGCGAGGGCAAGGGTGAGAGGGCCAACCGGGAGTTTTCCCTTTTTACCTATACGGCATTTATACTGGGCGTCATCATTGCGATACTGGGGATTGTGTTTCTGAGACCGATTTCAAAGCTTCTGGGCGCAGAAGGAGAGCTGCTGGAAAACTGTGTGGTATATGGAAGAATCATACTGGCGGTGCTTCCATTTTTTGTACTGCAGCTTTTGTTTCAGTCCTTTTTTGTGACGGCGGAAAAGCCGCATCTGGGACTTATGGTTACGGTTTCATCGGGAGTAACCAACATGGTGTTAGATGCCGTGCTGGTTCCGCTGCTGCCGCAAGAATATAAGCTTGTCGGAGCGGCGGCTGCTACTGCTATGAGCCAGGTGGTAGGCGGCATCGTCCCTCTTTTCTATTTCTTCCGGGAAAATGACAGCATTTTAAGGCTTGGAAAGACGGAGTTCGATGGACCAACCATCTGGAAAGCCTGCATCAATGGTTCTTCGGAATTTATGAGCAATGTTTCCATGAGCGTGGTCGGGATGCTGTATAATCTGCAGCTTCTTAAGTATGCAGGAGAAAATGGAGTGGCCGCATACGGCGTTATGATGTATGTCAGCATGATATTCTCCGGTGCATTTATCGGCTATTCCATCGGCACCGCGCCAATCATCGGATATCATGACGGCGCAAAAAATCATAAAGAATTAAAAGGGATTTTAAGAAAGAGCCTGATTCTTATCAGCATGTTTTCCGTGGCGATGGTGCTGCTTGCGCAGGTGATGGCTGTTCCACTGGCGGAGCTGTTCGTAGGCTATGACAGAGAGTTAAAAGAGCTGACGGTGTCCGGCTTCCGGATTTTCGCACTGTCCTTTTTGTTCATGGGCTTCGCCATATTCGGCTCCGGATTTTTTACTGCTTTAAACGATGGACTGACGTCGGCGCTTATTGCATTCCTGCGCACGATGGTGTTCCAGATCGCAGCCATTTTAATCATACCGCTTATATGGGGAATTACCGGTATCTGGATCTGCATCGTAGTTGCGGAAGTAATGGCGGTGATATTAAGCGCCATTTTCCTGAAGCTCAAACAAAAGAAATATGGATATTAAATGGGGCGCGTGATTTTAGTTGCTTCACAGGATAGAGTGCGGTACAATAAATTCAGGCATGGCCGCGGGCAGAGGGGCCGGCGGCGTGACAGAGGAAAGATAGAAGGAGGGGTTTTACATGGCAGAAGCAAACCATGGAGTCAACACAGAAAAGATTGGGGAAGCGGTTCTGGAGGAAATCGGGAATCAGACCAGACAGGTGATTCGTGAATTTTTAGAGACGGCAAGGATGAAGGAGGGACAGATTCTGGTTGTGGGCTGTTCCTCCAGCGAGATTGAAAGCTCCCGCATCGGTTCCTTTTCCAACCGGGAAATCGGGCAGCGGGTGTATCAGGTGCTGGCAGCAGAGTGCAGGGCGAACGGGCTGTATCTGGCGGCTCAGTGCTGCGAGCATCTGAACCGGGCGCTGATTCTGGAGGAGGAAGCGGCAGAGCGGTACGGCTATGAGCCGGTGAATGTGGTTCCTCAGTTAAAGGCCGGCGGTTCCTTCGCCACAGCAGCCTATGAAGGGATGGAGCATCCCACAGCCGTGGAGTGGGTGGAAGCCCACGGCGGCATCGATATCGGAGATACCCTGATCGGCATGCATCTGCGGCCGGTGGCGGTTCCGGTGCGGATTCCCACGAAGCAGATCGGCGGCGCTCATGTGGTGTGCGCGAGAGTAAGGCCGAAATTCATCGGCGGTGTGCGCGCCGGCTACGACCAGAGCCGGATGTAGGGCCGGAAGCCGCAGCAAAAAGAAAATCATATCAGAAAATCCAGTGTGTGACAAGGACATTCGTCGGACGGTTTTTGTCATGCGCTGGATTTTTCTTTTTTTGCAGAAACTTTACCGGGATTTACCAGTTTCTTACTTTGGATTACAAAGAGATTACGAAAAATTGTCCGAATCCCGGTAGCTGAAATCGTTTTCATCCGATAAAATGGATAGCGTAATGAAGATATGCAGGCCGCCGGGAGGGCAGCAGACCCGAATGCCTGCGGCAGAAAAAACGTGACAGCGAAATGGAGGAACGATATGGCCAGTCTGGCATTGAGAAATGTGTGCAAATCCTATCCCAATGGATTTCATGCGGTAAAAGATTTTAGCCTGGACATCCAGGACGGGGAGTTTATTATATTCGTCGGTCCGTCCGGCTGCGGAAAATCTACCACCCTGCGTATGATTGCAGGTCTGGAGGATATCACATCCGGAGAATTGTGGATTGATGACCAGCTTGTAAATTTTCTGGAGCCGAAGAACCGGGATTTATCCATGGTTTTTCAGAATTATGCATTATATCCCCATATGAGTGTGTATGACAACATGGCATTCAGCCTGAAGGTGCGCCGGATGGATAAGAAGGAAATCGACCGGAGAGTGCGTGAGGCGGCACGGATTCTGGAGATTGAGCATCTGCTGGACCGGAAGCCGGCGGCGCTTTCCGGCGGACAGAAGCAGAGAGTGGCAATCGGAAGCGTCATCGTGCGGGAGCCGAAGGCCTATCTGATGGATGAACCGTTGTCCAACCTGGATGCGAAGCTGCGGACCCAGATGCGGGTGGAACTTTCCAAAATCCACAGCCGTTTAAAGGCCACCATCATCTATGTGACCCACGACCAGGTGGAGGCCATGACTCTGGGAACCCGGATCGTGGTCATGCAGTCCGGCGTGATCCAGCAGGTGGCGGCTCCGGTGGATTTGTATCAGAACCCGATCAACAAATTTGTAGCTGGCTTCATCGGCTCTCCGGCGATGAATTTCATCGAGGCGAAGGTGGAAAAGCAGGAGGGAGAGATTTTTCTTTCCTTTGAAGGGCAGCAGGTAAAGATGAATGCGAACTGCAGCAGAAAGCTGTCGGATAACGGTTATATCAACCGCACCGTCCTTTTGGGAATCCGTCCGGAGGACCTTCATGACAGTCCGGATTTTGAAGGCGGAAGCCAGATGAGCGGAAACCGGCTTTCCTTCCCAGTTCAGGTGCGGGAGATGCTGGGAGCGGAAATCCTCCTTCACGGGCAGCTTGGAAAAGCGGATATCTCCGCGAAGCTGAAGCCGGGATGCCGGATCCAGGAGGGAGAACGTGCTGAGCTTTATATCGATGTAAACCGGATCAAGCTGTTTGATATGCAGACAGAAGCCAATCTATTATATGTAAGGAGTCAATATGATGCAAAGTCCAAAATCTCATAAAACACAGGAAAAAGGGCTGCTTTCCTCGTGCCTTAAGAAGGCCGGCCCATATGCATATGTAGTACCGGCCATGACCATATTTGCCGTATTTCTGTTCTATCCATTCTTTAAAACCATTTACTTAAGCCTGTTTAAGACCAACAAGATGGGCGAGGCGAAGCTGTTCTACGGCCTGGGCAATTACAAGGATTTATTAACCTCCCAGTCCTTTTACAACAGTCTGGCAGTTACCTTCTTTTTCGTGGTAATCGTGGTGGCCGGAAGCATGTTCATCGGTCTATTGGCAGCGGTTCTCTGCAACCGGGCGTTTCCGGGAATCCGGATATTCAGCACCTGCTACGCGCTTCCGATGGCAATCGCATCCAGCTCCGCAGCCATGATTTTTAAAATCATGCTTCATCCCTCCATCGGAATCGTGAACAAGCTGCTGGGATTAAACATCAACTGGATTTCCGACCCGAAGTACGCGCTGGTCTGCGTGGCCCTTCTGACCGCGTGGCTGAACAGCGGAATCAATTTCCTGTATTTCAGCGCAGGCTTAAGCAACATTGATGAAAGCATTTATGAGCGGGCCTCCGTAGACGGAGCCAATGGCTGGCAGAAGTTCTGGAGCCTGACCCTTCCGGGTTTAAGCCCAATCATGTTCTATACGCTGGTGGTTAATATCATCCAGGCCTTCCAGGCCTTCGGACAGGTAAAGGTGCTGACCCAGGGAGGCCCCGGCGAGTCCACCAACCTGATCGTATATTCCATCTACCGGGACGCATTTTTTAACTACCGGTTCGGAAGCGCGGCAGCTCAGTCTGTTCTGCTGTTCGCCATGATCATGGCGCTGACGCTGGTTATGTTCCGAATTGAGAAGAAGGGGGTAAGTTACTGATGAATCAGACGGCAGCAGCAGAAAATACAGTTATGAAAAAAAGCAGAGAAGAGATCATGCAGCTTCAGCGGGAGGCCAACGCCAAAGCGCTTGCAAAGCGGCGGCTGGAAAAGGGGCTTCTGATCGGATGTAATCTGATCATGGCGGTATTCATCCTCCTTCCCCTTCTTTATGCGGTCAGCGTGGCGTTCATGCCCTCCAGCGAGCTGTTTACGACGGAAATCAATCTTCTTCCGTCAAATCCTACGCTGGAAAACTTCACCCAGGCACTGGTAAAGGTTCCGCTGGCACGGTTTGTGTGCAACTCCTTCCTGGTGGCGGGCTGCATCACCATCGGACAGATCATTTCCTGTTCCCTGGCTGCATTTTCCTTCTCTTTCCTGGATTTTAAGGGAAAGGAAGTAATATTCATGCTGGTTATGGCAACCATGATGATTCCCGGCGAGGCGACGATCATTTCCAATTATCTGACCGTCAGCCGGCTGGGATGGCTGGATTCCTACCATGTACTGATCATCCCCTACTTAACCAGCGCCATGGGAATCTTCCTGTTCCGCCAGTTTTACATGTCATTCCCGATTTCTCTGTTCGAATCGGCGAAGATTGACGGCTGTTCCAACTTACGTTTCATATTTACCATCCTGATTCCGCTGACCAAGTCGGCGATCGGCGCCATGGCGGTGTATACCTTCATCAATGCATGGAACATGTATATGTGGCCGCTTCTGGTAACCGGCTCCAACGAGATGCGTACCGTACAGATTGGTATCGGTATGCTGGACAGTGTGGATTCCCAGTCCATCACACTGATGATTGCAGGCGTAGTGATGATTATTGTTCCTTCTATCTCCATCTTTATCGTGGGACAGAAGCAGTTAATCCGGGGTATGTTCTCCGGAGCTGTGAAGGGGTAACCGGGGACATTTGAATAGATGAATGCGGATAAGAAAACCAATTAAAGGAGAAAACAGACAATGAAAAAACAGACAATTGCACTTATGACAGCAGCGGCAATGGCGGCCGGTTCTCTGGCAGGCTGCGGAAGCACCGGAAACAGCGGGGCGGCTCCGCAGAATACAGCCGGCTCAGCGGATACCACAGCAGCCGGAACGAATGCAGAGCAGGCAGCTCCGGGCACGGAAGCAGCGAATGGCAATGCAGAGGGACAGACCATCACCTTCTGGCATTCCATGGGCGGTGTAAACGGCGAGGCCATTGATTATCTGGTGAACAAATTTAATACAGAAAATACCCTGGGAATCCAGGTGGAGGCGCAGTATCAGGGCTCCTACGATGACGCCATCAACAAGCTGAGAAGCGCTCAGATTGGAAATATGGGAGCGGACCTGGTTCAGATTTATGATATCGGCACCCGTTTTATGATTGATTCCGGCTGGGTGATCCCGATGCAGGAGCTGATCGATGCGGACAGCTGGGACGTGGGCCAGGTGGAGCCGAACATCGCGGCATACTATACGGTAGGAGATAAGCTGTACTCGATGCCATTTAACTCTTCTACCCCAATCCTCTATTATAATAAGGATATGTTTGAGAAGGCAGGAATCACCGAGGTTCCGGACAGTCTTCCGGCTATCGCAGAGGCAGGCGACGCGCTGCTGGAAAAGGGCGGAGCGGGAGAGGTCATCTCTCTGGCAATCTACGGCTGGTTTTTCGAGCAGTTTACCTGCAAGCAGGGACAGAATTATGTGGACAATGGAAACGGCCGTGAGGAAGCAGCCACTGCGGTAGATTTCGACCAGAACGGCGCCGGATTAAAGACGCTGACTGCCTGGAAGGCTCTGGCGGATGCCGGCTATGCGCCGAATGTAGGCCGAGGCGGCGATGCCGGTCTGGCAGATTTCAGCTCTGGCAAGTCTGCGATGACCTTAGGCTCCACCGCTTCCTTAAAGCAGATTTTAAATGATGTAAACGGTAAATTCGAGGTTGGAACGGCTTACTTCCCGAAGGTAAGCCCGGATGATAAGGGCGGCGTATCCATCGGAGGCGGCTCCCTGTGGGCGCTGAATAATGAGAATCCGGATAAGGAAAAGGCAGTCTGGGAGTTTGTAAAGTTCCTGGTATCTGCAGAAAGCCAGGCTTACTGGAACGCGCAGACCGGATACTTCCCGGTAACCACGGCCGCACATGAGGAACCGGTCTTCAAGGAGAACATCGAGAAATATCCGCAGTTTATGACGGCAATCGACCAGCTTCACGATTCAACCCCGGAATCCGCAGGCGCGCTGCTTTCCGTATGCCCGGAGGCAAGACAGATTGTGGAGACGGAGATTGAAAACATGCTGAACGGCGGTCAGACTCCGGAGGATTCCGTGAAGAAGATTGCAGAGAGCATCAACCGTTCCATCGAGGATTATAATCTGTTAAACGAATAAGAACTGGAGAAAATGGAATGAAAACTTTCGTATGGGCGCACCGCGGCGCATCGGCTTATGCTCCGGAAAATACCATGGAAGCATTTGAACTGGCGGAAAAGCAGGGCGCAGACGGCATCGAGCTGGATGTGCAGATGACAAGGGACGGCAAGCTGGTGGTCATTCATGACGAAACCATAGACCGGACCAGCGACGGAACCGGCAATGTAAAGGATTACACGTTTGAGGAGCTGCGGGGACTGCATTTTAACAAGCTGCATCCGGAATACACCAGAGCGCAGCTTCCGCTTCTGGAGGAAGTACTGGAATTTTTAAAGACCAATGAGATGACCCTGAATATCGAACTGAAAAACAGCATATTTCCCTATCCGCTTCTGGAGGAAAAGGTGCTGACTCTGGTAAGCGGGATGAGGCTGGAGGAGCGGGTGGTTTACTCCTCCTTCAACCACAAAAGCGTGGAAAAGATAAAGGCCATGTCTCCGGAGTCCCAGGCCGGAATCCTGTATTCGGACGGCTGGCTCCGGGTGCCGTCCTATGCGAAGAAGATGGGCGTGGATGCCATCCATCCGGCCGTGTATCATGCGCTGGATACGAAGCTGATTGAAAAATGCCACAGCAAAGGACTGAAGGTCCACATCTGGACGGTAAACCGGAAGGAGAATATGGAAACTCTGGTAAAACGGGGCGCCGATGCGATTATCACCAATTACCCGGATGTGGCGAGAAAGGTTGTGGACCAGGTGGAGAAAAGCCGGGGGATAAAAGAGTGAAAACAATACGATTACTGGCAGTGGATATGGATGGGACGCTGCTTTCGCCGGACGGAACCGTATCGAGGGCGAATGCAGACGCGATCCGAAGCATCCAGCAGGCAGGCGTCCGGGTGGCCGTGTGCACCGGACGCAGCTTTCACGATGCATCCCTTCCGGTGAAGGCGGCCGGACTTGTGTGCGACTTCATCTGCATGAACGGCGCGGCCTGCTACGGAAAGGACGGGAAACAAACCGGAAAAATTACGATTCCGGTCGGGAAACAGAGGCGGATCCTTGAACTGGCAGAGGAATTCGGGCTGGCAACGGATCTGATGGGAGAGGACTGCAGCTATACGACGCAGACCAGGGAAGCGTTCCGGGAAAGCTATGAGGCCGGAATCCTCCTGCCGATGGCAGAGCTTGATTTCGCATCGGTGGAGGAACGCTTCACCTTTCTTTCCAGACAGGAGCTGGAAGCGCGCGGGGTGGATATCTATAAGATTTCTGTGATGCACCGCTCATCGGAGCTGCTTGGAGAGGTGAGGGCGGTTCTGGAGGCGGAGGGCGGACTTGCCCTGGCCGCTTCCCATGAAACCAATCTGGAGATTACCTCAAGCTTCGCCCAGAAGGGCCGGGCGCTGGTGGAATATGCCAAGAAAAATCAGATTGAGCTTCATGAAATAATGGCAATCGGTGACAGCGGAAATGATGTGTCCATGCTGAGCCTGCCGCTGGGCTTCTCGGTTTCCATGGGAAATGCCATGGAAGAGGCAAAGCGGGCCGCCCGCTTTGAGACAAAAACCAACGCCCAGGACGGAGTGGCCTGGGCGCTGGAGGAATTACTTCATCTGGATCAATTCGTACTCTCGGTTTCCTAAACCAATCTTTGCGGCATGCTCCAGACAGGATTTCCACTCGGATTCCGGGTTGGAATTGCTGAAATGGTCATGGTGATCCACAAAATGGGGGTCCGCCATCCGGTCCGCAAGCTGGCTGTGAGGAAGAGGAGCAGCAGACAGGCAGGCATCCGCGCAGGCCTGGTCTAAGGCCAGAGGGTCAAAGGAGGCGAACATGCCGATATTCGGAAGAATCGGCGCGTCGTTCTCCCCGTGGCAGTCGCAGTTCGGGGATACGTCCACAACCAGAGAAATGTGGAAGTTCGGACGCCCGTCCACGACGGCCTTGGTATATTCGGCCATGCGGCAGTTCAGAACCGCATTGGCATTGTTCTCGTTAAACTGAATGGCGTCGAAGTTGCAGGCGCCCAGACAGCGGCCGCAGCCCACGCAGGCATCCTGGTTGACACTCATCTTTCTCTGGTCTTCCAGGAAAACCAGGCCGCCGTTGGCACATTCCTTCTGACATTTTCTGCAGCCGCGGCAGAGGGCCTCCTCGATATGAGGGATGCCGTTGCTGTGCTGCTCCGTCTTTCCGGCTCTGGAGCCGCAGCCCATGCCGATATTCTTAATGGTTCCGCCGAATCCGGTGGACTCATGTCCCTTAAAATGGGTCAGACTGATAAATACGTCCGCATCCATCACGGCGCGGCCGATCTTGGCTTCTTTTACATATTCTCCGCCGATCACCGGCACATTCACATCATCCGTTCCCTTTAAACCGTCTCCGATGAGGATGGGGCAGCCCACCGTCAAGGGGGTGAAGCCGTTCTCCCAGGCGCATTCCAGATGCTCCAGCGCGTTCTTCCGGCTTCCCGGATACATGGTGTTGCAGTCGGTCAGGAAGGGTTTTCCGCCCAGCTCCTTTACCACATCGGCAACCGCCCTTGCATAATTGGGGCGCAGATAGCTGATGTTGCCCAGCTCGCCGAAATGCAGCTTGATGGCAACAAATTTTCCGTCCATGTCAATCTGGCCGATTCCGGCGCGGCGGATTAATTTCTTTAATTTAGTAGGAAGTCCGTCGCCGAATGCCACCGTGCGGAAATCCGTAAAATAAACCTTTGATTTTTCCATGAAATAGTCTCCTTTGTATACGTTGTACCATAAGTAAGAACAGCCTGGCTGTTTTCAGCCCGATTCTGCTTTTTTATTGTAATACGGAATGGGGAAAATGTCCAATACTTCCGGACCGGCATTCGAAAGAATGAGAGAGGCGTTTGAAAAAACATCTTAAAATAAAAAAAGAATGCAGAAGATGGGAGTCGAACCCACAAGGTATTGCTACCACACGGACCTGAACCGTGCGCGTCTGCCAATTCCGCCACTTCTGCATTTCCAATTGCTTTGATTGAAGACTTAACTGCTTAAGCTCATTCGTTCGCTGCAACGTAGATGATTATAGGATATTTCCGGCGGTTTGTCAATAGGTTTTTTGCAAGTTTTTTAATTTTTTTCTATTATTTCTATAATTGATAAAATAGAGATAAATCTGGCAGAAAACCGGACGGCGTCCGGGGAGAAAACAAAAAAGCCGACAAACATCTGTCTGTCAGCTTCCTTTTTCTGCAATGCAGAAGATGGGAGTCGAACCCACAAGGTATTGCTACCACACGGACCTGAACCGTGCGCGTCTGCCAATTCCGCCACTTCTGCATGTCGTTACTTTCGTAAGCAACGTAGATAAGTATAATGGATGAATCTGTTTTTGTCAACCGGTTTTTGAAACTTTTTTTACTTTTTTCTGCAATTTTCTATTTGCCGGTATTGTATGAAAAATTTGAAAAAATTTTCATTTACCTCTTGCATTCCGGAAAGAACTGTGCTATACTTCATATCAGTTTGCGGGGTTGCCGGAATTGGCAGACGGGCTAGACTAAGGATCTAGTGGTTGTATGACTGTGTGGGTTCAAGTCCCATACCCCGCACGCTGAGAAGCCTTGTATCGGAAGCGTCCTTCGGGATGAACGGTACAGGGCTTTTTTTCTGCATCTTTTTCGATGATGGGGAAGCTTTCGTTGACTTTCCTGTATAAATATAGTATAATCTCCTACAATACATAGTTTTTAAAACTAGATGTAAAAAATGGAAATACAAAAGCGATTTTCAAACATACTTTAGGAAAGCGAAGGAGAAGGCAGCTTATGGTACGGATTGTTACGGATTCATCCAGTTTATATACGGTGGATGAGGGAGAGAAGGCAGGGATTGTGTCTATCCCGCTGTGTATATCGATTGGGGAGAAGCATTTTCGGGATTTGACGATTCCGGCAGAGGAATTTATCGAGGATATTAAGGCGGGCGGGATTCCGACCTCCTCCCAGCCTCCGATCGGAGAGGTGCTGGATGTGTATGAGCGTTTTGCAGAGGATGACATTGTACATATCTCTCTGGCGGACGGACTGTCCGGCGCGTATCAGACGGCCTGCGCGGCGAAGAGCATGGCTGAGCATGGGGAGCGGATCACGGTGCTGAATACGGAGACACTGTGCGGCCCTCACCGGTATCTGGTCGAGTGCGCCAGAGATATGGCGGAGGCCGGACGGAGTGCGGAGGAAATCATCGCGATGGTGAAGGAGAAGATGAAGCATACGAAATCTTACCTGATTCCCCAGGACTTTGCCTTTCTGAAGCGGGGAGGAAGATTATCGCCTACCGTTGCCATGGTGGGTTCCCTTCTGAATCTGAAGCCGATCATGACACTTGCCAGGGGCGGACGCAGCCTGGACAAGTTTGGCGTGGGCCGGACGATGAACGGGGCGCTGAAGAATATCTTCAAGCAGATGAAGAAGGACCTGGTTGGCGCCCAGGACATCCTGTACATCGTTCATGGAGGTGTGCAGAAGGAGGCGGAGCGGATTCGGGATATGGTGTCCGCAGAGTTTCCGGGAATCGATATCCGGATTCATCTGCTGAGCCATGCGTTCATCACCCATGGAGGACCGGGGTGCATCGCGCTGCAGCATGTGAGAAAATAAAAGAAAGAAAAGCAGCGGGCCGCCCGGCCGAGGAGTTTGAACCTGCCGGGCAGTCCGCTGCTTTTCTTTCTTTGCTGTATTAGGCAATGGCTACAGAATCCGGATGCGGATTTCGTAATCGGCCTTTTCGCCGGCCTCCAGAGTCTGCAGATGATTTTTGTGAAGAAACTGGTCATCCTCATCGGAGCATGCCGCAGAGCCGTTCCATGGCTCGATGCAGAGAAGCGGCGCGTGCTTTTCGGCCGGGGTCCAGAAGGCGACGGTGGAGAAGTCAGGAAATGCTACCTCTACACCCTTTCCGGTTCTGGCATGCTTCAGCGCTACCTTGCGGAAGGAGGCGCGGTCAAACCAGAAGGCATCCGGGACGAATAAGGAGTAATCCAGAGGAATCCGGTATCCGTCCTCCGGAAGCGGACAGGTCCGGCTCATGTCAAACTGCGTGTGTTCCACATCAATCAGGCGGCAGCCGCCGGTTTCCTTCTGGTCAAACTCCAGAAGATAGTCCTCGAACCGTTCTCCCTCCTGCATCGGGCAGTTGAAGCCCGGATGGAGGCCGATGAAGAAAGGAAGCATCTCATCGCCGGTGTTTTCCACCCGGCACTTCATGGACAGCACGCCGCCGGACAGGGCGTAGGTAATGGAGAAGCGGAAATGGAACGGGTAAACCCTTCGGGTTTCTTCCGAGTCGGACAGGGTAAAGGTAATCTGTTCCCCGGACTGGGAAAGCACTTCAAACTGGGAAGTGCGCAGGAAGCCGTGCAGAGGAAGCTCATACCATTTCCCGTTGATTTCGGTGCGCCCGTTTCTTACCCGGCCGACGACCGGAAAGAGGAGCGGAGAGCACTCACTCCAGTATTCGGGGTCGCGCTGCCAGATATATTCCCGGCCCTCCCCGTCCTTCAAAGAGATAAGCTGTGCGCCGAAGCTGTCGATGGAAGCGGATGCCGCTGCATCCTGAATGTGATAAATCATAGTAATCCCCCTATATGAAATCGTATTGTATGAGTTTAGTATAATCGATAGAAAGAAAAATGAAAAGGGGAATCTTTCAGCCCGATACCGGGTTGAAAACTGCAGAAAATAGTGCTATAATAATTTCAGAAAACGTACATTTAGACAAAAAATGGATGGATGTTACAATGATGAAATGCAGAGAAGCGAGGACATAAGTTGTGGAGCGGTGGTCATTAGCGGCAGAATTTCTTGCCTTTATTTTGATTATTACGACCGTGGTGTTTTATCACGACAGAAAACAGGTAAAGTCAGCCAGAAAGAGGTTGTTTGAATCCAGCCTTCTGATGACTGCGGTTTCGATTGGACTGAATATAGCCGGAGTCTATGGAATTGAGAATTACAGGCAGGTTCCCCACTGGATAAACGCATGGGTGAACTGCGGGTATTTCCTGGTCAGCGTGTGGGCCTGTTCGATGATTGCAGCCTACCTGTTTGATCTGCTTTTGGAGCATGTGTATGTGAAAACCTGCCGCACACGGGCGGTGGTGGGTCTTAGCCTGGTAAACGGCATCTACACGCTGCTGACGCTGTCCAATGCCTGGACCGGGCTTATGTTCTGGTTTGACGCGGAAGGCGCGTACCACCGCGGCCCGCTGAACCGGCTCGGCTATGGCGTGATGCTGATCGAGCTTCTGATGGTGATGATGTGCTATCTGCGCAACCGGGAAAGTGTGGGGCAGAAGGTGCGGAAGGTGATCTACACCCTGCCGCCGGTTGTGCTTCTGCTGGCCCTGTTTCAGATTGCCTACCCGGAGATTCTTCTGAACGGCACAATCCTCACCTTTGCGCTATTGATTATATTTGTGAATTTCCAGCATTCCCAGGTGGAGAAGGACAGCCTGACGGGTGTGGGAAACCGGAAAGATTTTTATGAGGAACTATTCCTGCGGCTGAAGGGAAAGCAGCGCTTTCAGATTGCGATGGTATCCCTGCTGGATTTTGCCGCGGTAAACCAGAAGTTCGGTTACCGGAGAGGAGATGAGTTCCTTTACCATATCGCAAGATGGCTGGACGAGTTCCAGAAGGACGGGCGGGCCTTCCGCTTCAGCAACGTGACCTTTGCCCTGATCTGTCCTTATGTGGATGCGGAGAATTCGAGAAGTCTTCTGGAGGCCATGGAAAGCCGGTTCGGGCAGCCCTGGAGCCTTGGAGAGACGGTCTGCAAGATTCCGGCTTGTTTTGGTGCGATGATCTGCGAGGAGTCGGAGCTGGAGGCAACTCAGGTGGTGGAGCTTCTGTCCTTTATGGTGGAGTCCGCCAAGACGAAGGAGGATGGAAAGGTTTTATTTGACCGGGAAGCCGAGAGGATGTTCTGGAAGAAGAAACATCTGGAGCAGGTTCTTCAGGAGGCGGCGGAGAAGAGAAACTTTGAAGTCTGGTATCAGCCGATTTTTAACTGCGCCCTGCAGAGATTTGATTCTGCGGAAGCGCTGATCCGTCTGCGGGACCCGGAAGGAAAGCTGGTCAGCCCGGCAGAGTTTATTCCCCTGGCCGAGGAGAATGGGCTGATTGATGAAATCGGCTGGTTTGTATGGAAAGAGGCATGCCGCTTTGTGGGCGGGCATTCGGAGCTTTCCCTGCATACCGTATCGGTAAATATGTCGGCGCAGCAGTTTTTGAATCCGGAGCTGCGCAGCCGGATGGAGGCGGTTCTGGAGGAGAACGGGCTTTCAGCGGACCGGATCAAGCTGGAGATTACCGAGCGTGTAATCTTAAGTGATGAAAAGTATATGAAGCAGCTGATGCGGGATTTTTCCGCAAATGGCTTCCGGTTCTGCGTGGATGATTTCGGAATCGGATATTCCAACTTCTCCGGTGTGATGCACCTGCCCTTCGAGTGCATTAAGCTGGACCAGAGCCTGATCGAGAAGATTCCTTCCGACGCCCAGGACCGTCTGGTGGTCCGTTCGATGATTGAACTGTTCCACAGCATGGGGATGCGGGTTGTGGCCGAGGGCGTGGAGACGAAGGTGCAGAAGGAACTGATTGAGCAGATGGGAGCGGATTATATCCAGGGATATTATTTTGCAAAGCCGATGCCGGAGGCGGAGGTTCTTGCGTTTTTATCAAAAACATGATTTTCTATATGTAAAAACACCAAAAAGCCATCCTTGCATGCTGTGGATTTTTAAACTTTAATAATGTGCTACATTCCCGGCGGACCGGATACGTTCAATAACCGGCAGTGCTTCCGGGCTTTTAAAATAGGACAGCGTGGCAGCCGGGACCAGGCTGGACAGCTCTTCCAACCGTCCATCTTTTATATATTGCCGGACTACAGAAGCACTGATTGGCTGTTCGGCAATCTGTTTTCTTGGAACAATCACACATTCGATTCCGGCAAGTGACAGTTCGCTGCTCATAATATGGTTATAAATTCCGGTTACCTGGCTGGTGGGTTCTTCACCAACATAGCGTCGGGTAACCGAAAGGACAGCAGCAATTTTTGTGAAGATGCTTAAGTCCAGTTTTGCGTGGCTCTCGATTACATCTGCTTCATCTTTTAAAAAATAACTGGGAAAAGTTGCGTTGCTGATGATATAGGGTCCGCTGTCATGGCAGATAATATTCGGAATGTGAGAGACACCGTCCAATACAAGTTTTTTTCGCACGGAGAATGGAATCAGGCTGGCATCCTCACTGACGATAAAAAGATGCAGAGTATCGCATTCAGAAGCTGCTTTTTCCACCAGATACTGATGTCCGAGGGTAAACGGATTGGCATTCATGACAAGAGCTGCGGATTTTCCCGCAGTTTTTGTTTTGCTTAAAGATGCTAAATACTTATGAAATCCCTGGCACCGATTCTCCATAAAGACAAGCCGGTTCTCGATGCGGGCTATTTCGTAAAACCCAAGATCTCCAAAAAATTTTGATGCGTTTATCTTGGTATAAACAAACAGATGAACATTACCGCGCTGGAATTGAACTTCGGTTAAATGGGTAACGATTTCATTCAGTAGGCCCTCGCCCTGATGGGTATGACTGACGGCAAAGCAGCGTAACGTATTGCCAAAGCAGCTTCCGGTTGCAATAATCTGATTGTTTTCATCATACATGGCACAGACATAATCAAGGTTTGCGTCCCTCCGGATGCCCTCCTGGCCAAGAAGGTTATCGATCTGAGCGAGGGAACGATGGTCGGATGGATAAATTTGGGAAATTGTATAATCGGACATTTTTATACCTCGTTTTCTAAAAAATATAAAAGATAGCAGATTGCCAGCAGATCGGCGCTTCCGCCTGGAGACAGGTTCATTTTCATAAATTCCTGATCAATTTTTTGGATTGTCTGCATATCCGGATATGGATTATCTGCAAGCAAAGTCCGAATCTGTGAAACTGTTTCCTGCTGCACGGTCAGACTGCTTCTGGCAATCAGGTTCGTATCTGTGGAGGACGACATAATATTCAGCAATGCGATACAGCCTGCGTCATTTAAACTCAGACCATGAGCAAGGCATCTTTTTAACGTGGGGAATCCGGCAAACCTTACAGCCGGCATTCCACGCTCCATCTGACCGCGTATTCCGGTAATCTGATGATGCAGATACAGTTTCTGCCCGGTGGTTCGCGCATTTTCTTCAGTCAGTCCATCAAAATCTGCCTGAACCAGTCCAGATGTCATCGCTGCACATTCTTCTAAAAGGACATCCGAATGATTCCATTGCACTCTGGGTACACGACCGAGAGCCGCACAGAGTATACCCATGGAAAAGATAGCCCCTTTATGTGTATTGACTCCATTTGTTGCAGCCAGCATATCGGCTTCTGCTCTTCGTCCGGTCCTGCGGAGCTGTCGGAAGGTTTCTACTGCCGGACAGTCGGCAGTTTGTCTTCCAATTCTGGTACAGCTTTCAAAATATGGCCAGAGTGCGCTGGCGCTGTTCATGAAGGTGAAAATATCCATATCCGTATGGCTTCCGCTGTTTGCACAGTCTACAAGACCCGGTTTTGGGGTCGTTCCTACTTCGTACAGAAGCGCCCGGCAGGCGAACTGTGCAGCATCCTTCGCATCAGCAGTGTTGATGGCTTCTTCTAAAATCTGTTTTGTTTTAGCCTGAAGTTCTTCTACGGTATGAGTCCGGCTTCGGGCGCATTCTTTTGCCGGTTTCCCGCAGATCAGACAGAGCCGAGGGGAAAGTCCGATTTCGGAACGCCCGGTTATTTCGCCATTTACAGAAATCACATCCATATCAAACAGACGGCCAACGGGGGAGCAGTCTTCGATATCTGATGTGATTCTTTTAATGGAAAGAAGGTCTGCATCCAGAACGTAAAACGCTTCGTTGCCGGTAACGGCTGTCGTTTCCTCATAATGCAGACAGGTAATCTGGGAAGCGCGGAGCTGATTTTTCAACAGACGATTTCCGAGTTCAAATCCCTGCCGAATGAGCGGGTTTGTTTTAATTGGTCCGGCGATATTCATGGTAAAGCAGATGAGCGGAGCCTGATATTGATTCCGTAATTCCTGCTGCCGGAAGGCACGCCGTTCTCTTGCATCAAGCATTTCCTGCAGTATTACCGGATGTTCCATAATAACCTCCCTGTCGATTCATTTTTAAAGCTTCCATAAATGCTTGTACCTGTGGCAGATGGATGGATTCCTTTTGGCAGAATATATAAGTGCGGCGCGCAAATGGTTCGCCGTTTTCAAATGTACACGGACGAATGCATCCGTCAAAATCTTCTAAAGCAATTTCCGGCAGAAGCGCCCAGCCAAGACCACGCTTTACCATTTCCAGACAGGTAGTAATACTGTCCACGCAAAATCCATTTGTGTTGGGACTTAATCCGTTTTCGTGAAGCCAGTGTGCAATCATGGCTGTCTGTGTAGAATCCGTTTTGTGACTGATGTATAGGTAATCGGACAGCGGCGTATCTCGGTATTCTTCTTTGCAGATCATGCAGATATTCTCCTGAGATAAAAGAAATTGAATACCGTCCCATGAATATTCTCCGCGGAGAACCGCAATGTCCAGTGTCCCGTCCAGCATCTGACGATACAGATTACGACTCTGACCGGTCGTGATATGCAGGTTTACTTTGGGATAATTTTTATGATAATCCGCAAGGATGTCCGGAAGCTTATATTTTGCAAAATTGATGGAAATTCCGGCATTCAGCGTACCGGAAACTTCCGTCTGAAGGGAATCCAGATTTCGCCGCATCTGTTCCATCTCTCTGGCCGCAGCGGAGCAGTATTCCAGAACCATTTCTCCGGCAGGAGTGAATCGGATGCCCTGACGGGAACGGATAAAAATAGTAATATTCAATTCTTTTTCAATTGTTTTTATTCTTTTTGACAGCGCAGACTGGGTCATATACAGTTGTTCGGAAGCACGGGTGATGTTCCGGGTTTCATTAAGAATACGCAGCATCTCAAAATCTTTCTCGTCCATTATGTCCTCCTTTTTGATTTATATTCATTCTTTTTATTCATCATATAACAAAAAATCAGAATTGAAAAGAGCTGTAAATATGGAAAAAACTCATGGATTTTTAGTCGAAAATGGAATGAATGTGCAATTTATATAATTAATATTACTATAAAATGGATAAAATGCACAAATAAAAATGGGAAAATCTCCAAATAGACCACAAAAAAGGTTCACAGAGGACATAAAAATAAGATATTCCAAAACAGAATGGAAAATGATGATAATAATGAATTTTACAAAATGTTTACATAGAGATAGAATGTGGTCATCAGGCAGGAAACAAAGCCTGCAAATCCAAGCTGCAAAAATAAAACAAAACAAGGAGGAGAAAAATGCTGATCGAAAAAATTGCAATGGCCGGCACACTGGAATCCAGTGATGCTCAGGTAACCGTGGAACCGGGAAAGGGATTGGAGCTTAACATTCAAAGCAGTGTTTTAAATCAGTATGGACGTCAGATCAAGTCAACCGTTCTGGAGACATTGAATCGTCTGGAGGTAAAAGATGCCAGAGTAACCGTTGTAGATAAGGGGGCTTTAGACTGTACGTTAAAGGCTCGTGTCGAGTGTGCAGTTTTCAGAAGCTGCGATCAGTCTGAATCCAATATTCCGTGGGGAGGTGTTATCAATGATTAATCGTCCGAGACCAGATAAGAAACGCCTGCGTCGTACTATGATGTTCATGAATGCGCAGAAGCCGGGTTTAATAAAAGATGCTTATATTTATGGAAGCGACAGTATCATTCTTGATTTAGAGGATGCGGTAGCAGAGAATCAGAAGGATGCGGCACGTTTCAGCCTGTATCATGCGTTAAAGAACATTGATTACGGCGATACCGAAGTGATTGTTCGTATCAATGGACTGGATACTCCTCATTGGCAGGAAGATGTCCGGGTATGTGTAGCCGGCGGAGCTGACGGAATCCGAATTGCAAAATGTGAGAATGCAGAGATGGTTCGCCAGGTAGAAGCCGCGGTTCTTGCAGCCGAAAGAGAGTTTGGCGTGGAAGAAGGAAGAACGCTTCTGATGGCAGCGCTGGAAAGCCCGATGGGGATTATGAATGCTTATGAAATTGTAACTGCATCGGATCGTATGCTGGGATGTGCAATTTCCGGCGGTGATTTCCGCAAGAGCATGCATGTGCAGATTCAGAGAGGCGGCGTGGAGATGATGGTTGCACGCGGACAAATGCTCCTGGCAGCCCGTGCAGCCGGCGTTCAGTGCTTTGACACGATGTATCCGAATATCGATGATATGGAAGGATTTAAAGCGGAAGTAATCCAGAACCATCAGATGGGCTTTGACGGCAAGAGTATTGTGAATCCGAAGCAGATTGCTTTTGTGCACGAGACCTTCGCACCGACTGAGAAGGAAATTGCATATGCTGAGAAGCTGGTTCGCGGCTGTCAGGCACAGGCAGATGCCGGAATTGGTGTATACACCGTAGACGGAAAGATGGTTGATATTCCGTTCTTTGAGGATGCAAAACGTATTATCGCACTGGCAAAAGCCTGTGGCGTTTACCACGGTGATCTGTAGGAAAGGAGAGGTTGAAAAATGATAAATGCAGTTGGAAGAGATATCCCGGATTATCTGCTGAAAGATGGAAAAGAAGTATATCAGGGAAAAAATTATAAAGATGGACAGTACATTAAGAAAGCTTCCCCTACCGTAAGAAAAGGAGAGAAGCCGGTTGAAAGTAAACTGTGTGAGACAATCCGTGAAGCATGTGAAAAATGCGGCGCTCACGATGGAATGACATTTTCCTTCCATACAGAATTCCGTGATGGAGACTATGTGGCAGCAATGGTATGCAGGGTGCTGGTAGAAGAAATGGGACTGAAGGATCTGCATGTGGCAGCAACCTCTCTTGGTTCCGCGCAGAACATTTTTGCTGATTATATGGAACAGGGGATTATCGTGGAAGCGCAGACTTCCGGTGTGCGCGGACGAATCGGAGAAGTGATTTCCGAAGGAAAGCTGAAAAATCCGGCAATTATCCGAAGCCATGGCGGACGTCCGCGAGCGGTAGAGGCAGGAGAAGTACATATCGACATCGCTTTTCTCGCATCTGCAACCTCTGACTGCTGCGGAAACGCAAAGGGTACCGGCGGAAAGAACAACTGTGGTTCTATGGGATTTGCAAACCATGATGCGCATTATGCGGATCATACCGTCATTATTACCGATACGCTGGTTCCGTTTCCGAACCTTCCGTCCTCCATCTCCTGTATCGATGTAGATGCAGTCTGTGTGGTAGATGCGATTGGTGACCCAAAGAAGATTGCAACCAAGGAAGCTCGTATGACGGATAATCCAAGAGAACTGATGATGGCTCAGAATGTTGCCAATGTCATCGCAGCGACTCCGTATTTTAAGGATGGCTTTTCTTTCCAGACTGGTGTAGGTGGGCCGTCTCTTGCAGTAAACCGTTTCCTTGAGGAGCATATGAGAGCGCAGAACATCAAAATGAGCTTTGCATTAGGCGGAACCAGCTCTGCTATCTGCGCGCTGCAGGATAAAGGTCTGGTAGACTATATTCTGGACACGCAGGACTTTGATCAGGGCGCGGCGTCGCATCTGTTCACGAATCCGCACCATATTGAGATTGATTTAAGCGAATATGCGAATGCTTCCAACAAGGGCGCTTATGTGAATAAGCTGGATTATGTGGTCCTTTCCGCATTGGAAATTGATACTAAATTCAATGTAAATGTAATTACCGGTTCTGACGGTGTGCTTCGCGGAGCTCCGGGCGGACATCCGGATACAGCAGCAGGCAGCAAATGCTGTATTATCGTAACACCACTGACCCGCGGCCGCATGGCAACTGTCTGCAAAGATGTTGTTACCGTTACTACACCTGGAGATTGTGTGGACGTTCTGGTAACCGACTACGGAATTGCTGTAAATCCTGCAAGACAGGATCTGATTGCGTGTCTGGACAAGGCCGGAATCAAGCATGTGACCATTGAGAGCTTACAGGAGAAGGCATACAGTCTGGTAGGAGAACCGGACCCCCTGGAGTGGGAAGATCAGGTTGTGGCGATTGTAGAGGCACGGGACGGTACCATTCTGGATGTGGTAAAGAAAATCAAGAAGTTTGATATCAACAGCTGATAAAATGATGTAGATTAACATGGGGATGCTGCAAATACGGAATGAAAGTGTTTGCAGCATTTTCATCATAAGAGTGTCTCAGTCCTTGAAACAAAAGCCTGCAAATAAAAAGTCAATAGGAAATTGAAAGATTTTTTCAATTTAT
>JAUNPZ010000178.1 GCA_030536455.1 Lachnospiraceae bacterium | reverse complement strand
GCTCTACGGCGAATTCAAGGAGTTCTTCCCGGAGAACGCAGTGGAGTATTTTGTCAGTTACTACGACTACTACCAGCCCGAAGCCTATGTTCCATCCACCGACACCTACATCGAAAAGGACTCGGCAATCAACGACGAAATCGACAAGCTCCGCCATTCCGCCACGGCGGCTCTTTCCGAGCGCAGTGATGTCATCATCGTGGCGTCGGTGTCTTGTATCTACGGACTGGGAAGTCCGATTGATTACAAGGAGATGGTGATTTCCCTGCGTCCGGGGATGGAGAAGGACCGGGATGAGGTGATCAATAAACTGATTGATATTCAGTATACCCGGAATGATATGGATTTCCACCGGGGAACCTTCCGGGTTCGGGGAGATATTATCGAGATTTTCCCGGCCTATTCGGGAAATGAGGCTTACCGGGTGGAGTTTTTCGGGGATGAGGTGGACCGGATTACGGAGATTGATACGGTGACCGGGGAGATTAAGGCGCAGTTAGGGCATATTGCGATTTTCCCGGCATCCCATTATGTGGTTCCCAAGGAAAAGATGATGGCGGCAACGGAGAATATCCTGGCGGAGATGAAGGAGCAGGTGTCATTTTTTAAGAGTGAGGACAAGCTTTTAGAGGCGCAGAGGATTGCAGAGCGGACGAATTTTGATGTGGAGATGATGCGGGAGACGGGCTTCTGCTCCGGCATCGAGAACTATTCCAGACATCTGACGGGGGCGAAGGCCGGGGAGCCGCCGTGCACGCTGATGGATTATTTCCCGGAGGATTATCTGATTATCGTGGATGAGTCCCATATTACGCTGCCCCAGGTGCGGGGCATGTTTGCCGGGGACCGGTCCAGGAAGACGACTCTGGTGAATTACGGGTTCCGTCTGCCCTCTGCACTGGATAACCGTCCTCTGAATTTTGAGGAGTTTGAGAGCAAGATTGACCAGATGATGTTTGTTTCGGCTACTCCGTCTGTCTACGAGGCGGACCATGAGCTTCTGCGGGCGGAGCAGATTATCCGTCCGACGGGACTTCTGGACCCTGAGATTTCGGTTCGCCCGGTAGAGGGTCAGATTGACGACCTGATTTCAGAGGTAAATAAAGAGGTGGAGGGAAAGCACAAGGTGCTGATTACCACACTGACCAAACGGATGGCGGAGGATTTGACGGATTACATGCGTGAGGTGGGAATCCGTGTGAAATATCTCCATTCGGACATCGATACACTGGAACGGGCGGAGATTATCCGGGACATGCGTATGGATGTGTTTGATGTTCTGGTGGGAATCAACCTGCTTCGGGAGGGTCTGGATATTCCGGAAATCACGCTGGTAGCGATTCTGGATGCGGATAAGGAGGGCTTCCTGCGTTCGGAAACCTCATTGATTCAGACCATCGGCCGCGCGGCCCGTAACTCAGAGGGCCATGTTATCATGTATGCGGATACCATAACGGACTCCATGAGAAGGGCGATTGATGAGACCAACCGGCGCCGTGGGATTCAGCAGAAGTATAACGAGGAGCATGGCATTACGCCGACTACCATTAAGAAGGCGGTTCGGGAACTGATTGCGATTTCCAAGGCGGCGGATACCAGGGATAAGGATTTTGCGAAGGACCCGGAATCCATGGACCGTCAGGAACTGGAAAAGCTGGTGAAGGAGCTGACCAAGAAGATGCGCCAGGCGGCTGCGGAGCTGAACTTCGAGGAGGCGGCAAAGCTGCGTGACCGGATGGTGGAAATCAAAAAAATGCTTCTGGACCTGGAATAGATGGTATGCTATGATAGAAAAAAGAAAATAACCTTCATGCGCCCGGCGGCGGGTTCACCGCCGCATAATGAAAATCAGGCGGGCTTTTCTGCGGGTTATCGGAAAAGGAGAGCGGGCAGGAAGCGGCCTTGCAGCAGTATATGGAAAAAGATAAATTACTAGTGGAAACCGCAGCCCTGGCCGGGGAGATTATGCTGGTCAGCGGTGCGGAGATTTATCGTGCGGAGACCACGATTCAGCATATTCTGGCGCTGGATAAACGGAAGCACGGAGGAAATGTGGTGCTGAGCACCGGAATTTACCTGAGCCTGGATGACCCGGAGGGCGATACCATCACGGTGGTGCGGCGTGTTTCGGACCGCGCGACCAATCTGAACCGGGTTTATGAGGTGAATAATGTGTCGCGAAGGCTTTGCGGAGGGGAGATTTCCCTGGAGGAAGCATATCGTGATTTACTTCAAATCAAAAAGACGATTATATACCGTCCGTTCATCCGGAATCTGGGCTATCTGGGAGTCTGCCTGTTTTTTGCCGTCTTATTCGGCGGAAGCCCGGTGGACTGGCTGGCGGCCGGACTGGTCGGTGTCGTACTGGCCCTGGTGATGGCGTTTGCAAAGAAAATCCGGTTCAATGATTTCTGTACGGAAGTGATTGCCGCATTTTTCATCGGAATGACTGCACTGGGGCTGAAGGCATGGTTCCTTCCGGACCTTCATCGGGACACAGTCATTGTCAGTGCAATCATGCCCCTGGTTCCCGGCGTGATTTTCACTACGGCAATCCGGGACACCTTAAATGGAGATTACAGTGCAGGCGCGGCCAGGATGCTGGAAGCAATCGTTACCGCATTAGCGGTGGCGGCGGGAGTCGGCGCCAGCATGGGGCTGTTCCAGGCGATGATGGGAGGTGCTTTTCCGTGGTAAGTTCGATTTTTCTTCATTCGGCCGGTTCCATCCTGCTCCGTTCAGCCGGCGCCTTTCTGGCGGTTATTAGCTTTGGACTGATTCTGGAGCTGCCGAAAAAATATCTGCTGCATGCAGGCGGAGTAGGCGGAGTGGGCTGGATGGTTTATCTGCTTGTGGAGCTTTGGGTGAACTCGGAGCCGATGGCTGCCTTCCTGTCCAGTCTGGTGGTAGCCGGCATGAGCCATATTTTTGCACGGAAATGGAAGGCTCCGGTTACGGTCTTTCTGGTTGCCGGAATCCTTCCATCGGTTCCGGGAGCGTCCATTTACCGCAGCGTTTACTATATGATTCAGGATGCCAGTTCCATGGCGACCTTTTATCTGGTACAGACGCTGCAGATTGCAGGAGCAATCGCCATGGCGGTGTTTTTTATTGACTCACTGTTCCGGTTAGGACAGGACCATGAGAGACAACCGTAATCTGATTCTGCTCCCGGCTGTAACGGTAAATCTGATTGGAAAGCCGGTCTTCCACCGGAACCTCGGAATCGTTAATATCCTTGACCAGACGGCTCATATCTTCATAATTATAAGTGTTGGAATCTGCAACAATCAGAACTTCGTGGATGCTGGAGGGCAGGATAATCAAATCCTGTTCCAGCCGGTCTGCGAAGTTTTTTATAACATCCGGATAGGCCATGCATGCGGCTCCATTGATTCCGGCCGGATTCGTGAGGACATAGAGTGTAGGAAATACCGGATTGCTTTCCAGACGCTGCTCCTCAGCGGCCTCCAAAAGGGCGTGGAAGGTCTCCTCATCATAATCCTCCCCCATGGCTTCCTTGGCCAGGCGCTTCAGCACGTTGCTCATGGGTTGGATGGCAGGAGGAAGAAGGGCAGGCGTGTTCTTCAATGCGGTTTCGAACAGCTCCTTCTCCCGTATCTGCCAGGTTCGCAGGTGGTCTTTATGAATGAGCGCAGTGACATAACCATGCTCCTTCTGCTCCATCAGGAGATAGAATACCATGGACATATCGTGGAAGGGCAGACTGGGCAGGTGGGTCAGAAGGGTCCGGTTCGCCTGCGTGTTGATCAGCTTGTATACAATCCGGTCCCGAATCTCCTTGTAGGAAGAAAGTACCTTTGAATCCAGGTAGGGCAGGCTGGGATTTGACAGATAGGTGTGGTATACACTGTCACAGACCATATTCACTGGCTGGCCGCCTTTTAACTCTTTATAAAAATCATTCAGATAGATAGTAGGAGCAACATCCTCCTCCCTCTTGCAGATGGAGATGCCGTCACGAATGACGCCGTTGTTTTTCGGAATCGCTCTTAATGTAACCTGATAATCTTTTCCAAGCTTTTTCTCCATGTCTTCTTTTACGAGCTGTAAAAATAATTCATATTCCATAAAAAAGTCCTCCAAAATAGAAAATTAAATTGATTTTCAGAAAAAATGCAGCAAAAATAAAACCTAAAAATTGTTAATAAAAATAACACTTAAAATAATAGGAAATAGAAAAACATAAAAATAAATAAGTAAAATGGTAAATAAAATATGGGTAATAAAAACCTTACAATGGAAGGTGGTCCAACTTTGGGACACTTACGATGAGAATTCATCGTTAAAGAATTTGATGCTCCTATTATAAGACAGTTTGTCGGATTTTGCAAGAGAAAAATAGAAAAATGTGGAAAAAATTTGAAATATATGGAGAAC
>JAUNPZ010000177.1 GCA_030536455.1 Lachnospiraceae bacterium | reverse complement strand
GGTTTCTGCCGCCGCCTGAGTTTCCGCTGCCGCCTTCGTCTCCTTGGCCGGTGCCTTCTCACCGCCGCCGCAGGCAGTCAGGGATGCTGCTGCCAGAACCGCCGCCATAGATGCTGCAAATAATCTTTTTTTCATCGCTTTTTCCTCCTGTTTGTTGTTTTTACCAGTTTGTTTCCTTTGTGCATTCATTTTATGTGAAACTTATACAATAGTAAAGTTAAATAACGGCTTTTCGTTGTTCAAAAAATGGCTTTTTTGATGGAATGCGCTTTTTTTGTTGTCACTTTTCATATATAATAACCCTGTCAGAGGATGGGAGGGCTCCGTATCATGAACCACATAATAAAACGCTTTAACAATCTTTCTTTACATAAAAAAATCTGGCTCATTGTCGCTGCCATGCTGACCGGGATTTACCTTACATTTTTTATCAGCATTCAAGTACTGACCAGCAGCTACGAAAAAGAGCTTTACCAGGCAAATGCCCAGATGCTGAGCCATGTTTCTTCCTCGATTACCGCCGAACTGCAGGCCGTCGAAGCCCTTTCCAACAACATGGTAGGCGACAGCATCATTCAGGATAATCTTCGTTTCCTACATGATAATCCAAGCAGCAACCGGAAAGCCCTGGCAAAAAGAGATATTTACCAGGGACTTTATCCTTACACCTTTTACGATGATTACATAAAATCCATTAATATCATACTGGATGACGGGACCAATATCTGCATGGGAAATACTTCCGATCTGGAACGATTTGATATCGACGCCATGAACCGAAATGCCGAGGAAGCAAACGGCCGGCTGATATGGGAAACGGCTCCGAAGGCAGGCTCTGACGTCGTAGCTGCCCGCACAATCCGCCAGATTAAATATCTGACCTTGCGCAAGCTTGCTTCTCTTTATATTACAATCGATATGGAGCATTTAATCCGTGATTCGCTGGAAAAAGCAGGCTACCCGCCGGAAACTTCCCGCTTCATCCTGCTGGCAGACCGGAAACGTTTTTATCCGAAGACTCCGTATCATGACGATTTATACAATACGCTGATTTCCTCCATGAATCAGCAGAGCAATACCTATACCATCGCATCATTCGAGCAGCAGAAGGAATTTATCATCGCCGGAAGCATCCCCTATGTAAAATGGGACTATCTTTATTTTCGGGATTACGACCCTCTTTTTCGAAACATTCAGGCAGTCCGAATCGGGGTTTTTGTATTTTCCGCCTGCTTCGGAATCTTTGCACTGCTTCTGGTACAGGTTGTATTCCGTCATATCCTGAAGCATCTGGATTTTCTGGTGGAAAAAATCCGTTGTTTTGGAGGCGGGCTTCCTGCTCCCCATGACCGGAGGGAATATGATTATCTCCACCGCAAGGATGAAATCGGCCAGCTTCATGTCAGCTTCGATGAAATGACAACACGGGTCAAGGTTCTGAGGGATGAAAACTATGACAAGCAGATTCTTCTGCGGGACGCCACGATCAAGATGCTGCAGCAGCAGATTAACCCTCATTTTCTCTACAATACCTTGGATACCATTAACTGGATGGCTCAAAAATGCGGAGCAGACGACATCTCGGTGATGGCGCGCTCCCTGGGGAATATGTTCCGGGCTTCCATTACCGGACAGGATGATTTGATTCCCCTCTCTTATGAGCTTTCCGTTCTGGACAACTATATCCGCATTCAGCGGATTCGATTTAAAGACCGGCTGGTTTTCGAGCTATCCACGCCGAAGGATACGTCCCTCATCTACGTTCCGAAGTTCTGTATCCAGCCGCTCGTTGAAAATGCGCTGAAGCATGCGATGGAATATACGGATGAGGTATGTACCATTCGTGTAACCATCCGCGAACTGGAAGACCGTTACCAGGTTCAGGTTGCCAACACCGGCTCACAGTTTGAGGACGACCTTCTTTGGAAAATTGAGCACAAGCAGATTACTCCACAGGGTTCCGGGGTCGGTCTTGTCAACATTGACTCCCGGCTGAAGCTGATTTACGGAAACCTCTATGGACTGACATTTTATAATAAAGACAGCATGGCAATCGTCGTATTGTCCATTCCAAAAGAAAGAGAGATTTTACATGCTCCGATTAATGATTGTTGATGACGAACAAATTATCCGTGAAGCCTTATCTGAAATGATTGACTATCCCAAACTGGGCTATGAACTGATTGCAGCCGCCAAAAACGGCATGGAGGCTTATGATATCATCTGTGATGAATACCCGGATGTTGTGATTACCGATATCCGGATGCCGTTTTTAAATGGTCTGGAATTGATTGAACGTTCTATAAAGGCAGACTCCAAGATTACCTTTATCCTGCTTTCCGGCTACAGTGAATTCGAATACGCCAAACAGGCTATGAAATATGGCGTCCGTTACTATCTGTTAAAGCCTACCGACAAGCAAGAGCTGATTGACATCCTGATTTCCATCCGCCAGGACACAAAGCTGAAGGAACAGCAGAAAAAAGAGGAGCAGGAACGACTGCTGTTCAGCCTGCAGGCGCCGCTGGAGCAATGCTTTATCATGGAATCCTTAACACGCCCGGAGGAATTTTCTTCGATTTTTAAACGGTATCAAGGCCTTCTGTCCATCCCTTCTTCCGGTTTATACGCCTGCATCTGTTCCAATATGGAGGAGGCGTGCTTGAAGGACTTTGCAAAAGCCGCCCAGCAGACGGCGCTTGCATGTGGAGCAGACCATGCGTTCCCTGTCATATATGCCGGGAACCATGCCGCCCTGATTTTCTCTGCCCCCCGGCCAGAATGCGGCGCAAAAATCCGCAGTTCCCTCTGCAGCTGCCCACAGTATCCTGGGCAGCCGGCATCCTTTGATGTCCATTTTCTTCAGGGACCGGACTCGAAAGCCTTGTTTTATGAGATTCTTTTAAGAATTTTAAGATACGAGCGGATTCTTCTGATTTACCACACCTCAGAAATATACGAATTCCACAATAACCTGGCCTCCCCATGGCATATCAGTCAAATCGAGGCTTCCCTGGCCAGTGCAAAGGGCAATTCCGAAATCCGTCAGCTTCTGGAACATATTTTTATCCCTTCCATGTCAATGGATATGGCGAAGACTCTGGCGCTGAGCCTGTTTTTAAAGCAGTATCCGGGCGAAAAAGTTTTGTCGCTGAACATTGCCTGCGACTTTTTTCGAAAACTGTATTCCTGCCCGGATATTCCGAATCTCCAGGCTTTGATGGAGGTCGTTCTGCTTCAGGAGAACCCCATCTCCGTTTCTCCCAAAAACAGTGCGAATATCTCACTCCTAAAGTCTTATGTGGAACAGCATCTGGATTCTGAAAATCTGTCCTTAAAATGGCTGGCTGAAAACTACCTTTTCGTAAGTGTAGGTTATCTGAGCAAGCAGTTTGTAAAGGAAGAGGGGCTGCGCTTTTCTGAATATCTGAATAATAAACGTATGGAAGAGGCCGTCCGCCTGATGGTCCGCTATCATAACGACAATATAAAGACAATTGCAAAATCCGTCGGCTTTGGAAGCAATCCGCAATATTTCAGCCAGGTATTCAAACGCTATACCGGCTTAACCCCTACTGAATATATTGAAAAGCAAAATTTGGGTAACACATAGAGTTGATGAAAACCACTGCTTACATCATGGTATCATCCCGCAGTGCCTCCGTCAGGCTGCAGGCCAGAATCCGCCGTCCTCCGATTACATACGCCAGCGCCACAAAGCCAAAAACCGCCAGCGCGAAAAACGCAATCGGAAGCACCGGGGCCTGCGCCAGGAATTCCGCCGGGTTTAAATAGCTTGCCTTTATCATCAGCCCTGCAAGGAGGGCCGTAACCGGCAGCGTAATCAGCACCGGGCGTCCTGCGATTACCAGCGCCTCGATGAAGAACATCTTCTTCATTCCCCCCGGCGTCATGCCCACAGACATATATCGGGCAAATTCCCGTTTCCTCTGCTGTAAAAAGCCCATGGTATTGGAAAATACATTTGCAATCCCGATTGCGGCAAGGAGGATGCAGAAGGCCCCGATTATCAGCCGGTATCCGGCCAGCATCCTGTCATTATCCAGCTTCTCCTGAATGCGGTTCTCCATTTCAAAATCGTAATCCCCTCCGAGGATGGCAGTCAGCTCCGCCTCCAGTTCCTCCAATTCCATAAGCCCGGCTCCCTCTTCCGCCAGCGCCCGGATATAGACATCCGGTTCGGCCGGACCAACTGTTCCGGCAATCTGTTTCCAGAGAGAGGCCGGAAGAAACTGCACCAGTCCGTCTGCCGCATACTCTTCTCTTAAAAGCGGCATGTTCTCCGTACAGGCAAGGACTGGGATTTCCACGGACTGCTGAACCGAAGCCAGATTCGGTTGCTGATTCGACTCCCGCCCCGGCTGCTGATTCGGCTCCGGATTCGGTTCCCAGTTCTGCAGACGAATCGCAGTCTGGCCGGTTTTCAAAAGCGGTACAAATTCCTTGTAGCGGAAGTTGCTGTTTACCCGGTCCCAGACACAG
>JAUNPZ010000176.1 GCA_030536455.1 Lachnospiraceae bacterium | reverse complement strand
CTCATCGGAAGCTGCTAAGCATTCATTCTGCCTGCGTAACTGCCGCGGGCAACTCAGGAATGTACTTAATGTACATTCCCTCAGACAAAGCCCGCTAAAAATTCCGTTTTGTAAACGGAATTTTTGCAGCAGCTTTGGCGGCCTGAACGCTAACCAGCTTCTCGAATCGTTCACAGGTCGTTCCTTGCTTCTGCCAGCCTGCTTCACAGCTGTGTACTGGCATCCGATGAACAGAATGCGGAATGGTAACGTTTGAATGTGCTGAAAACACGCACGATTATGGAGGAAATTATGGATATCAGAATCAAACAGATGGATAAAAACGGCGTGACCGTAAGCTGGGAGACCGAGGCGGATGTAGAGAAATGCCTGGTGTTCTGGTCGGATACGGGAAGCCGGACTGCGGTGGGGCGGCGGATGGCAGAGCTTTCGCAGCCGGCGGAGACCGGGAAGGATAAGAAAACCTGGGAATACCGGCTGGAAAAATCCACAGAGCGTCCCCATTACCTGCAGGTGAAGGAAGACAAGGAAGAGGAAGCATTATCCGGAAACTGGTTTGAGACGCCGGTTCTTCCGGGAGAGGACCCGCAGCTGGAAAAATTAAATCGTGGTCTGATTGCCGTGCCGGTGCAGGAGGGCATCTTCCTGTCCTGGCGGCTCTTTTTGAAGGAGGTCTGCGGTTACGAAAACACAGGCCTGACCGGAGCCAGGTTCCTGGTGTACCGGAATGGAAAACCGATTGCAGAAGTTACAGACAGCACCAACTATCTGGACCGGGAAGGCGGCATGCAGGATGTATATGCGGTGGAACCGGTGGGAGAAGGACTTGAGAAGGCTGCAGAAGAGCCGGAAATGGCAGGCTGCGGGGAGGCAGGTGTGCATCCCTGGAAGAATGCCTATCTGGAGCTGCCTCTGCAGAAGCCGGAGGGCGGCGTAACCCCGGCCGGGGAAGCTTACACCTATTCCGCCAATGACATGTCCGTGGCAGATGTGGACGGCGACGGCGAATACGAATACCTGGTCAAATGGGACCCGTCCAACTCCCATGATGTTTCCATCAAGGGCTACACCGGACGGTGCTATCTGGACTGCTATAAGTTATCCGGGACCCTTTTGTGGCGGCTGGATCTGGGAGCCAACATCCGTGCGGGCGCGCATTATACCCAGTTCATGTGCTATGACTTTGACGGGGACGGCCGTGCGGAAATCAGCGTAAAGACCGCGCCTGGAACCTGCATGACCCGGTATGACCAGGAGGGGAATGCGCTTTCCTCCTATGTCACCATGCCGGAGACAGACCTTGCGGCCGGATATTCCCATGCGGACAACTATGTGTGCAGCGCCGGAGATTATGCGGCTCATATCTGCCGGATGTTTGAAGAATGGAGCGGGCATCCGGAGGTAAAGGCCGGCCGCTGGCCGAAAACCTTAGAGGAGTGCTTCCATATCCCGGTTCAGTTCTCCTATCCGCTGTCCCATGAGGACGCATTGTGGCTGACGGACTATTTTATGGATGTGTATGCGCCGTCCAGAAGCGGAAAAAATGACCTGCGCCGTGTGGAGGGCTTCATCTACCGGGGACCGGAGTATCTGACCATGTTCGCCGGTGACGGACAGGAATTGGAGACAATCCCATTCCCATTTCCGAGAGTGGATGACGGACTGATGTGGGGAGATTATGCCATGAAGCGCATCGAGCCCTGCAACCGGGTGGACCGTTTCCTTTCCGGCGTGGCGTATCTGGACGGAAAGCATCCGTCACTGATCATCTGCCGGGGCTACTATACCCGGACAGCGGTGGCTGCCTTTGATTTCCGGGAAGGAGGCATGAAGGAAATCTGGCGGGTGGACAGCGGATTTGTGCCGATGGAAAATCCATTCTGCAGCAATCCTCATGAAGCCTATGGAACGGATCCGGTATATGGAAAGCTGGCGGGCCAGGGCAATCACTCTCTGTCTGCCGCCGATGTGGACGGAGACGGCTGTATGGAAATCATCTACGGCGGAGCCTGCATTGACCATGACGGAAGCCTTCTTTACAGCGTCGATGACCTGCGCCCGGACGGAGTGCGGGCCAAGCTGGGACACGGGGATGCCATGCATGTGGCGGACATTGACCCGGACCGTCCGGGATTTGAAATCTTTAACGTATTCGAGGGCGCCGAGGCGGTTCCTTACGGTTTTGCCCTGCGGGATGCCCAGACGGGAAAGGCGCTGTTCGGCCAGTATGCCACGGAGGACCTGGGACGCTGCATGATTGGCGATATGGTGCCTGGAAAACGGGGCCTGCAGTGCTGGGTGAAGGATGGAATGTTCTTTGACTGCCACGGCCAGCTCATCGAGGGTCCGGTGCCGGGAACCAATATGTGCATCCGCTGGGATAAGGATATGACCACCCAGGTAACGGACGGCGGAAATTATCTGGAGCAGAAGGCAAAGGGCGTGGTCTGCGACCTGCGCCATGGCGTGATGTTAGAGCCGGAAGGCACCGCAACCAATAACGGAACCAAGGGAAATCCCTGCCTGGTGGCGGATATCTTCGGAGACTACCGGGAAGAGCTTCTGCTCCGCACCGAGGACAGCCGGGCTATCCGCATCTACACCAATATGGAAATCAGCAGCCATAAGCTGATGACCATGATGGAGGATACCCAGTATCGCTGCGGCGTGGCTTGGCAGAATAACTGCTATAACCAGCCGGTGCACCCCAGCTTTTACTATGCTTCGGATATGGATTTTGGCGAGGTGCTCCCTTATATGAAGCGGAAGCCGGTCATCTGGATGGCGGGAGATTCCACCATGCAGGCTTACCGTCCGGACCAGCGGCCGCAGTACGGCTGGGGCGAGTTCGTTCTTTCTGGTCTGGAGCCGGGACAGTGCTTTACCACGAAACACCGTCCGGACAGCCCATTTGACCAGACGAAGGTATGGGAAGGAAGACGATGGAAGGTAAAGGACTGCGCCATGGCGGGCCGTTCCTCCAGAAGCTTCCGGGAGGAAGGACGTTTTGAAGAAATCCGGGAAGGTATGCAGGCCGGAGACTATCTGGTGATTCAGTTCGGCCACAATGACGCGGCAGAGAATAAGCCGGAGCGGTATGTGTCCGTGGAGGACTTTAAGGCTTCCCTGATGGTTTATGTGGAGGCAGCCAGAGCGAAGGGAGCCATTCCGGTGCTTGTCACCTCCATCCCGGTCTGCGACTGCGCGGAAACCAGCCAGGGAGAGGCGAAGGAAGTCCGGCTGGCCTTAGACGGCTACCGGCAGGCGATGGCCCGGACGGCCAGAGAGGAAGATGTCCTTCTGATTCATCTGGAGGATGCCGGAGAACTGGGGCTTTTGCGGGAGGATTACCGGGAAGACGGCGTGCATTTGAGAGAATCCGGCGCAAGAAAAACAGCGGAATTATTTGTGAAAAAATTTTGCCAGAATCGGTCGGAGATGGTAAAATAATAGAGACGGGAACGGCGAAGATACGGAGCCGTTCCCGGATTAGGAGGAATATAAAAATGGCAAAGCTTATTTATAATCAGGAACAGATGGAACAGGTGATGGACAAAGTAGTAGAACGCACCATGCGGATGGATATGTCCTGGGACTGGCCCTGCGGCGTAGCCTATTACGGCATCGCAAAGGCCTATGAGGCGACAAAGAAGGAGTCCTATCTTCAGGTGATGAAGGAGCGGGTGGATGAGCTGATTGAGCTGGGACTTCCAAACTGGACGGTCAATACCTGCGCCATGGGCCACTGCCTGATTACCTTATATCAGGCCACCGGTGAGGAAAAATACCGGGAAATCATTGATTCCAAGGTGGATTATCTGCGGAACCATGCCCTTCGCTTTGGCGACAGCGTGCTTCAGCACACCGTATCCGCAAAGAACGATTTCCCGGAGCAGTGCTGGGCGGATACCCTGTTTATGGCAGCATTTTTCCTGCTCCGCGTGGGCGTGATGGAAGAGCGTCCGGAGCTGGTGAACGATGCTTTAAACCAGTACAAGTGGCATATCCAGTACTTACAGAACCCGGACACCGGGCTGTGGTATCATGGCTACAATAACATCACGAAGGACCATATGTCCGGCTTTTACTGGGGACGGGCCAACTGCTGGGCGGCCTACACCATGAGCCAGGTGGCGTTATGCCTGCCGGAGTGCTACCTGTATCCGGATTACCTGGAAATCGTGGGCAGCTTAAACGAGCAGCTCTCCGCGTTAAAGACCCTTCAGACGGAAAACGGCCTGTGGCGCACCATCCTGGACGATGAGGAATCCTACGAGGAGGTATCCGCATCCGCCGGAATCGGAGCGGCCATGCTGGCAAAGCACAATCCGCTTCATGTGAAGTACGCACAGAAAACCATCCAGGGTCTTCTGGACAATATCTCCGAGGACGGACGGGTGATGAATGTATCCGGCGGAACCGCCGTGATGAAGGACCGGGACGGCTACCGGAATATCTCCAAGAAGTGGATTCAGGGCTGGGGACAGGGTATGGCTCTGGCATTCTTCGCGGAGCTTTGGCAGTTTGATAATGTGACCGGGGACGG